>MEQQ01000065.1:14368-58156 GCA_001770285.1 Betaproteobacteria bacterium RBG_16_66_20
CGCGTGGTCGTCTGGACCATCGTCAACCTCGAGGTGTGGGACATTGCCCGCGCCATGGCGCGCCAGGTGCTGCCGGCGCCCACCGGCGCGGTGCTGCTGCCCGACGTGGCCAACTGGAGCTGGCACGAGTACGGCATGCGGGTCGGCTTCTGGCGGTTCGAAGCGCTGTTTCGCCGGCTGCGCATCCGGCCGACCCTGGCGCTGAATGCGCGCGTCTGCGTCGATTACCCGCGCGTGGCGCGGGCCTGCCTCGAGGCGGGCTGGGAATTCATGGGCCACAGCTATGAGCAGGGTCCGATCCACCGCGAGAACGACCAGCCGGGAATGATCAAACGGTCCCTGGACACGATCGAAAAATTCACCGGCAAGCGGCCGCTGGGCTGGCTCGGGCCGGGTCTCACGCAGACCCTCGACACGCCCGAAAACCTCGCTGCAGCGGGCGTGAAATACATCGGCGACTGGGTCTACGACGACGAGCCGACCCAGATCAATACCGCCAGCGGGCCGCTCGTCACGCTGCCCTATTCAGTCGAGACCAACGACATCCCGATGATGCTGGTGCAGCACCACGAGGCGGCCTACTGGAGCAGGAAGTGCCTCGACACCTTCGAGCGCTATTACGAGGAAGGCGCAGGGCGCGCCAAGATCATGGCGATCGCGATCCATCCCTACATCAGCGGCCAGCCGTTCCGCATCAAGTACCTGGAGCAGGTCTACAAAGCCATCAACCGCCGCCGCGGCGTGCTGCACTGGAACGGCGAGCAGATCCTCGACTGGTACCTGAAATCCCGAGCAGCCGCGCGGCGTTCTGCCCCATGATCTTGTCCTTATCTTTGGAACTCAATTTTGAGATTTTATTGATAAAACCTACCGGATCCTCGACTCCCATGTCGTAAGGGTAGTCGGTGCCGAGCAGGACGTGGCCGGCGCCGAAACGCTCGATCAGGTGCTCGAGCATCCCGGGATCGAAGGCGATGGTGTCGAAGTAGAACTTCTCCAGCGATTTCGAAGGCTTCTTCTTGATCACCGTGCGGCAATCGGGCCGCGCCTTCCAGGCGTGGTCCATGCGCGCCCAGTAGTGCGCCAGGTAGCCGCCGGCGTGCGGCAGCACGACTTTCAGCTTCGGGTGGCGCTCCATGACGCCGTCGAAGATCAGGTGGCTCGCCGCCACGGTGGTCTCGAGCGGATTGCCGATCACGTTGTTGAAATAGTGGTCCATCAGCCGTTCGCCCTGCGTGAAGCCGATGGGATGCATGAAGATGACGATGTCTAGGTCTTCGGCTTTCCGGAAGAAATCCTCAAGATTCAACTTCATGTCCGTCAAATCCATCCCGTTCACGCTGGGATTGATCTCGACCCCGCGCAAGCCAAGCTTCTCGACGGCATATTCCAGTTCCGACACCGCAAGACCGGGATCCTGCAGCGGCACCGTGCCCAGGCCCACGAAGCGGTCGGGCCACCTGGCGGCGATCTGCGCAAGCCGCTCGTTCACCGCGCGCGCCAGTTCCGCGCCCAGCCCCGGGTCGGTCCAGTAGTAGGTCTGGTTCGGCGCCGGCGATACCGCCTGGATGTCGATGCCCATGCGGTCCATGTGCCTGAGCCGGACCTCAACGTCCGAGAGCATCGGCGCGCGGTCCTTCATCTGCTTGACGTTGACTTCGCGCGTCAGCGCGTTGGCGAACCTGACCGACGGCTCGTGCGGCGCGGGATTCAGGTGCGCGACCTTCGCCGCAACCTCCGGGTTCAGGTAATGGCAATGGATGTCGACCTTGAGGCTGCCGCGCCTCTTGGTCTTCACCACCGATTCCGAGCCGGAGGAACGCGGCGCGCAGCTGTACATCATGGATTGACTTTGATGTTCGCTTCCTTGATCAGTTTCGTGAACTTGTCCATCTCGGTCTTGATGAAGGCGCCGAACTGCGCGGGGCTACTGCTCACCGCCTCGACACCGAGATCGGCGAATTTCCCTTTTACGACCGGATCCTGCATCACCTTGACCATGTCGGCGTGAAACTTGTCCACGATCGCCTTGCTTACCCCTGCAGGGAAAAGCACGCCCCACCAGTTCACCACCACCAGGCCCGGCACCGTGGAATCGCAGGTCGGCAGCTCGGAGAGCAGCACGAATTTCTGCGCCCCGGTGGTGCACAGCGCGCGCAGCTTGCCGGCGCGGATGTGCGCCATCGCCGGGAGCGCATCGGAAAAGATCATCTGGATCTGCTGGCCCAGCAGATCCTGCACCGCCAGCACGCCGCCCTTGTAGGGGATCTCCACCATGTTCGCCCTGGTGAGGTTCTTCAGCATCTCGGTGCTCAGATGCGAAACGCTGCCGGGCCCGCTGGTGCCGTAGGAGAGCTTGCCGGGGTTGGCGCGTGCGTAGGCGAGCACCTCGTCGAACGATTTCACCTGCCAGGCCGAGTTCACGACCAGCACGTTGGGCCCGGTCGAGATCAGCGATACCGGAACGAAGTCCTTGTCCATGTTGTAGGGCACTTTCGAGAGCAGCGGGTTGACCGCGGCAGGGCCGATGTTGCCCACCACGAAGGTGTAGCCGTCGGCCGGCTGCCGCGCCGCGTATTCCATGCCGATGGACCCGGCGGCGCCGGGCTTGCTCTCGATGAGGACCTGCTGGCCCCAGACTTCGGACAGCTTCTGGCCGAAGACGCGCGCCATCAGGTCGGAGCTGCCGCCGGGCGGATAGGTGACTATCAACTTGACGGGCTTGGAGGGGTAAGGCTGGGAAAATGCATTGCTGCAGATCAGCGCCAGGCAACACAACAGGATTCTCGACATGACCTCTCCTCGTAATCGCTTGCACGAATTCTTACCGCAACAGTAACCTAGCGCAATGGCTGCTGCGCTTTCTTTCAATATGCGACTCCTCGCCCACCACGAATTGCAGGGGTTTGGCGGCATCGGCGAGGGCATGGCGCTGCAGCAAACGCGCGGCGGACGCCGCATCCTGTGGCTCGCCCACGAGGCGGCGCCGAAGAACTTCACCGGCGTCGACGTCACCGACCCGCGCGCGCCGCGCGTCGTGGTGCAGACCGACCTGCCGCACGCGAAAATGCGCTCGAATTCGCTCGATGTGACGGGCGACGTCATGGCGGTGGCCTACCAGACCAGCGAAACCGGGCTGCAGCCGGCCGGGTTCGACCTGTTCGACATCGGCACGCCTGAAAACCCGAAGCGCATCTCGCATTTCGACGCCTCCGGCAGGCATTCCCGCGGCGTGCACCAGCTATGGTTCGCAGACGGCGAATTCGTCCACATGTCGAGCGGCGCCGCCGATTTCCAGCCGCGCCATCCGGAGGACGACCAGATCTACCGCATCGTCGACGTGCGCGACCCGGCCAGGCCCGCGGAGGCGGGGCGCTGGTGGCTGCCCGGCACGCGCGAAGGCGACGCCGCGCCCGCGCCCGCCCGGCTCGATCCGGGCATCGCGACCGGCTTTCGCGCCCACAATACCAATGTCTTCCCGCAGCAGCCCGACCGCGCTTACCTCGGCTACATCGACGGCGGCGCGGTGATCCTAGACATCGCCGACAAATCGCGCCCGAAACTCGTCGGCCGCTGGAACCATTCGCCGCCCTTCAACGGGTTCACCCACACCGTGCTGCCCCTGTTCGGCCGCAAGCTGCTGATCGTCAGCGACGAGTGCGTGCGCGACGACGGCGCCGACTGGCCGCGGCTGGTATGGGTCGTCGACGGGCGCGACGAGCGCAACCCGGTGCCGATCAGCACCTTCCCCGCGCCGCCGGTCGCCGCCTTCATCCAGCGCGGCGGCCGCTTCGGCGCCCACAACCTGCACGAAAACCAGCCCGGGCCGACCTCGTTCCGCTCGGAGCAGATCATCGTCGGCACATTCTTCAACGCCGGCGTGCGCGCCTACGACCTCGCGAACCCGTTCCAGCCGCAGGAGATCGCGTATTACGTGCCCGAGGCGCCGAAGCTTTCGCGCACCGGCGCGATCCAGCTGAACGACGTCTACGTGGACGAGAAACGCATCGTTTACACTGTGGACCGCCACGCGGGTGGGCTTTACATTCTTGAATTGACAGTGTGAAACGTGATCCCCTCGCGGGCCGAATTCCGATAACCCTCATCACGGGGTTTCTAGGAAGCGGGAAAACGACCCTGATCGGCAAGCTGCTGCGCCACCCGGGAATGGACCGCGCCGCCGTCATCATCAACGAACTGGGCGACGTCGCGATCGATCATCAGCTGGTGGCCGCATCCTCGGAGCAGATGACGCTGCTCGGCAACGGCTGCCTGTGCTGCACGGTGCGCACCGATCTCCAGGAAACGCTGCGCGAGATGTTCATCAAGCGGCGCGCGGGAGAGGTGATCGATTTCGACCGCGTCTTCGTCGAGACCACGGGGCTCGCCGATCCGGTGCCGGTGCTGCATTCGTTCCAGAGCGACGGCCTGCTCGGCGCGCAGTTCCGGCTCGACGGCGTGGTCACCGTGGTGGACGCCGTGAACGGCATGGGCCAGCTCGACACGATGCCCGAGGCGGTCAAGCAGGCCGCCGTAGCGGACCGGATCGTTCTCAGCAAGACGGATATTGCGGATGCGAATGCAGTTTCTGCTTTGATTGCACGTCTAACAGCGCTCAATCCATTCGTTTCGATTTCAACCGCGATTCAAGGCGAGATCGACCCGGCGACGCTGGTCGATATCGGGCCGGCAAGCGCGAAGACCCTTCCCGCGGAACTCAGTCGCTGGCTCGGTGACGGAAATACGTATCTTGGAAAAAAACTTAAAGGAAATCACGACGCAGCGATCCGCGCCTTCAGCCTGCGCTTCGAGCAGCCCTTTACGTGGGACAGCCTGAATGCGGCGCTGCAGACGCTGACCGCGCTGCGCGGGCCCGACCTGCTGCGGGTGAAAGGCATCGTCAACGTCGAAGGCGAACCCGGCCCGGTGATCCTGCAGGCGGCCCAGCACGTCATCCACCCGCCGGTCACGCTTGCGGGCTGGAACGACGCCGATAGAAGCACGCGCATCGTGTTCATCGTCCGAAACATCGCGCGCGAAGCCGTGGAATCGCTGTTTGTCGCGGTCGGTACGCTCAGGCCGGCTGCGTAAGCGCGCACATCAGGGGCTACTTCCGGTAAAGCTTGCGTACCGCGCGCATGGCGTTGGTCCCGGTCTGCTCGAGGAACTCGCGGTAGACCCCGAACACGTAGTTGTCCTCGGGCAGCGGCGCATAGCCGCGCCAGGGCGTGCCCAGGACCGTGTCGAAGCCGCCGGGCACGGCGAGCGTCAGGAACGAATTTTCGAGCGCCAGCTTGAGGTCGGACCCGTCGGCGGCCTTGGCCGGCAGCTGCTGCCCGATGTTCGTCAGCCCACCCATCAGATGCACGCCGCGAAGGACGGGATCCGCGCGCAGCGTGCGGATCGCCTCGAGCGTGGCACGGTTCAGGCCCTGGGTATCGGCGACCACTGCGCTCACCGAGATGTCGATGTAGACGTCGTCCAGCGCGATGCCGAAGTCGTTCCCCAGCCGCAGCGCCGCGCGCCGCGCCGTGGAGGCGATCTCGGCCGCGGTCTTGTTGCCCTTGGGGACGCCGTCCTCGACGCGCTCGGAGGCCATCACGACGACCTTGAACGGGCGCAGCTTGTAGAGCTCCATCAGGTCCCAGCGATGCTCCGTGATCGAATTGACCATCGGCAGCTTGCCTCCGGCGCGCGCCTGGTCGTAGGTCCTGAGGCAGATCTCCTGCACCTGGGCGCTCGGAAAATCGAAACACAGCGGGAGCGTCACCGCGCCCTGGATCGCGCGGATCACTTCGGCCATGAAATCGGGCTCGGTCACCGCCCGCGCGCCGATGGTCACGTCCAGATAGGCAGCTCCGGCCTGCGCCTGCCGGACGGCGAGCGCCTGGATGCCGGCCAGGTCGTTGCGGTCGAGCAGCTCGCGGGTGCTCTTGAATCCCGGATTGATCCGGTCGCCGATGATCGAGATGGCGAACCGGTCCGGGTGCGCCGGTTGGCGCGGGAGATTCGGTGCTTCGGTCACGACGGGTTCCTTGCGGCGTGAATCGGATCGAAGCCGATTCGGTTGAGAAAGGATTTCTGAAAACCGGGCAGCGTGCTGAGTTCGAGGTAGCGGCAACGGCACGCGAGCTGCGCCGCGCGCCTGCGCGCGTGCGTAGAGGCGAGCATCTGCCTGACTCCGGCGCCTGCCGCATTGCCGACCTGCGCGAAGCGCGCGGCCGGCAGGTCGGGGAACAGCCCGATCGCAACGCCGCTTTGAACGTCGAGATAAGCGCCGAACGCGCCCGCAATGATGAAACGCTCGATGCTCGCCGCCTCGATGCCCGCCTGCTCGAGCAGCATTTCGGTGCAGGTGCGGATCGCCGCCTTGGCGAGTTGCACCGCGCGCACGTCCTCCTGCGTGAACGCGACGCCGGGGGCGAGCAGTGCGGCGCGCTTGCCGTGGTCCTCGCGCACCAGCGGATGATGCGCCACGATGCGGCCGCGCTCGCTGACGGCCCCGCAGCGCCGCAGCGTGGCGAGGGCGTCGAGCACTCCCGAACCGCACAGGCCGACCGGCTCCGTGCCGCCGATGACCTTGATCACGATCTCGCCGTCCCGCAACGCGACCCGTTCGATCGCACCCTCGGCGGCGCGCATGCCGCAGGAAATGTGTCCGCCTTCGAGCGCGGGGCCCGAGGGACAGGAGGCGCTCACGAGTTCCCCGCGGTGATAGAGCGAAACCTCGGTATTGGTGCCGATGTCCATCACGACGCTGGTGGTCGTCTTCGCCCATCGGTCTTCGGTTGCAAGCAGCGCCGTGACGTGATCGCCGCCGACGAAGCCGCCGATGGTCGGCGCCAGGTGAACGTAGGCGCCCGGACAGATCGCCAGGCCGAGATCGCGCGCCTTGACCTCCAGCGCCTCCCGCACCGCCGCGACGAAGGGCGCGCGGCCCAATTGGCGCACCGGCAGCCCGAGCAACAGGTGTTGCATGGCGGTATTGCCGCACACCACCAGGTCGACGATATCTTCGGTCTTCGCGTGCACCGCGCGGCAAAGATCATGCGCGAGCGCGTTGATCGCGGCGACCGCAGCGGTGCGCAACTCCGCGGCAGCTTCCGGCGAGCCGATCGCATGGTTGATGCGACTGATCACGTCGGCACCCCATGCGACCTGCGGATTCTCGATCCCGAGGCTGGCAAGACAGCTGCCGCGCTCGAGGTCGACGAGAAAAGCGGCCGCATTGCTGGTGCCCAGGTCCACCGCCAGCCCGAGCGCAGGACTTCCCGTCGCTGCGACCCCGATCAGCTCGCTGCCGCGCAGCCTTGCGCGCAGCGAGCCTCGCTCCCGGTGCAACATCTGCGGCAGCCGCCGGGCCGCGCTGAGGTCGAGCCGGTCCACCGGGAGCGGCGCGAGCGCGCCTAGCAGGCGGTCGGCGTCGGCGCGCGGATCGGACAGGGAGGCCTGCGGAACCGCGACATCCCGACTGACAACGGCAGGCGCGATTTCGAGCGACTCTGCCCCGGTCCCGGCCTCGACCGAGCGCACCACCGGTGCGGTCGAGCGCGGCGCCAGCTCCAGCACGCAGTCCGAACGCGGGCGCAACTGGCAGGCGCGGACCCACTTCGTTCCGTGCCTGCGGTCCATTTTTCCAGCGACCACCCGGACCATGCAGGTGCCGCAGCTGCCGCGGCCCCCGCAGGCGCCGACGATACGCACGCCGCCGCGGCGCGCGCTCTCGTAAATCGTCTCCCCGCCGGATGCGGGAATCTCCCGATCCAGATGGGGAAAGCGCAGCGTAAAAAAACGCCCGGCCCCGGGGCTCACGGGTGAAGCTCGGCGCGCGCGACGCAGCAGCGCTCGCGCCTCGGGCAGGTATCGCAGCGCGACCAGCTCGCCCTGGGGAGCGCAATGCCCACGCCGAGCAGCATCGAGGTGGATTTCACCGGGCGCATCATCGAGCCGCGGCCCAGGGAGACGCCGATGCGCTCGGCCTGCGCCAGCCGCAGCACCGCGGCTTGAGCCTCGAGGGCAAGCCCCGGGTCGCCGGGGCGCAACTCGCCGGCCATGGTCAGGCCCCGGCGCCTGACTTCGGCAAGCATCCGGTCCTGGGCACGCCGCGTCACGGCGAGCAGCAGCTCGTTGCCGAGATCGTCCAGCGCGAGCGCGAGCGAAACGCGGCGTTCGGCGAACAGCGCGCTGACGCGGTGCTCGAGCGCAGCGCCCAGCGTAGCCGCACCGCAGGCCAATGCCGTCAATTCGCCCGCCGGCGGCAGCAGCCGCGGCGCTTCGAGCCGCTCGCCGCCGGCGACCAGAACCTGTCCCGCCGGCGCCTCCAGCGGCACGATGCGAAAATGGTACGCCGCGTGCACCAGCGGCTCGCGCTCCACGCGCTCGATCGCCTGGCGCCGCATCCGGTCCTGGACGCTGGAGCGTGCACGCCGGGCAGGCCCGCGGGCCAGCATGCGCATCACGTCGAAGCCGCTGGCGCCGGCCATTGCGGGGTCCTTTCTATCCCGCGTACTTGCGCGCCGCATCGAACATGGCGCGCACGTTCGCGACCGGTGTCTCGTCCGGTATGCCGAAGGCGCAGTCGAGTATCAGCTTGCCGCCTTTGGCGAAGACGTTCTCCGCGAGATGGCGCACCGCCGCGTCCACTTCGTGCGGCTTGCCGGTGGTCATCATCGAGGGCGACAGGTTGCCGCGCAGCGCCGTCACATCGCCCAGCACTTCGAACGCCCTCACCATGTCGGTGCGCTCGAACCAGTAGATGCACTTGCCCGGCGGCACGTCGCGGATGATTTCCAGGCGCTTGGTGCAATCGGACTCCCACAGCGGCATCGGCACCAGGTCCGCCTCGATCAGGCCGATCATCACCCGGCGGAACGACGGCCACCAGAACTTGCGGAACTGCGCCTCCGACATGAAGGCGTCCGGCGCCCAGTGGGTAGGGATGAACACGATCGGATTGCCGGAAGCCTTCGCGCTCGCCACCGTCTGCCTGAGAATGAACACCGCCGCCTTGTCGAGCGCCTCCAGCAGCTTGTCCTTGTGGCGGAACAGATCGGTCATCATGCCGCGCGCGCCGCGGAAATAGTCGGCGATGAAATCGTAGGGCGCGATCGAGGTGGCGATGTTGGTGCAGGGATAACCGAGGCCCGTCATGCGCTCGGTGAACGCGGTGTGCTGCGCGACGAAGCGGTCCACCTCCTCGGCCGCCCGCATGACGTTGGCCAGCGCCGCGCGCACGCGCGGCCGCGCAAACGGGCGGATCCCGGCGACCAGCCGGAAGTAGTGCAGCCCGGGGAAATGCGGCAGTTCCTCGAATCCCTCGAAGGCCGAGGCGACACGCGGCAGATAGTTGTGCAGATAGAAGCCGGTCGGATCGAAGATGAAATCGTCGTATTCCTCCGGCTTCATGTATTCACGGTCCAGGTACTGGAACGGCTGGTCGTCGCGCACGCCATGCCCCGGCCATTGCAGCTGCTTGAAGCCGATCGCTTCCAGCGCGCGCCCCGAGGCGCTTTGCAGCACCATCGGGTTGTAGGCTTCCGGGTCGAACTCGAGGACCGCGCGCTCGGCGATCTCGCGGGTCATTTCGTACTCGTACATCAGCTGGCGATAGGTAATGCCGGCGTACTTTGCCAGCCAGAACGTGGCGTACATGACCACCGGCATGCGCTCGGGCGTCTTGAGCGCCACGCAGTCCAGGATCCGCTGCCAGCGCCTGTCGTAGGCGGCCTTGGCCGCAGCGCCGGTCGCGGCGGCGGGCGTGCCGGGGGCCGGCGCGCTCATGCCGCCACCACCGCCCAGTTCTTGCAGAGCGACACCGCATCCACTGCGTTCCTGCCGAAGGCGTCGGCGCCGGTGTAGGCGCGCACCGTCTCGTCGATCTGACCGCCGCCGATCATGATTTTCATCCGCTCGCGCAGGCCCGCGGCTTCGATGGCCGCGATCGTTTCCTTCATCGATTCGAACGCGAGCGTGAGGAAACCCGAGAGTCCGACGACATCCGGTGCGTAGCCGTTGATTTCGTCGATGAACGTCTGCACCGGCACGTCGACGCCGATGTCCTTCACCTCGAAGCCGTTGATGTCGAGCATGAAGGTGACGATGTTCTTGCCGATGTCGTGCAAATCGCCATGCACGGTGCCGATCAGCACCTTCGCCAGCTTGCGCTGTCCCCCGCCCGCGGTCTGCTTGATCAGGGGCTTGGCCACGGCGCCGATTTTCTGCAGCATCTCGCCCGCGAGCACCAGCTCGGGCAGGAAGTACTCTCCCTGGGAAAAACGCTGGCCGACGATGTCCATCGCGTTGCGGCACAGTTCGAGCACGCGCAGCGGGTCGGCGCCGTCCTCCAGCAGCATCTTGTTGGCGAGCTGCAGCGCCTCGTCCTCGCGCATGTCCGCGAGCCATTCCATCAATTGCCTGTCCTGTTCGCTCATATCGCTCATGGTCGCTCCTTTGCCAATCTGCGTTTCAGCCGGTCGTTCCCGCGGCGGGCGCCTGGACGCGGCCGCGCAGCCCCGACTCGGCGATGATCTCGGCCAGCACTGTCTCGTTGCGGTAGCCCATCAGGTGCACGCCGCCGACGCCTTCGATGCGCGCCAGCGCCTGGATGGTCTCGATAGCCACCCGCTTGCCCTCGGCCCTCTGGTCCGCAGCCTGGCCGATGCGCTGCAGCACCGCCTCGGGAACATGCACCCCGGGCACGCGCTGTGCCATCCGCCGCAGCGCCGCTGCGCTGCCGAGCGTGCCTACGCCCGCGATGATGGTGCAGCGCTGGTGCAGACCGCGCGCGCGCGCCTCGCGCATGAAGGCTGCCATGCGCTCCAGGTCGAAGCAGAACTGCGTCTGAATGAAGCGCGCTCCGGCGTCGACCTTGCGCTCCAGATTCGCGACGCGCTCGTGAAACGGCGGCGCAAAGGGATTCGCAGTCGCGCCCAGAAACAGGTTCGGCGCGGCCTCGAGCTTCCGGCCCGAGGCAAACGCGCCCTGCTCGCGCATCCGGCGCGCGATCCCGAGAAGCGTCACCGCGTCCAGATCGAACACCGGCTTCGCTTCCGGCTGGTCGCCCTGGCTGACGTCGTCGCCGGTAAGGCACAGGATGTTCTGCACGCCGAGCGCCGCCGCGCCGAGCAGATCGCCCTGGATCGCGATCCGGTTGCGATCGCGGCAAGCCACCTGGTAGATCGGGATGTCGCCGTGCGCGGCAAGCAGCGCGGACGCGGCGACACTCGACATGTGGCAGTTGCCGCCGGCGCCGTCGGTGACGTTGATGGCGTCCACCAGGCCGCGGAAGCGGGCCGCGCGCGCGAGGAATCCGGCGGGCGCGGCCGAATCCGGCGGCGCCAGCTCGACGGTGACCACGAATCGGTCGGCGCATGCGCGTTCGAACGCTTCCCGCGGGTGCGCGATCCCGGGGTCGGTGCGCGGCGCCGCGCTCGGCGCCGCCTCGGGGAAAATGACCGGAACCCAGGAAGACCGGCCGCTTCGCGTGTGATCCAGCGGCGCAATCGCCGCATCGGGGGCCACCGCAAGCGGCGCAATCCGTTTCCTGCCCTCTTCGGCATCCAGCCAGACGCAGCGCATCTGCGGGATCACTTCGCATCCGCCATCGGGCCGCACCCCGCCGCAGGGACCGTTGCGCAGCTGCTTGGCGCAATTCATCGGGCACGCCATGCCGGTGGCCGAGAGCACGCAATCGCCGCACATGCGGCAGTCGAACAGGAACTGCTTGGCGGCGCGCTCGATCGGGCGCACGGCGGCCTCGGCCCCCGCGCGGCCGAGAAGGCGAGCGAGCGGGGCGAGCCGGGGCGCGAGGCGCGCGAAAAGGCCGTAGGCGCGGCTCAAGCCCCTGGCGTGGCGGACCGACCAGAGGCGCGCTGCGTGCATCTCAGCTGCGGCCGCGCCGGCGGATCAGCGGCGCGCCGACGACCTGCTCGAGCGCATCGCTGTTGCGCAGGGCGAGCTCGAGATTCTTGCGCGCGATGCGTGCGTGTTCGCGCACCAGCGGCTCCACCCGGGCGCTCGAGCGCGCCTCGAGCGCGCCGAGTATCTCGTGGTGCTGCAGTTGCGCGGTCTTCAGGATCTGCAGCGACTCCGGAATCTTGGCCTGTGCGGAGACGAAAGCGTCCGGGGCAGCGAACGGCAGCGAAACCACCCGCGCCAGGGCGCGCGCCACCATCGTGCTTCCCGAGGCCTCCAGCAGCAAGGCGTGAAAGCGCGAGTTGAGCTCGCTGTAGCGCACGAGGTGGCCGTCTCCGGGACGGGCGCCTGCGAGCACGGCGTCGATCCCGGCCAGGCAGTGCCGCAGCTGTTCCAGTATCGGTTGCGGCACGCCGCGTTCCGCCGCGATGCGTGCCGCCAGGCCTTCGAGGGTTCCCCGCACCTCGATCGCATCGAAGATTTCGGCTTCGCTGAAATTCCGCACCAGATAGCCGTTGGACTGCGTCGGCTCGAGCAGGCCTTCCTCGGCGAGCTTCTGCAGTGCGGCGCGCACGGGAGTGCGCGATACGCCGAGCAGGTCTACGAGGCCGAGCTCCGTGAGGCGCTCTCCGGCCCGCAACTTGCCGCGCAGCACCTGATCGCGGATGCCGAGAACTGCCCGCTCGGTCAGCGAAGCGTCGCGTACCAGCGCCACCGGGTCGGCCATCGGAATTCCTCCTTGCCTAGCGTCTGCTTGGATACGATGTATACAAAGCACCAAGTCGGATGACAATGGGAATCTCGTGGCTTGATGCCGCTAATCGCATCCGGTTTGATCTAAGTCAGTTCAAACAGGGGATTACAGGGCAGCGCCGGCGCCAAACGCCCGATTGCCGGTAGTCGTTCAGAGAGGGACACCTCTGCGTTGTATACATCTTTGCCCATGTTTCAGGCTGTAGCCCCCGGCGCGCGCAGCAGGTAGCGCTGCAGCTTGCCGGTCTCCGTGCGCGGCAGGCTGCTGGCGAATTCAATGGCGCGCGGGTACTTGTAGGGCGCGATGCGCTGCTTGACGAAGTCCTGCAGCTCCTTGGCGAGCGCAGCGTCCGCGGCGCGCCCCTTGCGCGCAACGACGTAGGCCTTGACGATTGCGCCGCGCTTCTCGTCCGGCCAGCCGACCGCGGCGCAATCGACGACGTCCGGATGCAGCAGCAGGGCCGACTCGATTTCAGGCCCGGCGATGTTGTAGCCGGCCGAAATGATCATGTCGTCGGTGCGCGACTGATAGTAGTAATAGCCGTCGCCGTCCGCCAGGTAGGCGTCGCCGGTCAGGTTCCAGCCGTTGGCGACGTATTCCTTCTGCCGTTCGTCGGCGAGATAACGGCAACCGGTGGGACCCTTCACCGCGAGCCTGCCGATGACGCCGGGCGCGCACGGCTCGCCGTCCTGGTCCAGCACGGCCGCGCGGTATCCCGGGATCGCCTTGCCCGTGGCACCCGGCCGGATATCCTTGCCTGCCGCGGAGATGAAGATGTAGAGCATTTCCGAGGAGCCGATGCCGTCGATGATCTGCACGCCGGTTGCGCGCTCCCATGCCTGGCGCGTCGGCACCGGCAGCGCCTCGCCCGCCGAGATGCAGGTACGCAAAGCGCCGAGCTCGTAGCCGGCGGCGTGCTCGGCGAGCGCGTGATACAGGGTCGGGCCGGTAAACAGCACGTTGGCGCGCGAACGGCTCAGGGTTTCGAGCAGCGTTTCCGCCGTGTGTTGCTCGACCAGAAACGTCGCCGCGCCCGCGTACAGCGGGAAGTGCAGCAGGCCGCCCAGGCCGTAGGTGAAGGCGATGGACGGCGAACCCGCTACCAGGTCGCCGCTGCGCAGCCCGACGATGTGGCGCGGGAAGCACTCGCAGGTCGCGATCACGTCGCGATGAAAATGCATCGTGCCCTTGGGCACGCCGGTGGTCCCCGAGGTGAAGGCGATCAGCGCGACGTCGTCCGCCGCCGTATTCACATTGTCGAACGCCACGGGCTTGCCGCGCGCCGCGCACTCGACCGAACCGGCGGCGGCGTCGCCGAAATAGCCCACGCAGCGCAGCATCGGGCTTTGCGACCGCGCCGCTTCGAGCTCCTCGCGCAACCGCGAGTCGCAGAGCGCATGCGAGATCTGCGCCTTGCGCAGGACCTGCACCAGTTCGGTCGCACGCAGCATCGGCAGCGTCGGCACCGGCACCGCGCCCGCCTTCAGCGTCGCGAACCAGCACGCCGCCAGCATCGGGTTGTTCGGCGAACGCAGCAGCACGCGGTTGCCCGGCACCAGGCCCATGTCCTCGACCAGGAGGTGCGCGATCCGGTTCGCCTGCGAAAGGAGTTCCCGGTAGGTCCAGGTCTCGCCCGGCGTGACGATCGCCGGCCGCGAGCCGTGCACGCCCAGCGCCTGCCGGTCGAGGATCAGGCCGGCGCAGTTGAGCCGCTCGGGAAACTGCAGCTCGGGCAGCTCGAACAGGAACTCGGGCCATTGCGCCGGCGGCGGAAGATGGTCGCGCGCAAAACCGTCGACGTGCGCCGTCGGGTGCATAAAATGAATGATCATTCATTCATATCTTGGTGTCAAGTCCGCGCGCGGGGCTCCCCGATATGCTATGGGCTTGACAAGCCTGGCCGCTTCGGCCACACTCATATTTGAGTGAATAGTCATTCAGTCTTGGAGCCTAGCGGGCTGCGCCTCGAGGTCGGCGGCGGGGTGGCGCGGCTCACCCTGGACCGGCCGCCGGTCAACGCCATCGGCGAAGCCTGGCTGGGCGAGTTCCACCGCTGCCTGGACCAACTCGCGGCGCGCAGCGACTGGCAGCTGCTGCACCTTCGCAGCGCACAAAAGGCCTTCTGTGCCGGGGCCGACCTGGCGGAGATGCGCGCCCGCCTCGCCTCGCCGCAGGGCGTCGAATCAATGGTGGACGTCGCGGCCGGAATGCAGAGGCTTTTTGCGCGGCTCGAGGCCCTGCCGCAGGTGACCCTGGCCGAGATCGGCGGCGCCGCGCTCGGCGGCGGGCTCGAGCTCGCCCTCGCCTGCGACCTGCGCATTGCGGCCAATGAAGCGAAGATCGGCTTGCCGGAGGTACGCCTGGGCCTGGTCCCCGGCGCGGGCGGCACCCAGCGGCTCACGCGCCTGGCGGGACGCGCAACCGCATTGCGGCTGATCCTCACGGGCGAGACGCTCGACGGCGCCGGCGCCGAGGCGCTGGGCCTGGTGCACTGGGCGCTGCCCCGCTCCGAGCTTGCCGCGCGCGCCGCCGACATTGCGGCCCGCGCCGCAGCATCGCCCCGCGAGGCCCTTGCTGCCTGCAAGAGCTGCATTGCGGCAGCCGACGATCCGGCGCGCGACGGCTACGCCGAGGAACTCACCCAGTCGCGCCGCCTGTACGCGAGCGAAGCGACGCGTGGGCTGGTCGGCGCGTTCCTCTCGGGTGCAGCCCACTGAATCATGACTAGGAGACTGCAATGAGCGATATGAGGCTGGACGGCAAGACCGCAGTGGTGACCGGGGGCGCCTCCGGAATCGGCAAGGCGACCGCGCTCGAGATGGCGCGCGCCGGCGCGCGGGTGATCGTCGCCGACGTCAACGAAGAAGGCGGCGCGGCGGCGCAGCGTGAAGCCGAAGGCATGGGTCTGAAGCTGGAATACATGAAGCTGGATCTCACCGACCCGCAGTCGATCGACCGTTTTTCGGCCCAGGTGCTGGAACGCTGCGGGCGCGTCGATGTGCTGGCGAACGTGGCGGGCTGGGGGAAGGTCCAGCCGTTCGTCGAGAACACGCCCGAGTTCTGGGAGCGCGTGCTGGCGGTCAATCTGACCGGCCCGGTGCGCCTGACGCAGAAGCTGCTGCCCAAGATGATGGAAGCGCGCGCCGGCAAGATCGTCAATGTCTCGAGCGACGCCGGGCGCGTCGGCAGCCTCGGCGAAACCATGTACTCCGCAGCCAAGGGCGGCATGATCGCGTTCACGAAATCGCTCGCGCGCGAGGCGGCGCGGGGCGGGGTCAATGTCAACTGCGTCTGCCCCGGGCCCACGGATACGCCGCTGATGCAGGCGGTGCCGGAGAAATTCCGCGAAGCCTTCGTCAAGGCGATCCCGTTCCGCCGCATCGGCAAGCCGCAGGAAGTCGCCGACGCGATCCTGTTTTTCGCCAGCGCCCGCTCCGACTACGTCACCGGCCAGGTGCTCAGCGTGAGCGGCGGGCTGACGCTCGCGGGCTAAACCCTACCCTTCCAGACAGAGAGGAATCCCAGATGCAAACCCAAGACCGGTTCAGGCCCGCGGGCCTGGATTTCAATAATTTCAAGCCCAAACACTTCCTCTGGCAGCTGGAGGGCAAGGTGGCGACGATCACGCTCAACCGCCCCGAGCGCAAGAATCCCCTGACGCTCGAGTCCTACGCCGAGCTGCGCGACCTGTTCCGCAACCTGACCTACGCGAACGAGGTCAAGAGCGTGGTGCTGAACGGCGCCGGCGGCAACTTCTGCTCCGGCGGCGACGTGCACGAGATCATCGGGCCGCTGGTGGCGATGCAGGAAGCCGACGACATGGGCGGGCTGCTCGCCTTCACGCGCATGACCGGCGACCTGGTGAAGGCGATGCGCAACTGCCCGCAGCCGATCGTCTGCGCGGTCGACGGCATCTGCGCCGGCGCCGGCGCGATCCTCGCCATGGCTTCCGACCTGCGCTACGGAACGGCCGCGAGCAAGGTGGCGTTCCTGTTCGTCAGGGTCGGCCTGGCGGGCGCGGACATGGGCGCCTGCAACATGCTGCCGCGGATCATCGGCGCAGGGCGCGCCGCGGAACTGCTGTATACGGGCCGCGCGATGGACGGCGCGGAAGCCGAGCGCTGGGGCTTCTACAACAAGGTCTGCGCTTCCGGGGAGCTGCTCGCCCAGGCGCAGGCGCTCGCGAAATCCCTCGCCGATGGGCCGACCTTCGCCAATGCCATGACCAAGCGCTGCATCCACCAGGAGTGGAGCATGGGGATCGACGATTCGATCGAGGCGGAGGCGCAGGCGCAGGCAATCTGCATGCAGACGCGCGACTACGGCCGCGCCTACCGCGCTTTCGTCAAGAAGGAAAAACCGCAGTTCGAGGGCAACTGAGGACCGGGGCGCGATGGCCGACGCAAGCTATCTCGGCTGGCCGTTCTTCGAGGAGCGCCATCGCCGGCTGGCGCGCGAGCTGGAGCAGTTCGCGGCGAGCGGGCTGGCCGGCCTCGGGCTCGGGGGCAAGGATGGCGCCGCCCAGTACGACGGCGCCGCCGTGGACGCCGCCTGCCGCGAAATCGTCCGCCGCCTGGGGCAAGCCGGGCTGCTCAATCACTGCTGCGTCCTTGCCCCCGGCGATCGCTTCGACGTGCGCAGCCTCGCGCTCAGCCGCGACCTGCTCGCGCGGCACGAAGCGCTCGCCGACTTCGCGTTCGCGATGCAGGGGCTGGGCACCGGGCCGATCTCGCTCTCGGGCGACGAGCGCCAGCGCGCGGCCTATCTTCCCGCGGTGATGCGCGGCGAGCGCATCGCCGCGTTCGCGCTGTCCGAGCCGCAGGCAGGAAGCGACGTCGGGGCGATCGCGACCACCGCTGCGCGCGACGGCCAGGGCTACGTGCTCAACGGCACCAAGACCTGGATCTCGAACGGCGGCATCGCCGATCACTACGTCGTGTTCGCGCGCAGCGGCGAGGAAAAGGGCACCCGGGGCCTGTCCGCGTTCATCGTCGATGCCGGCACGCCCGGCCTGGAGATCGCCGCGCGCATCAGGACCATCGCGCCCCACCCGCTCGCCACGCTGGTGTTCGACGCCTGCCGGGTTCCGGAATCGGCGCTGTTAGGTGAGCCGGGCGAAGGTTTCCAGATCGCGATGAGCACGCTCGACGTGTTCCGCACCACCGTCGGCGCCGCGGCGCTCGGCCTTGCGCGCCGCGCGCTCGATGAAGCGCTGCAGCGCAGCCGCGAGCGCACGGTATTCGGCAAGCCGCTCGCCGAATTCCAGCTCACCCAGGCCAAGATCGCGGACATGGCGCTCGCGGTGGACACGGCGGCGCTGCTGGTCTACCGCGCGGCCTGGACGCGCGACGTACTGCAGCGGCGCGTGACGCGGGAGGCGGCGATGGCGAAGCTGCATGCCACGGAAGCGGCGCAACAGGTGATCGACATGGCGGTCCAGCTCTTCGGCGGCACCGGCGTCGTCTCCGGTGCGATCGTCGAAACCCTTTACCGCGACATCCGCGCGCTGCGGATCTACGAGGGAACGAGCGAGATCCAGCGGCTGGTGATCGCGGGCGCAGTGCTGGCGGGAGATGGCGAAAAATGAGCTCGCCCGGCAGCGTCGAGAGCGCGGTCGCCGATCCGAAGCTGGTCGAAGAGCGCCGCGAGCAGATCGTCAAGGCCGCGACCAAGCTGTTCTCCGAACAGGGTTACTACCTGACCACGATCCAGGACATCGCCCGCGAGGCCGGGATCAGCGTCGGCCTGATCTACCAGTATTTCAAGGACAAGGACGACGTCCTGTTCCTGACCCTGAAACTCGTCCTCGAGACCTACGAAAAGGTGATCCCCGCGGCAATCGAGGGGGCCGAGCATCCGCTGGAGCGCCTGTGCCTCGCGATCGGCGCCTATTGCCGGGTCGTCGACCGGCTGCGCGATGCGACCGTGCTGACCTACCGCTCGACCAAGTCGCTGCGCGCGGACCGCAGGACCTTCATCAAGGAAGGCGAGACCCGCACCAACCGGATGCTCGAGGGCTGCCTGCGCGCAGCAATCGCCGCCGGCCACGTGCGCCCGATCAACGACTCGCTGCTCGTCTACCAGTACGTGCTGTACTCCCACGCCTGGGCGCTGAAGCAATGGGCGCTTCGCGGCCGCTACTCCCTGGAGGACTACGTCGAGGAAGGGATCAAGCTGCTGGTCGAGCCGTTCCTGACCGAGAAGGGCCGCGCCGCCATGGCAAGGCTGAAGCGCAAGCGCCGCGTTGCGTGAACGAATCATCGTCAACCAAGGAGGAATAACCATCATAGGACGCCCCCGCAGCGCCATTCCAAGCTAGAATTTTGGTGTTTCCCACTGGAGGAGGTACGTACCGATGATTCCGCGTCGCCGCATTATTCCGTTCGTTGTCGCCGCCGGTTTCGCCGCCCTGGCGGGCAGCGCTTCCGCGCAGACGATCAACCTCAAGCTGCACCACCTGCTCCCGGCGGTGGCTCCGGCGCACACGAAGATGCTCACGCCGTGGGCGCAAGACGTCGAGAAGGCCGCGGGAGGCAAGGTCAAGATCGAGCTCTACCCGGCCATGACGCTCGGCGGCAAGCCGCCCGAGCTCATCAACCAGGTGCGCGACGGCGTGGTCGACATCGTCTGGACGGTGAATGGCTACACGCCGAACCTGTTCCCGCGCTCGGAAGTGTTCGAGTTGCCCTTCATACACACCAACAACGCGGTCGCCACCAACCTGGCGATGCGCGACATGCTCCTGAGCGGCGAAATCGCGGAAGACTTCAAGGACGTGAAGGTGATGTTCCTGCATGTGCATGCCGGCCAGGCGATCCACATGGCGGACAAGGAGGTGCGCAAGCCCGATGACCTCAAGGGGCTCAAGATGCGCATTCCGACGCGCACCGGCGCCTGGATCATCGAGGCACTCGGCGCTTCCGCGGTGTCGATGCCGGTGCCCGACCTGCCGCAGGCGCTCTCGAAAAAAGTGGTCGACGGCGCGCTCGTCCCCTGGGAGATCATTCCGCCGCTGAAGCTCCACGAAGTCACCAAGTTCCAGATCGAAGGGCCCAACAAGGTTCGCTTCGGTACGACCACGTTCCAGGTTTCGATGAACAAGAACAGCTGGGCAAAGCTGCCGCCCGACGTGCAGAAGGCATTCGAAGCGAACAACGGCGAAGCCCGCTGGCGCGCGGTCGGCAAGGTCTGGACCGATTCGGAAGAGGGCGGCATCGGCATGGCCACGAAGCGCGGCAACAAGCACATCCAGATCAGCGAAGCCGAACTCGGACAGTTCAAGCAGAAGCTCGAGCCCGTGGTGCAGCGCTGGGTCGACGAGGTCAAGACGAAGGGCATCGACGGCAACGCGCTGGTGAAGAAGGCGCGCGCGCTGATCGCCAAATACTCCAAGTAACGGATGGGCGAGGCGCCCGTCAAGGCGGGGGCGGGGCCGGCCGGTCCCGTCCACCGCTTGATCGAATGGTGGGCCTTGCTCGGCGGCGCCGTGTTGCTCGGCATTGCGCTCTTGACCGCCTGGAGCGCCGCGACCGGCTTCATTTTCGGCAAGCCGCTGCCGGGCGATTTCGAGTTGACCCAGATCCTGGTCGCGGTGGCCGTATTCTCGTTCCTGCCGTACTGCCAGTTGACCAATGCCAACGTCACGGCCGATCTGTTCACCGCCGGCGCCGGGCCGCGCGCGGTGGCCGCGCTCGGGGTGCTGGCCGCGTTGCTTGCGCTCGGCGTCAGCGTGGTGCTCACCTGGCGCACCTGGGCCGGGATGCTCGACTACCGGCAGTTCGTCGAAACCACGGCGATCCTGAAGATCCCCATCTGGACCGCGTACGTGCCGGCGGTGATCTCGCTCCTACTGCTGGTCCTTGCCTGCGTCATCGTGCTGGTGAAAAACGCGCGTGCGTTGATGCGCGGCTGAGCGGCGGACCGCAGTGGACCCGCATTTCGTCACGGGCGTCGTCGGCCTGTTCGCCCTGGTCGCGCTGATCGCAATCCGCGTGCCGATCGCGCACGCGATGATCCTCGTCGGCGCGGCGGGCATCGCCGTGCTCAGCGGCCCGGCGATCCTGCTGTCGCAGCTCAAGACGCTTGCGTACTCGCAGTTTTCGATCTACGACCTGTCGGTGCTGCCGATGTTCGTGCTGATGGGCAACATCGCCTCGCGCGCCGGGCTGTCGCGCGACCTGTTTCGCGCGGCGAACGCATGGCTCGGCTGGATGCGCGGCGGCGTGGCGATGGCGGCGATCGCCGCCTGCGCGGGCTTCGGCGCGGTATGCGGCTCGTCGCTCGCGACCGCCTCGACGATGGGCCAGGTGGCGCTGCCCGAGCTGCGCCGCTACCGCTACAGCCCGGAGCTCGCCACCGGGACGCTCGCCGCGGGCGGGGTGCTCGGCATCCTGATCCCGCCTTCGATCGTGCTGGTGGTCTACGCCATCGTGGTGGAGGCGAGCATCGTCACCATGTTCATCGCCGCCTTCGTCCCCGGGATAATCGCGGTGCTGTTCTTCCTTGCCACGATCGCGATCTACGTGCGCGTGAGGCCCGAGTCGGGCCCGCCCGGCGACCGCGTGCCGCGCGAGGAGTTCATCGCCGCGACGATCGGTGTCGCACCGGTGGTGCTGATCTTCGGCTGCGTGATCGGCGGAATCTACTTCGGGTTGTTCAACCCGACGCCCGCCGCCGCGATCGGCGTGTTTCTCGTCACGCTCGTGGGCATCGCGCGCCGCTCCGTCGGCATCAGCGGGCTGAAGGAGGCGCTGCTCGACACCGCCGCCACCGCCGGGATGATCTACCTGATCCTGCTCGGCGCGCAGCTGCTCAACATCTTCATGGCGCGCGGCGGCGTGCCGCAGGCGGCGGCGGCGATGATGGCGAATTCCGGCCTGTCGCCGATGGTGATCCTGATCCTGCTCCTCGTTGCGCTGATCTTTCTCGGCTGCCTGATGGATAGCCTGTCGATGATCCTGCTCGCGATCCCGTTTTTCTGGCCGGTGATCGCGGTCATGGATTTCGGCATGAGCGTGGAGGACCTGAAGGTGTGGTTCGGCATCCTGGCGCTGATCGTGGTCGAACTGGGCCTGATCACGCCGCCGGTGGGCATGAACGTGTTCGTGATCAACGCGCTGGCGCGCGACGTGCCCATGCGCCGCACCTTCCTCGGGGTGATGCCGTTCTTCGTCGCCGAGCTGTTCCGCGTCGCCCTGATCGTGGCCTTCCCGGCGCTTTCGCTCTGGCTGCCGAAGCTGCTCGCCGGCTAGCACCGGCTGGCTCAGCGGCACGGTGCGCCTGGACGGCCGCGACATCACCGCGCTGCACGCAAGCACGCGCGCTAGGTCACGCCGCGCTCGCGCAGGAAGGCGGCGAACGGCCGGTCGGTGGAGTTGATGTGGCGCAGCAGCCAGTCGCGCAGGAATACCGAACACATCCCGACCTTGTCGGCGTCGAGCCGGTCGGTGAAGAACCGCAGGCTCTCGATGAGATCGCGGTGCTCATTGCGGTGCTCATCGGCGTCCGCGCCGAGTTCGGCCATGCGCGTCTCCTCGGCGTGGAAATGGTGCTCGGTCAGGCGCACCAGGTCGCGCAGCACGCTGACCAGATCCTCCAGGTCCTTGCCCTGGTGGACGCCCTCGACGACGCGGTTGACGAGATCGAGCATCTGCCGGTGCTGGCCATCCATGAACCGGATGCCGACCTCGTACTGCGGGCTCCACTCGATGATGGGCGCGCTCATGCCGTCCGCCTCATGAACGCAGCTCGCTCGCCATCACCTCGGCGTGCAGGCCTTGCGCTTCGGTGCTGTCGTAATTGAGCTCGATCTTGATGCCGTTCGGGTCGAACATGAAGAGCTGGTACAGGCCCTGGTCGTCGACCTGGCGCTGCTTGAACTCGACGCCGAGCGCGCGTACGAACCAGTCGCGCGTCCGCGCCATGTCGGTGGTCTGCACCAGGAAATGCTCGATGTGGCTGAGGGGCATGGCCAAGTTTACAACCCCGCCAACCCGTCATAGAGCAGCTTGCTGCCGCTGACGAACAGCAGCAGGTACACGATGCGGTAGAACACGATGGGATTCAGGCGCTTTTGCAGCCAGACGCCGAAGTAGGTTCCTGCGACCCCGACCGGGACCAGCACGAGCGAGGTGGCAAGGTTGCGCGGGTCGAACAGGCCCAGCCACAGGTACGGCACGATCTTGGCGTAATTCATCGAGGCGAAGAACACGAGAGAGGTGCCGACGAAGACGGCCTTGTCCAGCCGCTGCGGCAGCAGGTAGACCATCAGCGGCGGGCCGCCGGAGTGCGCGACGAAGCTGGTCACGCCGGACAGCGTTCCCCAGAACCAGCCCTGCCGGTCGCCGGGCGGCGCGGGCGCGACCGTGCGTGGCTTGAGGCTGTAGGCGAGGAAGCCGAGCGCGATGACGCCGAGCAGGATGCGGATCAGGTTGTCGTCCAGCCAGCGGAAGCCGAGGGCGCCGATGCCGCAGCCGATCAGGCCCGCCGGCACGATGATGCGCATGATGCGCCGGTCCCATCGGCCGAGGTAGGCCTTGATCCCGGCAAGGTCCATGACGCACAGCACCGGCAGCATGACCGCGGCGGCCTGCGCCGGAGGAATCACCAGCGCCATCAGCGGGGTCGCGGCGCCGCCGGCGCCGCCGCCCAGGCCGCCCTTCGAAATTCCGGTCAAGGTGACGGCCGGGACCGCAACCGCCCAGAACCAGGGGTCCGCGATGGTCGGCAGGATCAGGCTTTCGCCAGCGCCCGGAGAATGCGCTCCGGCGTGAACGGCATCGCCGTGACACGGGCGTTGAGCGGCGCGAGCGCGTCGTTGATCGCGTTCATCACTGCGCCCGGCGCGCCCGCGGTACCCGCTTCGCCCACGCCCTTGGCGCCGAGCTGCGACTGCAGGGTCGGCGTCTCTACGTGCGCGCAGATGATGTCGGGCATCTCGCCGCTCATCGGCACGAGGTAATCCGCCATGCTGCCGTTGAGCAGCTGGCCCTCCGGGCTGTAGAGGCACTCCTCGAACAGTGCCGCGCCGATGCCCTGCACCACGCCACCGCGCAACTGCTCGTCCACCAGCATCGGATTGATCACGGTGCCCGAATCCTCCACGCACCAGTGTTTCAGGAGCTTGACGAAGCCGGTGTCGGGATCGACTTCCACGAGGGAGGCCTGGATGCCGTTGGTGAAGGTGAAGCCGTACTGGCGCGGCGTATAGTGCCGCGTCACGGTCAGTTCGGCCTGAAAATCCATCGGCAGGGTATCGGGGCGGAAGTAGGCGACGCGCCCGAGTTCCTCCAGAGGCATTTTTTTCTCTTGCGTCAACTTGCCGATGATCGCATTGTTCCCGATGTCCAGGGTTTCTTTTTCCAGATTCAGAATCTTCGATGCAATCTCCAGCATGTTCGACCGCAAGGCGCGGCCCGCGAGCAGAACCGCCTCGCCGCCGATCCCCGCGCCGCGCGAGGCCCAGGTGCCGCCGCCGTAGGGCGTGACGCCGGTGTCGCCGGTTATGACGCGCACCTTGTCCATGCTCACGCCCACCGCGCTCGCCGCGATCTGCGCGAAGATCCCCTCGGTGCCTTGCCCCTGCTCGGTGACGCTGCACATCACGGTCACCATCCCGGTGGGCTCCAGGCGCAGGGTGGCGCCGTCCTGCGCCGAGATGCGCGCGCCGCCGACGCCGTAGAAGGCCGGCGACGGGTTGGTGACTTCGATCATCGCTGCAAGGCCGATGCCTCGGAAGATGTTTTGTTTTCTCAGGACTTCTTGCTCTTCACGCAGTTTTTTGTACGACATCAAATCCAACAGCTTATTCAATGTCTGATGGTGAGAAAGTCGCTCGAACTTTATTCCTGACGGAAACGTATACGGATAAGCGTCGTCCGGGATCAGGTTTTTGCGCCGGAACTCCGCCGGGTCCATGCCGAGCTTCGCCGCCGCCTTGTCGACGATGCCCTCGGTCAGCGCCACCGCGATCGGATGCCCGACCGCGCGGTACTGGCAGGTGACATTCTTGTTGGTGAAGACCACGTTCAGCTTCGCGCGGTACTTCCGGTGCTTGTATGGCCCGCCGGTCAGGTTGACGACCTGGTTGCCCTCGATGCCGCTGGTGCGCGGATAGACCGAGTACGGCCCGATCGCGCTGAGGTCGTCGAGGTCGAAGGCGAGTATCTCGCCTGTTCTTGAAACTGCCATTTTTATTTTTACTTTATGTTCTCTCGCATGGATATCCGTGGCGAAGGATTCCAGCCGGTCGGCGACGAACTTCACCGGCCGGCGCAGCATCACCGACAGCGCCGCGGTCGCCATCTCGTCGGGATAGACGTGCACCTTGATGCCGAAGGAGCCGCCGACGTCCCTGGCGATCACGCGCACGCTCGCCTCGGGGATGCCGAGGTGCCGCGAGAAGATGTCCTGCATCATGTGCGGCGCCTGCGTCGAGTGGTACACCGTCAGCGAATGCTCCGCCGCGTTGTAGTCGGCAAGAATGGCGCGGCCCTCGAGGCAGACCCCGGTGTGGCGTCCGAACTCGAAGGTCTCCTCTACGACGACATCGGCTGCCGCGAACGCCTCGTCCACGCCGCCGGTATCGTGCTGACGCGAAAAACAGATGTTGTCGGCGAATTCCTTGTGAATTATCTTTTTTCCTTCCAGGGATTCTTGCATGTCGATCACGGCAGGAAGCTCCTCCCACTCCGCCTCGATCAGGCCCAGCGCATCCTCGGCCTGCGCGCGCGTCTCCGCGACCACCGCCGCCACCGCCTCGCCCTGCCAGCAGGCGCGCTCGATCGCGATCGCGTGCTGCGGCGGCGACTTGATGCCTTTGAGGTGCGCGAGCACCCCGACCCAGGGCGTGCAGTATTCGGCTACCGCTCGACCATCGAGGATCGCGATTACGCCCTCAGACTTCAATCCTTTGGAAAAATCCAGACGCTTGATCTTTGCATGCGCGTGAGGGCTCCTATAGAAAACCACGTGCGCAAGCCGGGGAAACCTCAAATCATCGACGTAGGAACCGCGCCCCTGCAGCAGGCGCTGCGCGTTGGGCCGCGGCACGCTCTGGCCGATGTAGCCCCTGTCGAGCTTGGTACCGGGCGCGTGGAGCGGGAGCTCAGCCTTTCCCATTGACGACCTCCTCGATCGCGTCGACGATCGCCTGGTAGCCGGTGCAGCGGCAATAATTGCCGGAAATATGGGTCCTGATTTCTTCTCTGGAAACTTTCTTGCCCTTCAAGAGCAGATCCTGCGCCGCCATCAGCATGCCCGGCGTGCAGAAGCCGCACTGCAACGCATTCTTCTGGTGAAAGGCCTTCTGCAGCCCGGCAAGCTCCTTCGAATCCGAAAGGCCCTCGATCGTGTCCACGCGGCAGCCGTTCGCCTGCACCGCGAGCATCAGGCAGCCGCGCACGATCTCGCCGTTCACCCGCACCGTGCAGGCGCCGCAGACGCCATGCTCGCAGCCGGCGTGCGAGCCGGTCAATTCAAGGTCTTCTCTCAAAAAGTCGACCAGGTGCAATCGCGCGGGAACCCGCCGGCTCACCGTCGTCCCGTTGACGGTGAGCGTTATGTCGTAAGCATGTTCCATGCGCGCTCCAGCAGGACGCCGGCGAGGTGCAGCTTGGTCGCCGAAGAGTGATACAGATCGGCCGGTGGATTGAGATCCTTTGCCAGTGCCGCCTTTGCTTCTTTCAAGGTCTTTTTGGATGAAGCATTTTTCGCGACAACCGGCATCGAACCGGCCCCGAAATACACGAAATTGGAGTTGTGGACAGCGAGTCCGATGATCGCGTAGTCGCCCTGGCGCCGGGTCAATTCGAGGAATACCGACCGGTCGGACTTGCCCGCGACGGGAAACTCGGCGGCCGTCAGGATCTCGCCGGGTTTCAGATCCGTCTCGAACAGGCCTTTGAAGAACTGCTCTGCCTTCACGCGTCGCTCTGTCGTTTTATTTTTCAATATGAAGACCGCTTCAAGAGCGACCGCGCACGCAGGGTATTCCGCGGCCGGGTCGGCCAGCGCGAGGCTGCCGCCGATCGTGCCGCGGTTGCGGATCGCGGCGTGGGCGATGTGCGGCACCGCCTGCGCGAGCAGAGGAATGTGCTTCTTTATCTCAGGAGATTGTTCTATACGGGTATGGGTAACGAGCGTGCCTATCCTCACAAAACCGTTCAAAACCTTGATTTCCGAAAGACCCGGCAGGCCCGTGATGTCCACCAGCAGCTCTGGAGACGAGAGCCGCATGTTGAGCGACGGGATCAGGCTTTGCCCGCCGGCAAGAATCTTGGCATTTGGATGTTGAAGCAACTCGAATGCTTCCGGAAGGGAAGCCGGCTTCACATAGGCGAAGGCAGGCGCTTTCATTTCTTCGGCTTGCCCCTGCGCTCCGGCCAGACGCCCCTTTTCTCCAGCTGGTCCATCGATTCGCTGGTGAACTCGGCGCTGGGCGCATCGCCGCCGATCACGAACATGAGGACGGAAAACCGGTTTTTCGGCCCCTTGCTGACGTTCATGAAGCGCCGCGAGGCGCCGGGCGGGAACGAGATCACGTCGAGCGGCTTCAGGTCCACGTGCTCCAGGCGCCCCTTCTCGTTCTGCCAGCTGGCGCGCCAGGTGCCGGTCATGGCGATGAAGGTCTCGTTGGTGTCGTGGTTGTGCAGCATCGGCCCCTTGCCCGGCAGCGCGCGGCAGTAGCCGAGGTTGAAGCCCTCGGATATCTTGATCGCCGCCATGCGCGCCGCCTTCTCGCCCACCGGCGACTGCTTGCCGTCGCGCTCGGTCTTCGGCGGCTGGAAGCCGATCACGTTGTAGAGAATCCGCTCGCAGCCCGGCATCCTGCTGTCGGGCAGCCCGCCGTCGAAACCCTTGAGCCTGGAGAAGCGCGCCACGCGCTTCATCATTTGCCGGCGCGGAATGCCGCGCCGCGGCAGCGTCTCACGGTATGCCATGCTCCCCTCCCTGGGCGGAAAATCGGGGTCAGAGCCCGATTTGCGTTGCGCAGGAATGGTAGCGTATGTGAAAGGGAGACGGCATGGCGAAATCAAAGGTCGGAATCGTGGGACTGGGAATCATGGGCTCGGCCATGGCGGCGAACCTGTTGCGGGCGGGCTTCCAGGTCGTCGGCTACGACCCGGTGGCGGCATGCCGCAGCAGGCATCGCAAGGCCGGCGGCATGGTGGCCGAAAGCGCGCGCGACGCGGCCCGTTCCTGCGGCATCCTCATCACGTCCCTGCCGTCGGCGGACGCCCTTGCCGGGGTTGCAAAGGAAATCTCCGGAGAAAATCACCGCCGCCTGATCGTCATGGAAACCAGCACGCTGCCGATCCCCGTCAAGGAAGCGGCGCGCCGGCGCCTTGCCGCCGCCGGCGTCACGCTGCTCGACTGCCCGCTGAGCGGCACCGGCGCCCAGGCCCGGGTCAAGGACCTGATCGTCTACGGAAGCGGTGACCCTGCCGCATTCAAAAGGACCATTCCGGTCCTGAACGGCTTCTCGCGCGGCCATTACTTCGTCGGCAAGTTCGGCAACGGCTCGAAAATGAAATTCGCCGCCAACCTGCTGGTCGCGATCCATAACGTCTCCGCCGCCGAGGCGGTGGTGCTGGCGCGAAGGTCCGGCCTGAATCCCGCGCTCGCGGTCAAAGTCCTCGGCGACGGCGCCGGATCCTCGCGCATGCTGCAGGTGCGCGGCCCGATGATGGCGCGCCGCGCCTACCGGAACGCCACGATGAAGTGCGAGGTCTGGCAGAAGGACATGAAGATCATCGGCGCTTTTCTGAAGCAGCTCGGAAGTCCCGCCCCGCTGTTCTCCGCAACCAAGGCAATCTACGACGCCGCAATCGCCCAGGGCTACGGCAAATCCGATACCGCCTCGGTCTGCGCTGTGCTCGAACGCCGGGTCCGCTAACGCCGTGTCGCGGACGGCCCTCCCATGACAGGCGGCGTCCTGATCAGCCTGTCCGTTCAGACCTTCTTGCCGATGATTTTCGCGATCAACTCGATTTGATCCATCGAGGCGGGCGACAGATTCAGGAACCTGCACCCTGCACGTTGCGCCGGCCCACCGTCCGCAAGCGCCGCCGGCCCCGCATGGCGTACCTCCAGGTCGACGCGTAGCGGCTCCCTGCCAAGGCATTCGATTCGGCAACCCTTGAGCACCATGCCTGCCTCCAGCGCGATATTGGGGCCGGCCTGCAGGATACCGATGCCGCCCAGACTGATGTCGAAGATGTTCGCCTCGAAGTAGAGCACGCCCTCGGCCGAGGCAATGCACCGCAACGGCGGCTCGGCCGGCACGCTCGCGCGCTCGAACGCGCGGCGCCGTCGGCTGGCGATGGTCTCCGGATACCGCAGCCGGATCGCCGCCGCGCCGCCGTGCACGATCGGCTCCGGATCGGCGGCGGTGAATTCGATGCACCACTCGCCCACCTCGGCGCGGAAGTGGACGCGCGTAACAGCGAGCAGCGCTGCGTTGGCAGCAGCGTCTTCACTCGACGCGACGACCATGTATCGCCGCTCCGGATCGATGAAGTGCAGTCTGGATAGAAACTTGAGCGCGCCGCCCTCGAGATGCGCGACCACGCTCCCGCCTTCTACTGCCAGCCCATGCAGCACCGCTATCTCCGCCAGCTGCACGTCGGAAAGCGGCATCTTTCCGGCAGGGTTCGAGCCTGGCTTCGTATCGGCGGCCGTCATGCCGTTCGCTGGAGCGGCGAATCCGGAGCCGCGACGTAGCGCGCGGCAAAGTCGGCGGCGGAAAGCGGCTTCGCGAACAGGTAGCCCTGCGCCCCCTGACAGCCGCTATCGCGCAGGAAATCCGCCTGCGCCCGCGTCTCCACGCCTTCGGCGATGACCTGCATGTCGAGCCCGCGTGCCAGACCGACCACCGCCTCCGCAATGGCGCGGCTTTCCGCGTCCTCGGGAAGCTCGATCACGAAGGAACGGTCGATCTTCAGCTTGTCCACCGGCAGCCGCTTGAGATAGCTCAGGCTCGAATAGCCGGTGCCGAAATCGTCGATCGAAAGCCGCAGGCCCATGCGCCCGAGTTCGTCGAAGGTGCCCTTCACCTGCTCGAAGCCGGCCATGATGACGCTCTCGGTCACCTCCAGCTCGAGGAGCGCCGGCGGCAAAGCGAAGTCGGCCAGCGCGCGCTTCACCATATTGATGAATTCCGGGTCGCGGAACTGCACCGCGGAAACGTTCACCGCCATCGGCGCTTCGCCGAGTCCGGCGGCGAGCCATCCGGCGCGCACGCGACAGGCTTCGCGCAGCACCCATTCGCCGAGCGGCACGATCAGGCCGCAATCCTCGGCCACCGGGATGAACTGCACCGGGCTCACCGCGCCGCGTTCGGGATGGGTCCAGCGCGCCAGCGCCTCCATGCCGGAAAGCGCGCCGCTCGCGAGCAGGACCTGCGGCTGCAGCATGATTGACAGTCCGCTGGAATGCAGCGCGCGGCGCAGATCGCCCTCGAGCTCGAGGCGCTCGTTCGCGCGCCGGTTCATGTCTGCGGAATGGAAGCGGCAGCAGTTGCGCCCGGCCGCTTTCGCGGCGTACATGGCGGTGTCGGCGTTGCGCATCAGCGTCGCGAAGTCCTCGCCGTTCTGCGGGTAGAGCGCGATGCCGATCGAACAGCTGACGAGGAGCTCGCGCGTGCCGAGTTCGAACGGGCGGCGCATCGCCTCTATCAGCTTGGTCGCCACGTGCGCCGCGTCCTCGGTGTCGGCGAGGTCCGGCAGCAGGACGACGAACTCGTCGCCGCCCTGCCGGCCAATGACGTCGGCGCCGCGCAACGTCGCCAGCAGGCGCCGCGCCGAGCGGCGCAGGAGCTCGTCACCCACCGCGTGGCCGAGCGAGTCGTTCACGTCCTTGAAACGGTCGAGGTCGGCGAGCATGAGGGCAAGCGGACGGCCGTCGCGACGCGCATGCTCGATCGCGCTCTCAGTGCGCTCGGCCAGGAGTGCGCGGTTCGGCAGGTCGGTGACCATGTCGTGGTGCGCAAGATGGCGGATGCGCTGCTCCGCGACGCGCCGCTCGGTGATGTCGATGAAGGAAAGCGTGTAGTTGGCGGCGTGCCCGTCGCGGTCGCGCACCGCGGAAACCGTCATGTGGTAGAGGTCTTCCTCGCCCGTACGGCGCACCGCCCACAGTTCGCCCTCCCAGTGGCCGTGGGTTTCGATCGTGCGGAACAGCCGCTCGAAGAACGTCGGGTCGTGCCGCGGCGAGGCGAAGAAGCGCGCTTCGGCGCCTATCGCGTCATGCGCGGGGTAGCGCGTCATGCTGCTGAAAGCGGCATTGACGCGCATGATCTTCCCCGCGGCATTGACGATCATCATGCCGTGGGCACTGGAATCGAAGGCGGCATCCGCGAGGCGCAATTTGGCTTCGGCGAGGCGGCGCTTGAGGTGGATGTGATAGGCGGCGAGCAGGATCATGGCGAAGCCTGCCGCGAGCAGATACGCGGTGAGGATCAACGCGTCCAGAAGCTCCTTCCCGCCGGGACCGTCGAAAGTCGTCATCGTTTGAAGCATAACGTTTGCTTGCGAGACGCTCTGCGAGAAACCGACGGCGAAACGTCAAGAAACGTCAGCGCCGTGACGTTTGCCGACCGCCGTCAGTCGACGGTCGCGCCGGACTCCCTTGCCACCCTGCCCCAGCGCTGAGTTTCCGCCGCGACGTACGCGGCGAACGCTGCCGGCGACGCGCTGGTGACGACTTCAACGCCGCCCTTGGCCAGGCGCTCGGCGACATCGGGTGATTTCATGGTCTGCAACATCACCGCGTACAGGCGATCCACGATCTCCTTGGAGGTGCCGGCGGGAACGAAGATGCCCTGCCAGGAACCCGAAGTGCTGTCGGGGTATCCGGACTCCACCATGGTCGGGACCTCCGGCAGTTGCGCGAGCCGCTTCGCGCTGACCACGGCCAATGCTTTCAGGCGCGCGCCCTTGATATGGCCGAGCACCGAGGATACCGTGGTGAACATCATGTGCGTTTCGCCCGCAATCAGACCGGTTGCGGCGGGACCCGCGCCGCCTTTGTAGGGGATGTGCACCATATCCAGCCCCTCGGCCTTGCGGATGAGTTCCATCTCCAGGCGGTTCTGGCTGCCGCTTCCGGGCGAGGCGAAATTGAGCCTGCCCGGATACGCCTTGGCGACGGCGATCATTTCCTTGATCGTGTTCGCCTGGAACGACGGGTGCGCCACCAGAACGCCCGGCACGTCCACCACCTGGGTGATGGCGACGAAATCCTTCACCGGGTTCACGGGGAGCTTCGGAAAGACGCCCGGATTGATCGCCACGGTGCCGACGTTGCCGAGGTAGATCGTGTAGCCGTCCGGCGCCGAGCGCGCGGCTGCTTCCAATCCCAGGTTGCCCGAGGCGCCGGCGCGGTTCTCGATCACGATCTGCTGGCCGAGCAGATCGCCCAGCCGCGGCTGGAAAATGCGGCCGACGAAGTCGGAAGCCCCGCCCGGCGCGAACGGAATGATCATCTTCAAGGGGCGATTCGGATACTGCGCATTGGCGCAGTTGGCAATCAAAACCAGTCCGACGAGAAAAAGCCTGAGCGTATTCATGACATCTCCTCCGCAGTGATCGGCAATGGAACGGCGCGCTTGAGGCGCGCCGAAAGATCGAACGCCTTGGTCAGCATCAGCCTGTGGTGCGCTTCGGCCGCGGTTGCGTGCTGCGTCGCGAGCCCCATCGATATCCGGTTCAGCCACTGCTCGGTTTCCTCGCGCATCGGGCCGCGCAACTCGCCCAGCGCCATGTCGCCCGGCGGATAGCTGCCGAGAAAATCCACCCGCCGCCCCGCGTCGGGCGCATAGCCCTCGCTCTGCGACTTGTCGGTCGCGAGCACGATGTCGCGGTGCGTGTCGTCGATCGTGAGCACGCCGTCGGTCCCGGTAATGCCGACTTCCAGGCTGTAGACCGCGCCCGGCCAGACAATCGGCAGCGCCCAGGAGATGGCGGCGTGATAAAGGCTGCCGTCCTCGAATGTCAACACTCCCGCGGTCGCATCGATCCCCTTGCAGATCGGCCCCAGCGCCTTGTCCACCGAGCGCGCGTAAACTTCGACCGGGCGCTTCGCCTCCATCATCCACATTACGATGTCGAGCGCGTGCGTGCCCGAAATCACCATCGGCGAGATCTTCGACGGGTCATTGGTGCGCTTGTAGTTGTCCAGCGCGACCAGGCGGTTCATGAATGCGCGCGAGGTCACCAGGGTGACGTCGCCGAGCTGGCCGGTGCGGACCTTTTCCTTGGCCGCCAGCCAGCGGCGGCGGAAGCGCTGTGTATAGCCGACCACCGCATCCACCCCGGATTTTGTTATTGCCGTCAAGACTTTCTGCGATTCGGAGAGTTCCGTAGCCAGCGGCTTTTCGATCAGCAGGGAAAGTTTGCGTTCCAAGGCGCTCAGGATCGGCGCGACATGCAGGTGCTCGTCGGTCGAGACGATCGCCGCGGTCACTTCCGGGCGCGCCAGCAATTGCCTGAAATCGGCCGTGACAAAATCGGCTTTCGTTTTTTCCTTCAGCAGCGAAAGCCTTTCCGGCTTCAGATCGGCGACCCCGATGAAGTCCACCATCGGATGGCGCGCGGCAACCTCGCCGCGAAACAGGCCGACGCGGCCCGCGCCTACGATTGCGAGGCCGATGCGCTTTGGATTTTTTCTGGCCATTTCTTGAACGGAAGCGTCACAGGCGCGTTGCTTTCGGCGGAGAGGTCGGCGGCGATGTAGACCTCCATCACCATGCGCGCATGCTCGGGCGTCACCATCACCGGCCGGTCGTACGCCACCGCCTCCAGGAAATGCACTGTTTCGGCCGCCATCGGCCCGGCGTAGGTGTGCTCCACCGGTTCGCCGGGCATGGTCGACATGGGCAGCTGCATTCCCTTGCCCATGGTGTTGAGCACCACGTCGCGGTGGCTGTCGTCGACCAGCAGCGCGCCTTCGGTGCCGACCATCTCGATCCAGGTGGTCGAAAAATTCGGGTACCCGGGCGGCAGCGTCCAGCCGCCGCCGACCACGAACGCGAGGCCGGAATCCATGGTGACGGTGATCCATTGCGTATCGGCGATCGGGGCGCCGGTGGTTGCCTGCATCACGCCATAATTGATCTGCGAATACACGCGCACCGGCCGCGCCGGCTCCAGGCACCAGAGCACGAAATCGAGGTCGTGCGTCGACTCCATCGCCGCGGGCGAAAGCTTGATCCGGCCGCTGATCTTCTTGCCCAGGCTGCGCGTGATGTGGCGGCTGACCAGCGCGCTCACCGGCTTGCCGATGGTGCCGTCGCGGATCGACTTCCTCACGTAGGCGAATTTCGGATTGAAGCGCTGCGAGTAGCCGATGGTGAATTTGAGGTTCCTGTCCTTTGCCGCCTTCAGCAGCTGATCCGCCTCGGACAGCTCGAGCGCGATCGGCTTTTCGAGGAACACATGCTTGCCCGCGGCGAGAAAGTCGCGCGCCATCGGGAAATGGCTGTCTTCAGGCGTCGCGGATATGAAGACGGCCTCGATGTCTTTCCTTTCAAGAAGCTTCTTGTAATCCGCAACGGAGGTTGAAGCTCCGGTCTTGCGTGCGATTTCTTCAAGTCTCTCCGCTCGCACCTCCGCGAGGTGCAGGCTTTTCACCAGCGGATGCGCGGCGCAGGTTTCGGCCCGGATTCCGCCGCACCAGCCCGTGCCGACGATCGCCACGCCGATCTGCTTCATAATGTCCGCGTTCCTCCCGACGACAATAATACGCGAGCCCGCATGCGAACGATAGACATCCACGCTCACTGGTATCCCGAGGAATGGCTCAAGCTGTTCGAGAAAGACGGCCCGAAGGAAGGCGCGAAGCTGGAGCGCAGCGCGAAGGGCTACACCATCCGCACCGAGCGGATCACCAACTCCTTCAGCGACGAGTTCGTCAGCCTGGAGCTGCGCCTGCAAGGCATGCGCCGGCAGGGCATGGACCTGCAGGCGCTGTCGCTCACGGCGCCGATGGTCAACTGGGCTTCGCCGGGACTGGGCCTGGCGCTGTCGCAGGCATATAACGATGCGGCCAGCGCGGCGCAGCTGCGCCATCCGGAGAAATTCGTGGGTCTCGCCATGCTACCCATGCAGGCGCCCGAGCTCGCGCTGAAGGAACTGGAGCGCTGCGCAAAATTGCCCGGCATGCACGGTCTTTACGTAGCGACCAATATAAACGGCGCCGATCTGGATGAAAAGCGCTTCTGGGACGTCTACGCCAGAGCCGAAGAACTCGGCTGGACGATGTACCTGCATCCGGTCGACACCATCGGCCGCGAGCGCACCACGCGCTATTACCTCAGGAATCTGCTGGGCAACCCCTACGATACCGGCGTCGCGGCCGCGAGCCTGATTTTCGGCGGCGTGATGGATGCGTTTCCGAAACTGGAAGTCAACCTGCCGCACGCGGGCGGGACGTTTCCCTGGCTGATCGGACGCCTCGATCACGGCACCAGGGTGCGCCCGGAACTGAAGCACATGCGGCATCTGCCGAGCGAATACCTGCGCCGCTTCAGCTACGACACCATCGGGCATGACGACCGCATCAACGCCAATCTCGTGCGCCTGGTCGGCGCCGACCGGGTGCTGCTCGGCAGCGACTACTGCTTCGACATGGGTCTCGCGGACCCCCTCGCTACCGTAGCGCGCATCGAAGGATTGACCGGGGCCGAGCGGGACATGATCAAGGGCGGAACCGCCGCCCGGCTCTTGCGTCTCTAGCAGTTTGTTGAAATTTGCCCGTCGCTCCCGCGAAAGCGGGAGCCCAGGAATTTCGTCGCGAAAGCGGGAATCCACATGGGTACCCGTCCCCCAAGTCCGCTCCAACGGTTGTTTAGAGTTTCTTTCCTTTGGCCGCTTGGCCTCGGAGCAGAAACGTCTTCGGATAGGGTCCTTCGCCGCAGATCTTGAAGGAACCGAAGTCCTTGTACCAAGGTCCATCCGGCGCCTCGGGTTCAGACTCCCTCCACGCCTTCAATTGGTAGAGGTCTTCAGCGGTGATCTTGCGCTCGCGCAGCCTCTCGAACAGGTGCTCGCGAAGCACCGGAGGAAGCCCGCTCCACTGTACCTTCGGCATTACTCACCGAAGGTCATACGGGCGAGCTCTTCCTTGAGACGTTGCTGCTCCTCCGGGTCGCGGGAGCGCGAGAGGCGGTCGGCGAATTCGAAGAACCGCTTTTTTTCCTGCTCCCGGGCATCGAGCCCGGACTCGATGAGATCGGCGATAACGCGGCTGGTGCTCGTCTTGCTCGTTTGCGCCAGCGACTTCACCCGTCGCGCGACGCGCGCAGGAAGGCTTACGCTTTGACGGACGGGGCGCTCGGCGATCGGCATTGCGTCAGGATACACCACTTTGCACCACGATGCACCAGACCGTCATGAACCGCGCTTTAGCGACGACACGATCAGACATGACGACCGTATCAACCAGAACCTGGTGCACATGGTCGGCGCGACCGCGTGCTGCGGGGGAGCGACTCCCGCTTCAAGATGGCCCTCACCAGCCTAGGCAACTGTCCGAGAAATTGAGGCAACGCCAGTACCGACCTGTCTTGTTCAGGGATCCTCGGACCATCGGATGTACAACCGCTTCACTGGCGTCCGCTCGAAATTAAGCGAGAATCGACACTCGAAGCGATCGATGCCGAGTCCCCGCTTTCGCGGGGACGACATCCAATCTTTCCTAAAGCGTCGGGTTGGCGATCTCGCCGCCCAGCGCCGCCAGCCCCCAGGTCGAGAACTGCGCGTCGGTGCTGAAACTGAAGTGCCCGGCGAGCGCATGCGCGTCGCGGAAAATGCGCTGGATCGGGTAGCCGTCGTAGATCCCGTTCGCGCCCGCCATCGCGTGCAGCATGTCGACCGCCTCGGTGCACAGGCTGACCGCGTAGGCGAGGTTGCGCTTGAAGCGCAGCTTCCTCTCCGGATCGGCGATGACGTTGCGCGCGGCGAGCTCCTGCCCTTCCATGCAATCGTTGCGCAGAACCTGCCGCGCCGCGTCGATTCTCGCCCCCGCGGCGCCGATCCGCAGCTGCACCGCCTGGAAATCGCGCATCTTGAGGCCCGTGTAGCTGGTACTGCGCGACTTTACCGCCTCGATGCTGAGCTCGAGCGCGGCCTGCGCGTTGCCGACCGCGACGCCGCCGATGCCATGGCTGCCGAGCGTGGACAGAGGAACGCGGTAGACCGGATGGGGATTGCCGCGCGCGCCCGGGAAACGGTCGCCGCCGCGCGCCTCGTACATGCATAGCGCGCGGTGCGCCGGCACGAACACATCCTTCGCCACCACGGTCATGCTCCCGGTGCTTCGCATGCCGAGTACCTGCCAGTCGTCCACCACTTCGTACTCGGACTTGTGCAGCAGGCACATGCGGTGGTCGATAACCTTGTCGCCGCCACGCCCTTCTCCTTCACGCACGGTCACCGCGAGCATGTTCCAGTCGGAGATGTTGACCGCGCTCGAGAAATTCCAGCGCCCGCTGACGACGAATCCGCCGTCCGCGGCACGCCCCTGGCCTTGCGGATAGGCAATGCCCGAGGCGATCAGCGCGTCCGGGTTGCGTCCCCACACCTCGTCCTGGGCCCGCTCGTCGTACAAGGCCAGCATCCAGTGGTGGATGATGAGATTGCCCGCGTTCCAGCCGGTAGAAGCGCAACCGCGCGCGAGCTCGCAGGGAATATCCACGTAAGCGACGAACTCGAATTCCATTCCGCCCCAGCGTTTCGGCTGCAGGATGCGAAGCAGGCCGCTGCGGTGCAGATCGGCCAGCGTCTCGGGCAGCGTGATGCGTTCCGATTCGCTGCGCGCCGCGCGCTCGCGCAATACCGGCACCAGCGCGCGCGCGCTTGCGAGCGCGTCCTCGTAGGTGACGCCGGCGAAGCTGGGCAGGACCTTGCCCGGCGCATTCACCGGGAATTTCCGGCCACGCGCGGCATTTTCGAGTAGTCCTCGCCGCCCCAGTCGGCTGTCGCCTTGACGCCGAAGAAGTTGAGCTCGATGGTGATGCCGTTCGGGTCCCTGATGAAGAGCTGGAACAGCTCCGACTCCGGCAGGCTGCGCGGCCGGTAGGTCATGCCGAGCTTCTTGAAGCGTTCGATGAATTCCTCCGGCTCGCTGGCGAGGAATGCGATGTGGTCCACGACGCCGGAATTGTCGGTGGCCGCGTTTTTCGGCGTACCGAGGTAATAAAGGTCCTGGTTTTCGATCCCGGCCGGCCCCATGTGCACCTGGATCTTGCCGTTGATGCCGAGCCAGTAGCCCGGGAAGGGGAAATCGGGGCGCGGCATGAGCTCGAAGCCGAGCACATCGACGTAGAAGTCCTTGGTGCGCTCGAGATCGTTGGCGCGCACGAAGTAGTGGTTCAGTTCGGTCAGCGGCATGGTTTTCTCCTTGCCCTATGGTACCGAAACGGCCGCCTGCCCGTTACTTGAGGCCATCCTCGAGCAGTTCCGCCACCAGCTGATTGAGGGGCAATTGCCGCTCCTGCGCGCGCGCCCGGATTCTGTTCACCAGTTCCCGGTCGAGCTTTACCGCGAAGGGCACCAGGCCCCGCGCCCGGTCGGCCGCGCGCTGCTCGCGCCGGTTCGGGATCGCGGATCCCTTGCCGTAGCGCGCGGGCGCCTGCGCCTTACGCAACTGGTCGGTGATGCTCGCGGCCGTGAGCCTTTCGAGGTCGGTTTTCTTCCAGCTCAAGAACGTCGCTCCATCGCAAGTCGTGAAGATAATGCAATTATGCAATATGCCTCAATCCAGATGTCGCGAGAACCACGCAGCGGCAAGGCGCCCCACTTCGTCCAGCGCGCCGCGCTCCTCGAACAGGTGCGTTGCGCCCTGGACAATCGCGAGTTCCTTGACGCAGCCAAGCGCCGCATGGGCGCCCTGGTTCGGCTCGATGACGCCGTGGTCGTGGCCGCCGACGATCAGCAGCGTGGGCGCCCTCACCCTGCGCAGCACCGCGTCTCCCGCGAGGTCTGGGCGCCCGCCGCGCGAGACGACGGCGGCGACCGCCTGCGGCATTTCCGCGGCGACCTGGAGCGCCGCGGCCGCGCCGGTGCTGGCACCGAACAGGCCGACCGGCAGCTTCGCCGTGCGCTCGTTTTCCTGCAGGAACCGCACCGCGTCCGAGAGCCGCTGCGTGAGCAGCGCGATATCGAACCGCCTCTCGCAGTTTGCGTCCTCCTCGGGGGTCAGCAGGTCGATGAGCAGCGTGCCGAGGCCCGCGGCGCGCAGGCGCTGCGCCACGAAATTATTGCGCGGCGAGTGCCGGCTCGAGCCGCTGCCATGCGCGAACAGCACCACGCCGATGCACTCCGCCGGCAGCTCCAGCGCGCCTTCGAGCGCTACCTCGCCGGAGGCTACCGTGACCAGCGGTGGCGTACCCGCCGGCCCGGCGGAATCCTTCTTGCGCGTACGTTCCATCCATGCATCCTTGCCCGAAAGCTTGGACCATCCGGCAGACGACCGCTTGACGGAGGTCAAGACGGCCGGGAACCGCGCGTATATAAGTTTTCCATGTTCGCTAACCGCATCGATGCGGCGCGCCGGCTCGCGAAAGTGCTGGCGCCGTTTGCAGGGAACAATCCACTCGTGCTTGCGATACCGCGCGGCGCCGTGCCGATGGGGCGCGCGCTCGCCGACGCCCTCGGCGGCGAACTGGACGTAGTGCTGGTGCGCAAGCTGGGCGCGCCGGGCGCGGGCGAGTTCGCGGTGGGCGCAATCGACGAGGCCGGCTGGTCGTACGTCGCCGATTACGCGGCCGAAGTCGGCGCCGACGAGGCCTATCTGGCGCGCGAAAAAAGCGCGCAGATGGAACTGCTGCGCAAACGGCGCTCGCTGTACACCCCGGCGCGGCACCCGATCGACCCCGCCGGCCGCGTCGTCATCGTGGTGGACGACGGTCTCGCCACCGGCGCCACGATGATCGCGGCGCTGCACTCGGTACGCGCGCGCAATCCGGCGAGCCTGCTGTGCGCGGTGCCGGTCGCCGCACGCGACAGTCTCGCCAAGGTGGCGCCCTACGCCGACAAGATGATCTGCCTCGAGACGCCCGGAGATTTCCACGCCGTCGGCCAGTTCTACCGGGACTTCCACCAGGTGGAGGACAACGAGGTCATCGCAACCCTGCAGCGCCCCGCGCGCGGCAAGGCCCCGAGCCCCTGAAGCTTCAGCGCGCGACGCGATCCACGGCAGCCGCCAGCGCGCGCAGCGCCGGCGCGACCTCGACCTGCATCGGCGTCGCGCTGTCCTCGAGCTGCTTCAAGTGCGCGGGCAGGCGCCCGAATTCCTGGCGCACCCTCGCACGCACTGCGGCGAGCGGCTCGGGCGCCCCGATGCGCTTGCCGGCCGCCATCACCTGCGTCACGAGCGGCTCGCCGGACTGCGCGTCGCCTTCGACCGTCAGCACGTCGCGCAGCATCCGCCCATCCGCGTCATAGCTGCGGAACACCTGCTTCCTGCCGGGCCAGGTGGCTTTCCCCGCCGAGCGCTTGCGCCTCGGCTGCCCGGCGTATTCCTGCAGCTTGTAGGCGCAATCCAGCGCGGGCGCGTCGGCCGAGACGACGAGCGCCGTACCCACGCCGAAGCCGTCGATCGGCGCACCGGTACCCAACAGCCTTGCCAGTTCCTGTTCGTCGAGACCTCCGCTCGCGAAAATACCGACCTCCTTCAGGCCGCCCGCGTCGAGGATCGCGCGCACGGCGAACGCGAGCGCGCCGAGGTCGCCGCTGTCGAGCCGCACCGAGCGCAGCGTGACGCCGCGCGCCTTGAGGCCGGGCGCGATCGCCACCAGCTTGCGTGCCGCCGCCTCGGTGTCGTAGGTATCGAGCAGGAAGGTGACATCGCGCGGCCGGGACAGCGCGAAGTTCGTGAACGCCTCGCGCTCGGTCTGGTGCGCCTGGATGAAGGAGTGCGCCATCGTTCCGTACACCGGGATGCCGAAGCGCTCGCCGGCGAGCACCGTGGAGCTGCCGTCGAAGCCCGCGATATACGCTGCGCGCGCCGCCAGCAGGCCGGCCTCCGCGCCGTGCGCCCGCCGCAGCCCGAAGTCGACCAGGAACTTGCCGGGCGCGGCGAGGACCGAGCGCGCCGCCTTCGACGCCACGATGGTCTCCAGGTTCATCAGGTTGATGACGCGTGTCTCGGCGAGCTGCGCCTGCATGATCGGCGCGGTGACGCGGATGATCGGTTCGTTGGAAAAGAACGCCGTCCCCTCCGGCATCGCGTGCACGTCGCCGGTGAAGCGGAACCCGGCCAGGTAGTCGAGAAAACGGCTGTTGAAGCCGCCGGCGCGCTCGAACCACGCGATTTCGGCCGGCGTGAACGACAGCGCCTCAAGGTGCGCGAGCACCTGCTCCAGACCGGCCGCCAGCAGGAAATTGCGGCCCTTCGGCAGTTTGCGCACGAACAGCTCGAACACCGCGGTGTCCGTCATCCCCGAATCGAGGTAGGCCTGCACCATGCTCAGCTGGTACAGGTCGGTGAGCAGCGCGCTTTCGGTGAGCGGCCTCACGCGACGACGTCCTTCAGCTGCGCCAGCGTCGCGCCGAGCGCGCGCATTTCACCGATTGCGCGCTCGCCGTCGCCCGGCGCCACGTTCACGGCGCGCACCGCATCGGCGAGCACGACCGCTTCGAAGCCTTCGGCCAGCGCGTCCTTCACCGTGGCGAGCACGCAATAGTCGGTCGCCAGCCCGGCTACGAACACGCGCTTCACACCCCGGGCACGCAGTTGCCGCCCGAGCCCGGTTGCCTGAAATCCCGAATACGCATCGCGCTCGGGATCGGTCGCCTTCGAGATCACCGTGGCCGCCTGCGGCAGCGCCAGCCCGGCCGGAAACGCCGCGCCGCGGCTCTCAGCTACGCAATGCGACGGCCAGGGCCCGCCTCTGGACTTGAAGGAACAATGGTCCCCTGGATGCCAGTCGCGGGTAGCGAACACGGGATGGGCGTTGTTCGCAAACAGCGCCGCGTAGCCGTTAATCGGCGCGATCACCGCGTCGCCGTCGGGAACCGCGAGGCTGCCGCCGGGGAGGAAATCGTTTTGCACGTCGACGATGATCAGCGCGTCGCCGGGCCGGGGTGCGAATTCATTCATGGCGGCGGCAAGCGGGCGGCTGCGAGCGCCGACCGCTCCTAGTGGCCGTCGCGCTGCATGTCCTCCGCCTCCCGTTCGAGCAGCCATGCGTCCTGCGCGCTCTCGTCTTCGGCAAAGTCCTCCAGCGGATCCTCGACCGATTCCCGTTCGCCGGGCCGCAGCAGCGCGCGACCCTGCTCTGGCGGGTTCTCGCCGCTCGCATCCGGAGCGCCGGCGCGCGGCTTCACCGCCTGCCGGACGCGGCGTCGCTTCGCGGGCTTCGCCATTCGTTGGCTCCTCAATCCACGTTCGCCAAACGTCAAGCTAATCCTCCCAACCGGGGGCTGCTTGACACAGGTCAAGTTGAGGCAGATCAAGCACCGCCTCGCCGTCCGCGCTAGCGTTGTGGGATCCGTCAAAGGAGTCCAGAGATGAAAACAGAAGGACATCCCTTGCAAGTCGGCGCCCCCGACCCGGAGCGCCGGACATCGCCGATCCTCGACCGCGACAGCGAGACGGAAGAGGCCCTCGCCGGAAACCTCGAAGTGGAAACCGGCGTGTGCTACTTCAACGACCAGGCCTTCGGCATCGGCGAGTACGTGTGCAGCGGCAACGAGCTGCTGCATTGCGAGGAGCGCGGCATCTGGGTGCTGAAGGGTCCGTGCCGCCCCGTTTAGGGACAAGGCGCCGACATCCTTGATCCAGAGCAAGACGCGTTTCCGGCGAAGTAGTAGTCTGTTTTTTGCGTTCGGCTCCTTGGAGACGTCCACGAGCGAGCGCCGAAAGCTGAGCGGCCCGGTTACCGGGTACTGCAGTGAAGACGGGGACGACGCTCAGACCGGCCAGACGCCGAAAAGACGCGGCCGGGGATCCCCGCTAGGGCCCGCCTCCCCTCAAGGGTGACGGGCTTTTTTCGCCGGATAGCGCGCGACGGTACAGCTCGAGGTATTCGCGCGCCGCGCGCCGCCAGCCGGCCTCGCGCGCCATTCCGGCGCGTTGAATCGCGCGCCAGGCAACCGGATCGCGCGCCGCCGCGAGCGCGCGCCGCAGCGCACCGAGGAGCGCCCGCGGGCTCGATTCATCGAACACGAACCCGGTGGCGGTGCCGGCACGCTGATTCTCCGCCACCGCGTCCACCACCGAGTCGGCGAGGCCGCCGGTGCGGCGTACGACTGGCGGCGTACCGTAACGCATGCTGTACAGCTGGTTGAGGCCGCAAGGTTCGAAGCGCGAGGGCATCAGAAAGACGTCCGCGCCAGCTTCGATCCGGTGCGCGAGCGGTTCGGAAAAACCGATGCGCACGGCGATCGCCCGGGAATGGCGCTGCGCCAGTTCAAGCAGCGCATTTTCGATCGCGCGCTCGCCGCTGCCGAGTACGGCGATCTGCGCGCCGGCGCGCACGATCTCGGCGGCGATCCCGATCACCAGATCGGCGCCCTTTTGCGCTACCAGACGGCTGACCATACCGAGCAGTGGCGCATCGCCATCCTGCGGCAGGCCGAGTTCGAGCTGCAGCGCCGACTTGTTGGGGCGTTTCGCCTCGAGGCTTGCGGCATCGTAGCGCGAGACGAGATGCGGATCGCGCGCCGGGTTCCAGGTATCGGTATCGATGCCGTTCAAAATCCCGGCGAGGTCGTGCGCGCGACGCCGCAGAAGCCCGTCGAGGCCGAAACCGAGATCCGGGCGCAGAATCTCGCGCGCGTAGCTCGGGCTCACGGTGCTGAGCTTGGTTGCATAGTGCAACCCGGCCTTGAGGAACGACAGCTTGCCGTGGTACTCGAGCCCTTCGGCGGCGAACGACCCGGGCGGCAGCGCGAGTTCCTCGAGCGCGCGCCGCGGAAAGATTCCCTGGTACGCAAGATTGTGCACCGTCATGACTGTCGCGGCGCGCTGGCCGCGCGCATGCGCGAGATAGGCCGGGGCGAGCCCGCACGGCCAGTCATTGCAGTGCACGATGTCCGGGCGCCAGGCCAGCGGACTCGCCGCGCTGCCGAGCAGCGCGGCAACGCGGGACAGCAACCCGAAGCGCAGATGATTGTCGG
>MEQQ01000065.1:58181-62948 GCA_001770285.1 Betaproteobacteria bacterium RBG_16_66_20
CGTACGGACCGCCGGCACGCGCGTAATAGGCGTCGCATTCGACCAGGTAGATCTGCGGCGTCGCGCTTGCCTCAAGCAGGCGCGCAGCTGCGAGAGAACCGCCCGGGGCATCGAAGCGCGCTCGCTCCCGCGCCGCCGGAAATGCAGCGCGCAGCGCCGGAAACGCGGGAACGAGCAAGCGTACGTCTGCCCCCGCATCCGCGAGCGCCCGCGGCAGGTCGCGCGAAACTTCGGCGAGTCCGCCCGCCTTGACCCAGGGAGCGAGCTCCGGTGCGACGAACAGCGCCCGCAGCGGCCGGTTCATGCCCCCACGGCCGCCGCTACAGCCAGACCGTCATCCCCATCTCGAAGGGATGCGCGAGCAGTTCGTGGCAGGGATAGGCGCGCAGCCGGTATTCGATCTTGCCGCAGAACTGCGGCGCGAACTCGAGCGCGTAGAGATTCTCGCCGGAGCCGGGCGGCGACTGCGCCGCAACCAACCGCCGGCGCTCGAGGCTCTCGCCCGCGTGCGTCGCGCCCGGACGGGCGAGTATCGCCTCGACCACCACGTCTGCGGGCGCAAGTCCGTTCAGCCGTGCGGCCACCTCGAGACGCACGCTGCCGCCGTACTCGACATTCGCAACCGGCTGATCGTTGCGCCGCAGGGTCACGCCGCTCCAGGCCGCGCGCACGCGCGCCTTCCATTTGGCCAGCGCGCGTGCGGCACCGAAGTCCTGCGCCTCGAATCGCCGCCAGCGTGCCGACGCGGGCTTGTAGAAGCGCTCGATGTATTCGGACAGCATGCGCATCGAGGAGAAACGCGGCGCCACGGTCGCCATCGACTCCTTTGCCATCGCCACCCAGCCGGGCGAGTGTCCGTCGGCGGTCTTGGCGTAGTACAGGGGAATCACCTGGTCCTGCAACAGCTCGTAGAGCGTGCGCGCCTCTTCTGCGTCGCGGCGCAGCGGATCGAGCGCCTGTCCCGCTGGTTTGATCGCCCAGCCATTGCGACCGTTGTAGCCCTCCCCCCACCAGCCGTCGAGCACCGACAGATTGAGCACGCCATTGATCGCCGCCTTCATGCCGGAGGTGCCGCAGGCTTCCATCGGATACACAGGGTTGTTCAGCCACACGTCCACGCCTGAAACCAGGCGCCGCGCGACGCGCAGGTCATAATTCTCTACGAGCAGGATCCTCGCCTCGAACTCCGGCATGCGCGCCATTTCGGCGATCCGGCGAATCAGGTCCTGCCCCGGCTGGTCCGCGGGATGCGCCTTCCCGGCGAACAGGAACAGGACCGGGCGCTGTGGATCGGACATGATTTCGCGCAGCCAGTCCAACTGGTCGAAGAGCAGCGTCGCGCGCTTGTAGGTCGCGAACCGGCGCCCGAAACCGATCGTGAGAACGTCCGGCCTCTCGGGATCGGCGAATTTCAGGATCCGGTCAAGGTGCGCCTCGGAGCCATCCGAGCGCAGATGCTGCCGCGTGACGCGGTAGCGCACCAGGTGCAGCATCTGCGCCTTGAGCTGCTGGTGCACGGCCCAGAACTGCGCGTCCGGGAGCGCGCGCATCGCCTGCCAGCTGTGCTCGTCGAAGAGCCGCTCCGGCCAGTCCTGCCCGATGCAGCGCTCAAGCACCTCGTGCCAGGCGTCGGAAAGGAAAGTGGGCACGTGCACGCCGTTCGTGATATGGCCAAGCGGGTTCTCCTCGGGATCGACCTGCGGCCAAAGCTCGGCGCAGATCCTCCTCGAGACGCCGCCGTGGATGCGCGACACGCCGTTCTGGGCGCGCGAGCTGCGCACCGCGAACGCGGTCATGTTGAAGTCCCGGGTCGTGGACGAATGGCCGAGCGCGAGGGCCGCATCGAGGTGCGGCTTGAGCTCCGGGAACGCGCTCTCGATATAGACGCGCACCATCTGGTCCGGAAAATGGTCGTGCCCGGCGGGCACCGCGGTATGCGTCGTGAAGACGGTGCTGGCGGCCACCGCCTCGAGCGCAGCGTCGAACTCCAGCCCGCGGCTCACGAGCCGGCGGATGCGCTCGAGAGCGAGAAACGCCGGATGCCCCTCGTTCACGTGCCAGCAGCTCGGCTCGATGGCGAGTTCGGCGAGGACCCGCACACCGCCGACGCCGAGCACGATTTCCTGCTCCAGCCGGGTGCCGGCGCTGCCGCCGTAGAGCTGGTGCGTAATGTCGCGGTCGGGGGCGCTGTTCTCCGCGAGGTCGGTGTCGAGCAGGTACAGCGTCACGTGCCCGAGATGCGCGCGCCAGACCCTGCAGAACGCCGGCCGGCCGGGCAGCCCGACCTTGACGCGCAATTCGCGCCCGTCGGCGCGCAGCACCGGTTCGATCGGCAGCAGGTCGAAATCGGTGTCGGTGTAGTGCGCCTTCTGGTGCCCGTCGATATCGATCGTCTGGTAAAAATAACCTTGGCGGTAGAGCAAGCCGACGCCGACGAACGGGAGCCGCAGGTCGCTCGCCGTCTTGCAGTGATCGCCGGCGAGGATCCCGAGCCCGCCCGAGTAGATCGGCAGGCTCTCGTGCAGGCCGAACTCGGCGCAGAAGTACGCCACGCATTCGCCGGCCGGGAGCGGTGGCGCGAATCCCGCGCCGGCCGGGGCGTGATACGCGTCGTAGGCCGCGACGGCGCGGTCGTACGCCTCGAGAAAACCGGGATCGGACGCCGCTTCCTCCAGGCGGCTCTGCTCGATGCTTCGCAGGAGCGCCTTCGGACTGTGCCCGACGTCCTGCCACAGGGTCGAGTTCAGGCGCGCGAACAAACTGCGCGTCGGGCGGTGCCAGCTGTACCAGAGGTTGCCGGCGAGTTGCGCCAGGCGTTCGAGCCGCCGCGGCAACCGAGGCCGTACGTCAAGGCGGTAGGGTGTGCCTCGCATCGCCATAATCACAAAATGTTATCACCCGTCACGGTCTCGGCTTGGCGGGCGGCGAAGTGCCGCGAGCCTCGCCGCGAGCGCGCCGACACGCGCGCTGGCTGCGAGCCGCTCCAGAGTTTCGGGAAGCTTGCGCCGCCAGTTCGGGTACTCGAGCGTCGTGCCCGGCATGTTGGCCTGCTCGCTCACCCCGATCGTGTCCTCGATCTGCACCATCATCACGCGGGAGGGCGCGGCGGCCAGAAAGACGTGGACCGCCTCGACCAGGGCCGGGGTGAGCGCCTGCGCGCCGGAAGGGTCCGGGACCGTTCCCTCGGGCAGCAACCCCGCGTGCTCGAGCGCGAGCATCAGGCGCACCCGTTCCTGCGCGCGCTCGGCGAGCCGGGTCTCATAGATGCCATCCTGCGCGATCATTCCGAACTGTCGCCTCAGCCGCAGGTCACGGCCCTCCCACCATCCCGCGAGCGTCGCCAGATCGTGCGTACCGACGGCGATCAGCGCCTCGCGCGGGTAGTCCGCGCCCGGCTTGAACCCGCCTTGCGCATCGCGCTCGAAGTACAGCAGCCGGCAGCACAGGGCGCCGACGCGCGCGAGCCCTTCGCGCACCGCGTCCGGCACCGTGCCGAGGTCCTCGCCGATCACCATGCAGCGGTTGCGATGGCTCTCGAGCACGACAATGGCGAGCAGCTCGTCGAACGCGTAGTGCACGTAGGCGCCGTCGCCCGCGGTCGCGCCCGGCGGGATCCAGAACAGGCGCATCAGCCCCATGACGTGGTCGATGCGCAGCGCGCCGGCATGGCGCATGTTCTGGGCGAGCGCCCGGCGAAAGATCTCGCAGTGCCCTGTGCGTAGACGGTCGGGGCGCGGCGGCGGCAGCCCCCAGTTCTGGCCGTTCGGATTGAAATCGTCGGGCGGCGCGCCGATGCTCGCGCCGAGCGCGTAACCCTGCAGGTTCGACCAAGCATCCGAGCCCGCCCGGTGGACCGAGACCGCAAGATCAAGATACAGCCCCAACGCGAGCCCGCGCGCGGCGCAGCGCGCGCCGATCTCGGCCAACTGGCGCTCCGCCTCCCACTGGAGGTACTCGAAGTATTCGACCCGTTCGACCTTTTCGGCAGCGAAGTGCGCGACCGCCTCCATATCCGGATCGCGGTACTCGCGCGGCCAGCGATGCCAGCCCGAGATCGATGCATCGGCGGCATGGAAGTGCGCCTGAAGCGCCTCGAACAGCGCGTGCCGGCGCAGTGCCACGCCGGCGCGCGCCTGGAACTCGCGGAATGCGCGCCCGCGCGCACTTGCGGCAGCAAGGTGGTGCTCGCGGAAGTGCACGTAGATGCGCCCGAGAATTTCAGACTTGGCCGCCGCGACGCCGGGATAATCGACCATCGGCGCCTCGCGCAACCGCGCCAGCCGCGCCTGAAACCCGGCGGCGCGCACCAGGCGCTGCGCCTCCTCGCAGCCGCGGAAATCGTCGATCGCCTCGACATCCAGGTAGAGCGGGTTCAGGCGCTCGCGCGATGATGGGCTATAGGGACTCGCATGCGCCGGGTCGTGCGCAAACAGCGCATGCAGCGGGTTCAAGCCGACGACGCCCGCACCGAGCGCCGCCCAATCCTCCACCAGGCGCGCGAGGTCGCTGAAATCGCCGATGCCCCAGTTGCGCTCCGAGCGCAGCGCGTATAGCTGCACGGCCGGACCCCAGAGCCGGGCGCCATCGGCAAGCGGGCCCGGCCGAAAGCAGCGTTCGGGCGCGGCGACGACCAGCGTCTCGCCGAGCGCGCGCTGCGCCGCGAGGAGCTGCAAACGGTGGTACCCCGACGGCAGCGCGGCGCCGAACTCGAGCTCGAACTCCGCGTAGAGGATGCCGTCGATGTCCTCCCGCCCGATCTCGTGCAGC
>MEQQ01000065.1:63010-63291 GCA_001770285.1 Betaproteobacteria bacterium RBG_16_66_20
CGGCCGGGAGCGGGGTGCGGATGCGCGCGCGCCACGGCACGCGGCCCTCGACGATTGCCAGTACCGGTGGAAGCGCCTCGCGCCAGCGCGCCGCGCGCAAGGCGCCGGCCGCGTGCGCGGCACGCTCGGGCGTGCCCGCGTCGACCCCGAACTCCTTGAGCAGCGCTCGCCGGCTCGCCTCGGAGACCTGGTGCCAATTCCCCCAGATGTCGTGATAGGCGGTGGCAATACCGCAATCCGCGCAAAGGCGCTCAAGCACCGCCGAGGGCGTGCTCATACAG
>MEQQ01000065.1:63334-73264 GCA_001770285.1 Betaproteobacteria bacterium RBG_16_66_20
CGCGAGCGAGCGTCCGCGCAGCGCGTAGCTCTCGCCGGGCGCGTAGCGGGTGGCCGCGGGTTCGCCGTTCTCGAAGGCGGTATCAAGGAGCGCGCGCCACGGATCGCCCTGCAGCGCCGGCATGACGAACCTGACGTCGTCCTGATGCGCACTGAAGAGCATCAGGAAGTCATCATCGTGCAACTGCTGGCCGCGGCGGTCGCGTTCGGTCAGGCCGGCACCGGCGAGATACACGCCGAGGCAGCGCGCGTTTTCGCGCTCCCACTCCTCGGTCGTCATTTCCAGGCCATCGGACTTGAGCCACAGGATGTCCTTGACGCCGCCGCCGCGGATCGGCCGCCCGGAGAAGAAATCACGCCGCCGGAACGCCGGGTGCGTCCGCCGCAGGTCGATCAGGAGGCGCACCATCTCCAGCAGCCGCTGCCTGGGCGCATCGAGCGACCAGTCGACCCAGCTCGTTTCGTTGTCCTGGCAGTAGGCGTTGTTGTTGCCGCCCTGCGTGCGGCCGAGCTCGTCGCCCGCAGCAAGCATCGGCACGCCCTCGGACAGCAGGAGCGTGGCCAGGAAGTTGCGCTTCTGCCGCTCGCGCAACGCGAGGATTCCGGGATCCTCGCTGGGGCCCTCGACGCCGCAGTTCCAGGACAGGTTGTAATTCGCGCCGTCGCGGTTGTCCTCGCCGTTCGCCTCATTGTGCTTGTCGTTGTACGAGACCAGGTCGTGCAAGGTGAAGCCGTCGTGCGACGTGATGAAGTTGATGCTGGCGCTGGGGCGCCGGCCCTCGCGCCCGTACAGGTCGGAGGAGCCCGTAAGCCGGCGCGCCAATTCTCCGATCCGGCCGCCGTCGCCTTTCCAGTAGGAGCGGACGGCGTCCCGGTACTTGTCGTTCCACTCGGTCCAGCCGACCGGGAAATTTCCGACCTGGTAGCCGCCCTCGCCGAGGTCCCAGGGCTCGGCGATCAGTTTCACCTGCGCGAGCACCGGGTCCTGGCGGATGACTTCGAAAAACGCCCCCAGCCGGTCCACCTCGTGCAGCTCGCGCGCAAGCGCCGAGGCGAGGTCGAAGCGAAAGCCATCGACGTGCATTTCGGTCGCCCAGTAGCGCAGCGAGTCCATGAGCAACTGCAGCACCCGCGGATGCTGCATGTTGAGCGTGTTGCCGCAGCCCGTGTAGTCTAGGTAGCGGCGCGGATCGTCCGCCGCCAGCCGGTAATAGCTCGCATTGTCCAAACCCCGGAAGCACAGCGTCGGCCCGAGCTGGTCGCCCTCCGCGGTGTGGTTGTAGACCACGTCGAGAACCACCTCGATGCCGGCCGAGTGCAGCGCTTTCACCATGGTCTTGAACTCGTTCACTTTGCCGGAGGCTGAGTAGCGCATTGCCGGGGCGAAATAGCCGATCGTGTTGTAGCCCCAGTAGTTGCGCTGCCCTCGCTCGACGAGCCGCCGCTCGTCCACGAAGGCGTGCATCGGCATGAGTTCGACCGTGGTGACGCCAAGGCGCCGGAGATGCTCGATCACCGGGGCCGAGGCGAGGCCGGCGTAGGTGCCGCGCAGCGGCGGCGCCACGCCCGGATGGCGCATCGTAAAGCCGCGCACGTGCAGCTCGTAGATCACGGTGTCGTGCCACGGCACCTTGGGGCGCGGGTCCTCGCCCCAGGTGAACGCGTGCTCGATCACGCGGCAGCGCGGCATATAGGGGGCGCTGTCGCGCCGGTCGAAGGACAGGTCCCCGCGCTTGGTCGCGGCGGCGTAGCCATTCAGCGCGTCGCTCCAGCGCAGCTCGCCGACGATTTCCTTCGCGTACGGATCGAGCAGCAGCTTGTGCGGGTTGAAACGATGCCCCTGCTCGGGGCGGTAGGGCCCATGCACGCGGTAGCCGTAGGCGAGGCCCGGGCGCGCCTCCGGCAGATAGCCGTGCCAGATATGATCGGTGCACTCGGGCAGGGGGATGCGCTGCAGCTCGTGGCGCTTGCCAGCGTCGAAAAGGCACAGCTCGACCTTCTCGGCGTGCTCGGAAAAAACCGCGAAATTGACCCCCTCGCCGTCCCAGGTCGCGCCGCACGGGTACGGCCGCCCGGCCCAGATTGCGGTGATCGGTAGGCTCATCGCTGCGCGCTCTTCAGGAACACCGTGGCGAGCGGCGGCAGCGTGAGACTTAGCGACCATGGCCGTCCGTGCGCACCCGAGGGCACCGCCTCGACCCCGCCGAGGTTGCCCCAGCCGGTACCGCCATAGTGCTCGGCATCGCTATTCAGCAGCTCGTGCCACAACCCCGGCAGTGGAACGCCGAGCACGTAGTTCGAGCGCGGCACCGGCGTGAAATTGCATGCCACGAGCACGGGCGCGCCGTGGCGCGGTTTGCGCAGGAAGGCGACCACGCTTGCCTCGCTGTCGCTGCAGTCGATCCACTCGAAGCCCTCGCGGGAGAAATCCACCTCGTGGAGCGCGGGTTCCTGGCGGTAGACCCGGTTCAGGTCGGCGACCCAGCGCTGCAGCCCGCCGTGCTCGGGAAGATCCCTGACCCACCATTCGAGCGCTTCCTCATGCGCCCACTCGCGGCGCTGGCCGAATTCCCCGCCCATGAAGAGCAGCTTCTTTCCCGGGTGTCCCCACATGTAGCCGTAGAGCGTGCGCAGGTTGGCGAACTGCTGCCAGGTGTCGCCGGGCATCTTGCCGACGAGCGAGCCCTTGCCGTGCACCACCTCGTCGTGCGAAAGCGGCAGCATGAAGTTCTCGTGAAACGCGTACAGCAGCGAAAAGGTCAGCTGGTCGTGGTGATACTTGCGCGACACCGGATCCTGCGAGAGGAACTTCAGCGTGTCGTGCATCCAGCCCATGTTCCATTTCATGCCGAAGCCGAGCCCGCCGAGCCAGGTCGGCCGCGACACCATCGGCCAGGCGGTGGATTCCTCGGCGATCGTGATGCAATCCGGATGGTCGCGGTAGACGGCCTCGTTCAGCGACTTGAGGAATTCGATCGCCTCGAGATTCTCCTTGCCGCCGTAGCGGTTCGGGATCCATTCCCCCTCCTTGCGCGCGTAGTCGAGATAGATCATCGAGGCGACCGCATCCACCCGCAGCGCGTCGGCGTGGTACCTGTCGAGCCAGAACAGGGCGCTGGAAAGCAGGAATGCGCGCACCTCGTGGCGCCCGTAGTTGAAGATGCTCGAATTCCACTCCGGGTGGAAACCCTGCTTGGGATCTGCGTGCTCAAACAGCGAGGAACCATCGAAGAAGCCGAGCCCATGTGCATCGGCGGGGAAATGCGAGGGCACCCAGTCGAGGATCACGCCGATCCCGTGCTGGTGCAGGTGATCCACCAGGTACATGAAGTCCTGCGGCGTGCCGTAGCGCCCCGTCGGCGCGAAATAGCCGGTGGTCTGATAGCCCCAGGAGCCGAAGAACGGATGCTCCATCACGGGCAGCAGCTCGACGTGGGTGAATCCCGTCTCGAGCACGTGCTCGGCGAGCTGCTGCGCCAGCTCCCGGTAGCCGAGAAAGCCGCCATTGCGGCGCCGCCAGGAGCCGGCGTGCACTTCGTACACCGAGATCGGTGCGTCGAGCGCGTTGCGCCGGCCGCGCGCGGCCATCCATTGTGCGTCGCCCCAATCGTATTCCAGAGTCCAGGCGCGCGAGCCGGTCGCCGGCGGCGTTTCGGCGTAGAACGCGAACGGGTCTGCCTTCTCGGCGACGTGCCCGCCGTGGTGCGACTCGATGCGGAACTTGTACGGCTGCCCGTGCCGCACGCCGGGCACGAAGCCTTCCCAAATACCGGATCCGTCCCAGCGCACCGACAGCGCGCCCGCGCCGGGCGACCAGCCATTCCACTCGCCGATCACCGAGACCGCGCGCGCATTGGGCGCCCAGACCGCGAAGCGCGCGCCCGCGCCCCCGGGATCGAGGTGGCATCCGAGCCGCTCGTAGAGCCGGCCATGGCTGCCTTCGCGAAAAAGATAGATATCCTGATCGGTCAGCACGGCGGCGCCCGGGCGGCGGCTCTGCTCAGCGCAGCTGATGTACTTGCTGGCCGAGCATCTCGGGCACGACGAGCGTGACGCCCCGCTCGCTGACGCAGAAGCGCTTGCGGTCCTCTTCCGGGTCCACGCCGACCGTCATGCCATCCGGTATCCGGCAGCGCTTGTCCACGATCGCGCGCCTGAGCACCGCGCCGCGTCCGACGACGACGTCCGGCAACACGACCGAGTCTTCCACCACCGCGTAGTCCTCCACGCGCACCTTCGAGAACAGCAACGAGCGGCGCAGCGCGGCGCCGCTCACGATGCAGCCGCCCGAGACCATCGAGTCCACCGCCATGCCGCGGCGCCCGTCCTCGTCGAACACGAATTTGGCGGGCGGGAGCTGCTCCTGGTGGGTCCAGATCGGCCAGGCTTGGTCGTAGAGATTGAGCTCGGGCGTGACCTTGGTCAGCTCCATGTTGGCTTCCCAGTACGCATCCAGCGTGCCGACGTCGCGCCAGTAGGGGTGATGGTCGGTCATGCCGACGCAGCTGTCCGCGAATCGATGCGCGAACGCGCGGTAGCGCGACACGGTGTGCGGAATCAGGTCCTTGCCGAAGTCGTGGCCGGAGCGCGCGTCGTCGGCGTCGCGGATCAACTGCTCGTAGAGAAAATCGGCATTGAACACGTACACGCCCATGCTCGCGAGCGCGCGGTCGGGGCGGCCCGGAATCGGCTGCGGCTGCTCCGGCTTCTCGGCGAAGCCGGTGACGCGGGCCTGTTCGTCCACGCTCATCACCCCGAAGTTGCGCGCTTCCTCGAGCGGCACCTCGAGGCACGCGACCGTCATGTCGGCCTGTTTTCCCGCGTGCCAGATGAGCAGCCTGCCATAGTCCATCTTGTACACATGATCGCCCGAGAGCACGAGCACGTAGCGGCCGCCCGCGCGGCGCAGGACATCGAGGTTCTGGAACGCCGCGTCCGCCGTGCCCTGGTACCACAGGTCCTGGACCTGCTGCTGGGCGGGCAGGATATCGATGAACTCGCCGAAGCGGCCGTCTAGAAAGCTCCAGCCGCGCTGCAGATGGCGGATCAGGCTCTGCGCCTTGTACTGCGTGGCGATGCCGATGCGGCGCACGCCCGAGTTGACACAGTTGGAGAGGGTGAAATCGATGATGCGGAACTTGCCGGCAAACGGCACCGCGGGCTTCGCGCGCCATTCCGTGAGCGCCTTCAGCCGGCTGCCGCGGCCACCGGCCAGCACCAGGGCATAGGTTTCCTTGGTGAGCGCACTGACCAAGCGTGGCTCAGGTTCATCAAGCAGCGCGCGGTAAGACGCCTGCCGGCGAACGGCATCAGCGGCGCGCTCGCGCGAAACCAGTTCTTCATCGACCGTGCTCACGCCAGCCCGCTCTTGGCGCCGCGGCGCGCGCGCCCGGTCGCCCGCCGCTCGAATTGGGCCTCGGCGCGCAGCCAGTGCTCCAACTCGCGTCCCGGCGGAAAACCCTCACGCTCGGCGATCAAATACGCCGCCTCGGCAATGCAGCGCTCCCGGAGATCAGGCGCCGGGACGGTACTGGCCCGCGAGTGCATTGTCTTTTCAGCCAGCCCCTGACCGGCACCCGGGCGCCTGGCCGCGGGACGCTGTCCCTTCGAAGGCACGCGCTTTTTCCTCGCTTTCATGGTGCGGTCCCTCCTTATTCAAACCAGACTACGCGGCCTGCGTTGCAATGGCTTGACTGAGATCAACACCCGCTAGCCGCGGGCGAGGAACGCGAGCGCAATGTCGCCGGCGAACGCTCGAAACGGATGCGCGCGGCTTCCGCCTCGACGTCGACGATCGCAAAGCGCGCGTTCGTGGCGCCGATGTCGGCGGCGAGAACCCGCATTCGCGGCTACCGTGTATTTCCTGCCAGATTGTCCAGCGCTTCCGCGCGTTCCCGGAACGGGCCGCGGAAGATCGCATCTTCGTTGAATGCCCTCTTGGCGGCGCGGGAGGGCCAGCTCACCACGTAGTAGCCGGCTGCGAGCGCAACGCCATCGCGCCGCCAGTAGGCGCGTTCATAGGACTCCGCGTCCACGAGCCTGAAGGGCTTGATGACATGCACCAGCTCGACTTCGTCGTAGTCCGGTTCCATCGCATCTCCCGGCTTGCGCCGCCGCATTCAGGATGCCGCAACGCCATGAAATGCCTTTGACCTGCGTCAAGGCTCCGCGTCAGGCAGCGCGTTTGCGGTCCAGCCGCTTCTCGACCTCTGCGCGGCGCCGATGCTTGATCGGCGTCAAGACACTTGGCAGCAGGATCCCTAGATTAGATCCATGTTCCGCGACCGGATGAAGCGCAGCATCAAGCAGCACCCGCAGCGCGACCAACCGGCGCTGGACAGCGTAGAGCCAGAAGATCTTCCGCCCGCTCGCGCGCCGCGGAAGCAGAGGTAGAGGCGCGGCATCGCCGGCTTCGAACGGCGGCCGCCTGCTGCGGCTCGCGTTCGTCGCGATGCAATCACCTCCGTCAGGAGACTCTCATGAAGATCAACCGCACTGAATTCGGGGAAATCACGATCGACGGCAAAACCTATGACCACGATGTCCTGATCGGCCTTTCGGGCGAGGTGAGCAAGCGCAGGAAGAAGCTTTCCAAGAAGATCTACGGCACTTCGCACACCGTCTCCAGGGACGAAGCCGAGTACGTTTACGAGAAGGGCTGCCAGGAGCTGATTCTCGGCACCGGGCAAGAGGATAATCTGCGACTTTCTCCCGAAGCCGCCGAGTATTTCGCGAAGAAGAACTGCACGGTCGTCGCCAGGCCCACGCCGCAGGCCGTCGCGGCATTCAACCGCTCGAAAGTCAGGAAGAGAATCGGCCTGTTCCACGTCACCTGCTGACGACCCGGTGCTGCAGATGACATCGGCCGCGCCGATGACCAAACAGGCGGAGGCGCTGCACGCCAGCCTCGTCGCGCTGGAAAAGGCGATCGCCGAGGAGGAGGCGCGCCAGCGCGCCAGGATCGATGCGGTGCTGCCCAAGCACCGGCTGAGCGCGACGAACCTCGCGCATTACTTCGGCCTGCGCAAAAAGGACGTCCGGCGCCTGCAGCTCGATCTGGCGGCGCTCGGACTTTCCTCGCTGGGCCGCTGCGAGGGGCATGTACGGGATACGCTGCGGCGGCTCTGCGGCTGGCTCTCGGGCGAAGGCGGCAATGCGACCGCGCCCGGCGCGGGCGAAGCGCTCGACTGGGCGAAGGCGGAGAAGATCCTGCACGACAATACGCATGCGCTGTTCGGACCGCGGCCACCGGACCGCCACGTGTACATCATGGTCACTGCCCCGGACGCGATCGAGGCGACGGCCGCGTGGTCCGACGAACTGCTGCAGGCAGGCGCCGACCTCCTGCGCATCAACGGCGCTCACGAATCACCGCAGGAGTGGGCTGCGATCGCCGCCACCTTCAAGGCGCGGGCGCGCGCGCATGGCAGGCAGGGCCGGGTGATCGTCGACCTGCCCGGCCCCAAGTTGCGCACCGATATCCGGCAGCTGGAGCAACCGGTCCTTCACCTGCCACGCCGCAAGGACCAATTCGGCCGGACCGTGACGCCGACCCGGGTGCTGCTCGTAGCCGAGCACGCGGGCGAGGCGCAGATCCCCGTCCCGCCGCAGTGGCTGCCGCGGCTTGAGGCCGGGGACGTGCTCGGCTTCACGGATTCGGGCGAGCGCGACCGCTCGCTCGTCATCGTCGGCCCGGACGCGGCCGGGGTGGTCGCCCAATCCCTGCGCTCGCTTTACGTGACGCCCGGCCTGGAGCTCGTCTGGCGGCGCGGCGAGAAGGAGCTCGCGCGCGGGCAGGTCGGGATGATGCCCAAACAACCCGCGGTTTTCAGCGTGAATGTCGGCGACCGCCTGCTGCTGAATGCAAGCGGGCAAAGCGAGGACCCGGCCGCGCGCGCGCTCGCCTTCCCGGAGCCGCAGCTGCTCGCCCAGGTCAAGGTGGGCGAGCGTGTGATCCTGGACGACGGCAGGTTGATCGCCGTTGTGGAAGCGAAGCGTTCCGACGGCCTGCTGTGCCGCGTCAAGCACGCGGTGAAATCGCCGATCCGGCTGCGTTCCGGCAAGGGCATCGCGTTCCCGGACAGCGCGCTTTCGCTGCGCCAACTCGGTCCGCAGGACGAGATCGCGCTCGAGTTCGCGCTCGAGCACGCTGACGGCGTGGGCGTGTCCTTCGTCAACACCCCGCAGGACGTGGCGCTGGTCGGCGAGCGCCTGAAGCAGAAAGGCAAACCGGGTTTCGGGATGATCCTCAAGCTCGAAACGCGCGGCGCAATGCGCAATCTCGCCGCCATCCTGTTCGAAGCCCTCAAGCACGACCCGGTCGGCCTGATGATCGCGCGCGGCGATCTCGCGGTGGAACTCAGTTTCGAGAAGCTCGCCGAGATGCAGGAGGAGCTGCTCTGGTTCGGCGAAGCCTGCCACCTGCCCGTGATCTGGGCGACGCAGGTGCTCGATTCGGTGGCGCACTCCGGCCTGCCGACGCGCGCCGAGGTCACGGACGCGGCCATGTCGATGCGCGCCGAATGCGTGATGCTGAACAAGGGTCCCTACATCGCCGCGGCGACGCGCATGCTGGTGGACATCATCCGCAAGATGGAATCGCACCAGTACAAGAAGCGCTCGCTCTACCGGCCGCTGTCCCTGGCGCGCACGCCGCCCGCAGACAAGGCGGACTAGACGCCGCGATCGGCGAGCCGCAGGAACGCCTGCGCGAGCCCTTCGGTCAGTCGCGCGAGGCGCGCGCAGTCGACTTTCTCGGGCGTGTCGAGCGCCGTGTGGTAGTAGCGGTAGCGGTAGAACGCGGTATCCGTGACCATCACGCCGGCGTAGCGCTCGCGCCAGAAGCTGAGCTGGTCGCTCCACGAGACGCCCGGCACCCAGGCGGGAAGCGCGGCCGACTCGCACGGAAAATCGGACACGGCGCGGAAAGCGGTCACGGCGCTCTTCAGCGCGCGGCGCGAGCGCAGGTTCGAGACGAAGGCGATGAAGTCGCCGCGGTCAGGGTAGAAGTGCCGCAGGAAGGGCGGATAGCTCTGGCTTCCGGGCACGTCGCTGTAGCAGCCCAGCATCTCGAGCGAAAACATGACGCGGATATCGTCGCCGCGCCCGCGCGCGGCCCTCGCGTACACGCCGCTGCCCATTTCGCCAACGAAGAAGAACGGCGGCTCCTCGTTTACGAACGCGACCAGGCGCAAGCTTCGCGCGGGCCGGGCGCCGCGCAGCCGGCGCGCGATCTCGAGGAGCGCGGCCACGGCGCTCGCGTTGTCATCGGCACCAGGGCTGCCTTGGACGCTGTCGTAGTGTGCGCCGACCAGGATGATCTCGCCGGGCCTGCTCGCCCCCGGGATCACCACCTCGAGGTTGGCGCAATCCACGCCGTTGGCTTGGTAGCGCTGCGCGCCGACCTCGTAGCCCAGTGAGCGCCACTCGCGCCTGATGTAGTCCTCCGCCGCCGCAAGCGCGCTCGCGTGCCATACGTTTCGCTCGCCGATGTCGCCGGCGAGCGTGCGAACGTGCTTGCGAATGGCTACGGCCGTCGGGGCGATGCCGGTTCGCATTGGAGTGTTTGGCGGAGAGAGAGGGATTCGAACCCTCGATACGAGTTTAAGCTCGTATAACGCCTTAGCAGGGCGCCCCCTTCGGCCACTCGGGCATCTCTCCGGTGTTGCGGTGCGGCGCGAAGTACTGCAATTCTACCCTGCTATATTTGCCCGATGAACCTTCTGCGCCTTGCCGCACTGCTGCTGAGCCTGCTTGCCGCGCTCGGCGTCCGCGCCGCGGGCGGCCCGGCGCTCGTCGTGGTCATGGTGATCGACGGCCTGCCGCAGGAACAGCTGGTCAAGTACCGCGACCTCTACGCACCCGGCGGCTTCAAGCGGCTGCTGGAGGACGGCGCCTGGTTCGGCAACGCGCACCATGGCCACGCGGTGAC
>MEQQ01000066.1:0-6738 GCA_001770285.1 Betaproteobacteria bacterium RBG_16_66_20
GACAGCGCCTGCAGGATGTCCCAGCGGCCGCCGTAGTTCGCCGCGATGGTCAGCGTCAACCCGCGGTTGGCCGCGGTAAGGCGCTCGCCTGCCGCGATCAGTGCCTGGATCTTCGGATCGAAACGGCCGAGGTCCCCGATCAGCTTGAGGCGGATGCCGTTGCGGTGCAGCTTCTGCACCTCGTTTTCGAGCGCGCCGATGAAAAGCTGCATCAGCAGCGCCACTTCCTCGCGCGGCCGGCGCCAGTTCTCGGAGCTGAACGCGAACAAGGTGAGAAAGCCGACGCCGCGTTCGGCGCAGGACTTCACGATTGCGCGCACCGCCTCGACGCCGCGCTTGTGGCCGGCAACGCGCGGCAGGTGGCGCTGCTTCGCCCAGCGCCCGTTGCCGTCCATGATGATCGCAACATGGCGAGGCACGTCGCGGTGCCTGGGAATTTCGATGGTGGAGCTGGCGTAGGTCATGCGGCCGCCCTCACACCGCCATCAGCTCGGCTTCCTTCTGCGCGAGCAGTTTGTCGATTTCCGCGATATGCCGGTCGGTCAGTTTCTGCGCCTCGTCGGTGGCGCGGCGCTCGTCGTTCTCGGAGATTTCCTTCTTTTTCAATGCTTCCTTGATCGCATGGATGGCGTCGCGCCGCAGGTTGCGGATCGCGACGCGCGCCGTCTCCGCTTCCCGGTGCACCACCTTGGCCAGCTCCTTGCGGCGCTCTTCGGTGAGGGTCGGCATCGGCACGCGGATCATGTCTCCGGCCGCGGCCGGGTTCAGGCCCAGATTGGCGTCCCGGATCGCTTTCTCGATCGCCTGCCCGAGTTTCTTTTCGAAGGGCGCCACGCCGATGGTGCGCGCATCGATCAGCGTCACCTTCGCAACCTGGTTGATCGGGGTCTGGGCGCCGTAGTAGTCCACGCTTACGTGGTCCAGGATGCCGCTGTGCGCGCGCCCGGTCCGGATCTTGGAGAGGTCGGTCTTGAAAGCCTCGACGCTCTTGTGCATTTTCGCTTCGGTGTTCTTCTTGAGCTCTGCAATCATGGCTGCCTCCGTCCCCGGTCACACGTGTACCAGAGTGCCTTCGTCTTCTCCGGCGACCACGCGCCCCAGCGCGCCGGCTCTGAAGATGCTGAACACATTGACCGGCAGCCGCTGGTCCCGGCAAAGGGCCAACGCGGTCGCATCCATCACCTTCAGGTTGCGCTGGATCGCCTCGTCGAAGCTGACCCGCCGGTAGCGCTTTGCGGCAGGGTCTTTCTTCGGGTCGCTAGTGTACACGCCGTCCACCTTGGTGGCCTTGAGGACGATCTCGGCGCCGACTTCGCTCGCGCGCAACGCCGCCGCCGTATCGGTGGTGAAGAAGGGATTGCCGGTGCCGGCGGCGAATATCACGATCTTGCCCTCCTCCAGGTAGCGGATCGCCTTGCCGCGGATATACGGCTCCACTACCTGTTCGATATTGAGCGCGGATTGCACGCGGCTCGCGACACCGGCCTGACGCATCGCGTCCTGCAGCGCCAGCGCGTTCATCACGGTGGCGAGCATTCCCATGTAGTCCGCGGTCGCGCGGTCCATGCCCGCCGCGCCTGGCGCGACACCGCGGAAGATGTTGCCGCCGCCGATCACGACGCCGATCTCGACGCCGAGGCGCCCTACCGCGGCAATCTCGGCCACGATCGCGTCGATGGTCGGGCGGCTTATGCCGTAGGCGCCCTCGCCCATCAGCGCCTCGCCCGACAGCTTGAGCAGAATGCGCTTGTACTTGGGTTTCATCTTCTGCAATCCATTTGCTACCGGACGATCGCCGCGACTTCAGCTGCAAAATCGGTCGTTGCCTTCGTGATCCCCTCTCCCACGACGAGGAACCGGTAACCGAGCAGTCTGGCCTTCCTCAGCGCGAGCAATTTCTCGACCGACAGCTTGTCATCCTTGACGAAGGGCTGGCCGAGCAAGGTGATCTCGCCTAGAAACTTGTTGACGCCGCCCTCCACCATCCTGGCCACGATCTCGGGCGGCTTGCCCGAGTCGCGCGCGCGCGCGGTCGCGATGTCCCGCTCGCGGGCCACGACATCGGCCGGCACGTCGGTCTTGCTCAGGTATTGCGGTTTGGCAAAAGCGATATGCATGGCGAGGTCCTTGCCGACTTCCTCCGGACCGTCGAGCTCGACCAGCACGCCGATGCGCGTGCCGTGCAGATACTGCGCCAGCCTCACCGCCGCCTGGATGCGGGCAAAGCGCCGGATCGAGATGTTTTCGCCGATTTTCTGCACCAGCGCCTGGCGCCGCTGCTCCACCGTGGTGCCATCGAGGCTCAAGGCGCCCAGGGCAGCGGGATCGGCAGGCTGGGCACCGGCCACGAGTTTCGCCACCGCATTTGCGAACGCCAGAAAGTCCTCGTTCTTGGCCACGAAGTCGGTCTCGCAATTGAGTTCGACCAGGGCGCCCAGCTTCGCGTCGGGCGACAGGTAGGCGCCAATCACGCCTTCGGCAGCGATGCGACCCGCCGCCTTGCCGGCCTTGGCGCCGCTCTTGATGCGCAGCAGTTCCTCTGCCTTCTTGAGGTCGCCGCCGGCTTCGGCCAGCGCCTTCTTGCACTCCATCATTCCAAGCCCGGTCATTTCGCGCAGTTCCTTCACCAGGCTCGCGCTGATCTCAGCCATGCGGTACACAGTCCTTTCTTTCTCGCCTCAGATTGAAAAAAGGGGCCCATCGAGGCCCCTTTCTTGGAAATTCGGACAGGCTCTTCTCAATTCCCGCCCTCTTCGTTCACTTCCACGAATTCGTCGCGCGACGCGGCCACGACTTCTTCCACCGCCTGCGACCTGCCCTCGAGCACCGCATCGGCCATGCCGCGCGCGTAGAGCCGGATCGCCCGGTTCGAATCGTCGTTGCCCGGGATCACGTAGTCGATCTTGTCCGGGTTATGGTTGGTGTCGATCACCGCGACCAGCGGGATGCCGAGCTTGATGGCTTCGGTCACCGCGCCCTTGTGGTAGCCGACGTCGATGATGAACAGCGCGTCGGGCAGGCCCGCGAGATCCTTGATGCCGCCGAGCGAGCGCTGCAGCTTGGCCAGTTCGCGCTGGATGCCGAGCGCTTCCTTCTTCGACAGGCGCTCGAGCGAGCCGTCCGCCACCATGCCTTCCATTTCCTTCAGCCGCTTGATCGACTGCTTGACCGTCTTGAAATTGGTCAGCATGCCGCCGAGCCAGCGGTGGTCCACGTACGGCATGCCGCAGCGTACCGCTTCCTCATGCACGATCTCGCGCGCCTGGCGCTTGGTGCCGACGAACAGGATGCTGCCCTTGTTCGCCGCCAGCTGGCGCACGAATTTCAGCGCCTCCTGGTAAAGCGCCAGGGTCTTCTCCAGATTGATGATGTGGATCTTGTTGCGGTGGCCGAAGATGTACGGCGCCATCTTCGGGTTCCAGTAGCGGGTCTGATGGCCGAAATGGACCCCCGCCTCCAGCATTTGACGCATCGTTACCGACATGTTCACTCCAGGGTTTAGGGTTGATCACTGCCGCTCCGGCGCACTGCGACCCCTGCAATTCGCTTTCGGGGGCACCCTAAGCTGCCAGGCGGGAAATTTGGTTGAGACAAATTCTCAGACCAGCTTTAAATTCTAGCATAATCAGCCCTTTTTCCGGCTATCGGATGTCAGTCGTCATCAAGAATCAAGAAGAGGTCGGCAAGATGCGCCTGGCGGGAAGGCTCGCCGCCGAGGTGCTCGACTACGTCGCTCCGCAGGTGAAGCCCGGGGTCACGACCGGGACGCTGAACGACCTGTGCCACGCCTACATGGTCGGCGTCCAGGGTACCGTCCCGGCGCCCCTCAACTACGCCCCACCCGGCTACAAGCCGTTCCCCAAGTCCATCTGCACCTCGGTGAACCATCAGGTATGTCATGGGATACCGGGCGATCGGGTGCTGAAACAGGGCGACATCCTCAATATCGACGTTACGGTCATCAAGGACGGCTTTCACGGCGATTCGAGCCGCATGTTCCAGATCGGCGAGCCCGGCATCCAGGCGCGCCGGCTCGTGGAGGTGACCTACGAATGCATGTGGCGCGGCATCGCGCAGGTGCGTCCCGGCGCGCAACTTGGCGACATCGGCGCCGCGATCCAGACGCACGCCGAGCGGCACGGCTATTCGATCGTGCGGGAGTTCTGCGGCCACGGCATCGGGCGAAAATTCCACGAGGAACCCCAGGTGCTTCATTACGGCAAGCCCAACACCGGGCTGCGCCTCGAACCCGGAATGACCTTCACGATCGAGCCGATGGTCAACGCGGGCAAAGCCGCCATTCGCGAGCTGGCCGACGGCTGGACGATTGTCACCAAGGACCACAGCCTGTCGGCGCAATGGGAGCACACGGTACTCGTTACCGAGGGCGGCTACGAAGTGCTCACCGTCTCGGCGGCAACGCCGCCGCCGCAAGGCCTCGGCGCCTGATGCCGGCATGAGCGCGACGCCCGCCGGCGTGGCTCCGAGCGAAGCGCCGCGCGCGGCGCAGATCAATGCGCGGCGCGGCAGCCTGCGGCAGGCGCGGGAAACGTTGCGCGAGGCCTACCTCAAGGGAAGAACGCCCGGCTGGCTGCTGCGCGCGCACGCGCGCCTCATCGACCGGACGCTGCAGGACCTCTGGCGCACGCATTGCCCGTCCCCGGCCATGGCGCTGGTTGCCACCGGCGGCTATGGCCGCGGCGAGCAGTTCCCGTGTTCGGACGTGGACGTGCTGATCCTGCTCGGCGGCGAACCGACGGCCGCGGAGCGCGAACGCCTGGAGCAGCTGATCGGCATGTTCTGGGACGTCGGCCTCGAAATCGGCCACAGCGCGCGCACCGTGGAAACCTGCGTCGAGACCGCACGGGCCGACATCACGATCGAGACCTCGCTGCTGGAAGCGCGCTTGCTCGCGGGCAACGCGGCGCTCTACCGGCGCCTGGCGAGGACGATCGAAAAAATCATCCATCCGGCAGCGTTCCTGAAAGCGAAACAGCTCGAGCAGGAACAACGCCACGCCAAGCACCGCGATACGCCGTTCGCTCTGGAACCCAACCTGAAGGAAGCGCCGGGAGGACTGCGGGATCTGCAGGTGATCCGCTGGATCGCGCAGGCCTGCGGCATCGGCAGGCACTGGCGCGACCTGGCAGGCCGCGGCCTGCTCGAGCGGGGTGAAGCCTTGCGGCTCGCGCGCCACGAGGCGCTGCTGCAGGACCTGCGCATCAGACTGCATTACCTGGCGGGCAGGCGCGAGGACCGGATCGTATTCGATTATCAGGACGCACTTGCGATCCAATGCGGCTACGCCGCGAAGCCGCCGCGGCGCGCGAGCGAGCGGCTGATGCAGAGCTACTACCGCAACGCCAAGGCGATAACGCAGCTGAACACGATCCTGCTGCAGAACCTGGAGGCGCGCTTCGCGCCCGGGCCGCAGGCCGTGCCGCGCGCCCTGAACGAGCGCTTCCAGGCGCGCGGCACGCTGCTCGAAGCGCGCCGCGAGGACCTGTTCGAGCGCGAGCCCAGGGCGATCCTGGAGAGCTTCCTGCTGATGCAGCAGCACCACGACCTGCGCGGCATGAGCGCCGGGACCCTGCGCGCGCTATGGCGCGCCCGCGGCAGGCTCGACGCGCGCTTGCGCCGCGATCCGCTGGCGCAGCTGCTGTTCGTGCATATCCTGCAGCAACCGCGCGGCATCGTGCACGAGTTCCGCCGCATGAACCAGTACGATGTGCTCGGCGCCTACATGCCCGAATTCGGTCGCATCGTCGGCCAGATGCAGCACGACCTGTATCACGTCTACACGGTGGACCAGCACATCCTGATGGTGTTGCGCAACCTGCGCCGGTTCACGATGCCGGAATTCGCGCACGAGTTTCCGCTCTGCAGCCAGCTGATGAGCGGCTTCGAGCGCCGCTGGCTGCTGTACGTGGCGGCGTTGTTCCACGATATCGCCAAGGGCCGGGGCGGCGACCATTCCCTGGTGGGCACCGCGGACGCCCGGCGTTTCTGCCGCCGGCACGGCTTCGCGCGCGAGGATACCGAACTGGTCGCGTTCCTCGTCGAACACCATCTGACCATGTCCGCGGTGGCGCAGAAGCAGGATGTAGACGACCCCGCGGTGGTGCGCGACTTCGCGGCAAAGGTCGGCAGCGAACGGCGCCTGGTGGCCCTGTACCTGCTGACCGTCGCCGACATCCGCGGCACCAGCCCCAAGGTCTGGAACGCCTGGAAGGCGAAGCTGCTGGAGGATCTGTTCCGGATGGCACGCCGCGTCCTCGCGGGCGAGGTACCGGCGCTCGACACCGCGATCGCGGAGAAGCAGGTCGAAGCGACGCGCCTGCTCCGGCTCTACGCGCTCTCGGATGCGGTCAAGGATCGCTTCTGGGCCAACCTGGACACGACCTATTTCCTGCGCCACGATGCCCAGGAAATCGCCTGGCAGACGCGCAACCTGCACTATCGGGTGGATACCAGGGTGCCGGTGGTGCGCGCGCGGCTGGCGCCGTTCGGGGAAGGCCTGCAGGTGCTGATCTACACGCCCGACCGCGAAGCCCTGTTCGCGCGCATCTGCGGTTATTTCGAGCGCTCCGGATTCAATATCGTGGAAGCCAAGATCCACACCACGCGCAACGGCTACGCGCTCGACACGTTCATCGTGATGGGCAAAGGCCCCGGCGCGCACTACCGCGACCTGATGGCATTGATCGAAAGCGAACTGGCCGAAGAACTGCTGGCGCG
>MEQQ01000066.1:6746-15021 GCA_001770285.1 Betaproteobacteria bacterium RBG_16_66_20
TGCCGCCGCCGCGCGGCGGCCGCGTTTCGCGCCGCGTACGCCATTTTCCGATCCCGCCCGCAGTCGACCTGCGCCCGGACGAACGCGGCACTTACCATTCATTGACGATCGTCGCGAGCGACCGGCCCGGCCTGCTCTACAGCGTCGCGCGGCAGCTTTCCAATTATCATCTCAACCTGCATTCCGCCAAGATCAACACGCTCGGTGACCGGGCCGAAGACGTGTTTCTCGTTTCGGGGCCGGCGCTCTCGGATCCGAAAGCGGTGCTCAGGCTCGAACAGCAGCTCCTGGACGAGCTGCAGGTCTGAGCGCTATTCCTCCCGGGGCAGGTCCTGCCCCGGGAACAGCGCGTCGTTGAAGCCGAACTTGGCGAGGTCGCGGATCCGCATCGGATAGAGGATGCCGTCGAGGTGGTCGCATTCGTGCTGCACCACCCGCGCGTGGAAACCAGCGACGCTGCGCTCGAAGCGCCGGCCGTGTTCGTCAAACCCGGCGTACTTGAGTCGGGTCCACCTCGGCACCCAGCCGCGCATTCCTGGGACCGAGAGGCATCCTTCCCAGCTTTCTTCGATTTCTTCCGACAACGGCGCGAGTTCCGGATTGATGAGCACGGTGTCGGGAACTTCCTCGACTTCCGGATACCGTGGATTGGCATGGACGCCGAAAATCACCACGCGCAGGCCGATGCCGATCTGCGGCGCCGCGAGTCCCGCGCCGTCGAGATGCGCCATGGTGTCGCGCATGTCGGCGAGCAAGGCGGCCAGTTCGGGCGTGCCGAAGCTTTCGACCGGCACGGCGCGGCGCAGCAGCCGCTCGTCGCCCATCCTGAGGACCTCGCGAATCATCCTGCCGCCAGCTGCACCAGGATGCGCCGGACGCGGTCCATCGACTGTGCCAGCACGACTTCGATGCGCTCCAGGGAGATCGAATGCGTGCTTTCGCCACGTCCGGCGGCATGGTTCGCGACCACCGCCAGCGCCGCGTACTCGAGGCCTGCTTCGCGCGCCAGCGCCGCCTCCGGCATCCCGGTCATGCCGACCAGGTCGGCGCCATCGCGCTCCAGGCGCGCGATCTCGGCCGCGGTCTCGAGCCTCGGCCCCTGGGTGGTGGCATAGACGGCGCGCGCGGCGAGCGCTTCGCCGCAGGCGGCGGCGGCGGCGAGAATCCTGCCGCGCAGCCCGGCCGAATAGGGCTCGGTGAAATCAATATGCGTAACCTTCGCGCCCGCGCCTTCGAAAAAGGTCGACGCCCTGCCCCAGGTGTAGTCGAGAATCTGGTCGGGAACCACCAGCACGCCGGGCCCGAACTCGCGCCGGATGCCGCCCACGGTGGCGACCGACGCGATTTGCGTCGCGCCCGCCTCCTTCAGGGCCCAGATGTTGGCGCGGTAGTTGATCTGGTGCGGCGCGATCGTATGGGCCTCGCCGTGCCGCGCCAGGAACACGAGCTCGCGGCCGCCGACGCGGCCGAAAGCCAGCGGCCCGGACGGCTCGCCATAGGGCGTCGCGACCGTCGTGCGCCGGATGTGGTCGAGGCTGGAGAGTTGCGACAGGCCGCTGCCGCCCAGGATCGCGAGCATCAGGCCTCCCGCATCGCCCGCATCAGGATCCGCGCATGGCGCGGATTTCGGGCAGGTTGCGCCAGAATCCCTTCGCGTCCATGCCGCAGCCGAACACGAACCGGTCCGGAATCCTGAGGCCGACGAAATCGGCGACGATGGGTTTTTCTTTTTGCAGAATTTTTTCCACCAAGACGGCACAGTGAAAGCTGGCAGCGCCTAATTGCAGCAGCCGGTCGCGGATCGCGCACATCGTATGGCCGCCATCGAGAATGTCGTCCAGCACCAGGACCGCCCGGCCGCGCACGCCCCGGGGCGGCTCCACGCGCCACGCGAGGCCGCCGCCGGTGGTCCCGGTTCCGTAGCGTGTGGCGTGGATGTAATCGAGATCCAGCGGCAGGCGCAGCCTTGGCAGCAGCTGGCCGGCGAACACCACGGCGCCGCCCATGACGACGAGCACCAGCGGATACTTGTCCTTGAACTGCCGCTCGATTTCCACGCCCAACCGGGCGATCGCCGAGGCGACGTCCCCGGCGCTCGAGATCGGATCGGAGTTCTCGAGAAATGCCCACGATTCCTTCGGATCTGGCACGTCGGCGTCCACCCGCGACAGGTCAGCGCCCACGCTGTGCGAGAAACTCGGCAAACTCCTTGCCGACTTCCGGATGCTGCAGGCCCAGCTCGACCGTCGCCTTCAGGTAGCCGAGCTTGCTGCCGCAATCGTAGCGCCTGCCGCCGAGCCGCATCGCGAGCACCCGCTCGCGCGCAAGCAGCGCCGCGATTGCATCCGTCAGCTGGATCTCGCCGCCCCGGCCCGGCTTGCCCGCCGCAAGCAGCGTGAAGATCGCGGGCGTGAGCACATAGCGTCCTACCACCGCGAGCGTGGATGGCGCGTCCTTCTGGGCGGGCTTCTCTACGATGGCGCGCACCTGCATCACCGCGGATTCCGGATCGGTCACGCTGACGATGCCGTAGCTGCCCGTCTGCTCGCGCGGGATATCCTCGACCCCGAGCAGCGAACATCCTTCCTGTTCGAACAAGGCGGCCATGCTGGCAAGGGTCGGGGGCTGCGCATCGATCAGATCGTCGGCCAGCAGCACCGCGAATGGCTCATTGCCCACCACCGGCTGCGCGCACAAGACCGCGTGTCCCAGGCCGAGCGGCTCCGATTGGCGGGTATAGATGCAGCGGCATCCCGGCGGCAGCACACTGCGTGCGCTCTCGAGCAATTCGCGCTTGTGCTCCAGGGCGCTTTCGAGCTCCGGATTCATGTCGAAATGATCCTCGATCGCGCGCTTGTTTCGGCCGGTCACGAAGATCATATCGGTGATGCCGGCGGCGGCCGCTTCCTCCACCGCGTACTGGATCAGCGGCTTGTCCACGATCGGCAGCATTTCCTTGGGGCTCGCCTTGGTCGCGGGCAAAAAGCGGCTGCCGATGCCCGCGACCGGGAATACCGCCTTGGTGATTCTGTTTTGCATCTGGCTATCGCTTCCCGAGTAATTGCACCAGTTCGCCTTCGTCGAGCACGGGGATCCCGAGCGCTCGGGCCTGCTCGAGCTTGCTGCCCGCCTCTTCGCCCGCGACCAGGTAGTCGGTCTTCTTCGACACCGATCCGCTCACCCTGTGGCCCCGGGCTTCGATCAGCGCCCGAGCCTCGTCCCTGGTCATGCCCGGAAGGGTACCAGTCAGCACGAATGTCATGCTTTCGGCGCGTGCCCCCTTCGGCGAGGCTGCATCCGTCACCGTCACGCCGCGGACCGGATCGACCAGCTTGCCGATGACCTCGCGGTTGTGCCGCTGGTGCACGAATTTGTCGATGCTCTCCATGATCTCGGGACCGATTCCCTCCAGCGGGACCTCGCGCGGCGCCGCGCCCTTTTTCTTGCGCTTCGCGTTGTCCTTGCGCACCGCCTCCTTCTCCGTGCCCAGCGCCTGCCAGTCGGCATCCAGCAGCGCGCGCAGCGATCCGAAATGGCGCGCCAGGATCTTGGCCACCTCCTCGCCGACGCCGGGTATCCCGAGCGCAAACACGAACCGGGCCAGGTCCATGCGGCGCGACCGCCGGATGCTGTCGATCACGTTCTGCGCCGACTTTTCCGCCATGCGCTCGAGCCCCGCGAGCGCCTCCCGGTCCAGGCGGTAGAGGTCGGCCGGACTGCGCACCAGATCGCGGTCGACCAGCTGCTCGACCAGCTTGTCGCCGATCCCCTCGATGTCCATGGCACGCCGCCCGACGAAATGCAGCAGCGCCTGCTTGCGCTGCGCCCGGCAATACAGCCCGCCAGTGCAGCGGGCGGCCGCTTCACCCGGCAGGCGGATCACCGGCGACTCGCACACCGGGCACCTGTGCGGCATGGAAAAGCGGTCCCGGTCCCTGCGCGGCCCTTTTTCCCGGACGCTCACGACTTCGGGAATGACGTCGCCGGCGCGCCGCACCACAACCGTATCGCCTGCCCAGACGTCTTTTCGCCGCAGATCGTCCTCGTTGTGCAGGGTGGCGTTGGTCACCGTGACCCCCCCGACCTCGACCGGCTTCAAGCGCGCAACGGGCGTCAGCACGCCGCTGCGGCCGACCTGGACCTCGATTCTCAGTACTTCAGTCGTCTGCTCCTCGGCCGGATACTTGTGCGCGATGGCGAAGCGCGGCGCGCGCGAGACGAACCCGAGCTTATCCTGCCAGTCGAGGCGGTTCACCTTGTAGACCACGCCATCGATTGCATAGGGAAGCTGATCGCGCTTCTTTCCGATGCGGCTGAAATACTGCAAGATCCCTTCCACGCCTTGCGCGACGCTGCGTTCCCTGCAGACCGGAAAGCCCAACTCGGCAAGACGGTCAAGTGCATCCGAGTGCGTTTTCCAGCGCGCCTTGGCCGCGATGCCGGTGCCGTAGGCGAAGAAGCGCAGAGGCCGCTGCGCGGTAATGCGCGAATCGAGCAGCCTCAGGCTGCCGGCGGCCGCATTGCGCGGATTGGCGAATTCCTTCTCCCCCGCCTGCCGCTGGCGCGCATTGAGCTTCTCGAAATCGCTCCTGTAGAAAAGCACCTCGCCTCTGACCTCCAGCGCCTCGGTATCCGGGGCTTGCGGCAGGCGCAGCGGAAGCGAGCGAACCGTGCGCAGGTTCGGGGTTACATCTTCCCCGGTGGCACCATCGCCCCGTGTCGCGCCTTGCACGAATACCCCCTTGCGGTAGGCCAGACTGACGGCAAGGCCGTCGAACTTCGGGTCGGCCGCGTACTCGACCGCCTCGATCTCCAGCGCTTCGCGCACGCGCCGGTCGAACGCGCGCACCTCGTCTTCGTCGAAGGCGTTGGCCAGCGACAGCATCGGCGTGCGGTGCCGGACTTCGGCGAACTCCGGCAAAGGGGCTGCGCCCACGCGCTGCGTCGGCGAATCGGGCGACGCCAGCTCCGGGTGAGCGGACTCCAGATCGACCAGTTCGCGGAACAGCCGATCGTATTCGGCGTCCGTGATCTCGGGCGCGTCTCTTACGTAGTAGAGATGATTGTGCCGTTCGATCTCCCTGCGGAGAGCTTCGGCACGAGCTGCCGGCCGTGCGTGGCTGGACACAATTCAGGAAAACAAACGCAATGCGCTCGGGCTGCCCGGCGGCAGGCCATGCGATTCCAGCCTCGCGCGCACGGCATCGAGTTGCTGCGCGATCGCGGCGATCGCGCGCTCGTCGAGCAGGTTGCCGTTGTCGTCCACCATGCTGCCGCCGAGCACCGCGGCCAGTTGGTGCGCGAGGCGGATCATGGATTCGAACGAGCGGCGCGTGTCGGGCGTGCGCGCGAGATCGAGCGCCAGGCTGAGTGCCTCGGGCGCGGCCTCGCGAATCGTGGCGGCCGTAAACGCGCTGCCATCGCGCGCGCCCAGCGTGTACAGCAGCCGCTGTTCGTCGTTGCGCAGCGTGAACTTGCCGTCCGCCTCCAGCGCGAGGCCGCTCGCCTCTGCCGCAGCGCGGATCTTGGTGCCCGGAAACGGGCCGCCCTGGACATGCACCACGACCTGGATGTCGGTCTCGGCGCAGAAATCATCGAGCGCGCGCGCCGCGTCCACCGCGGCGCGCATCTCCGGCGCGGCGACCGTGGCGCCGATGGCGGCCGCCATGGTCTCCACCGCAGACCGGAATTCGATCAGGTCGGCTTCGCCGACGGCACCGTCGCGCGATACCAGCTGCAGCCCGGCGCGCCATGACCTGCCGTCGGCCGAACCCGCCAGCAGCGCGCGCCGCGCATGCCGGCGCTCGATCGCGCTCCATTGCGTCTTGAGCGCGGTCTGGGCGTCCGGCCGCATTGCGGGCGGTTCGACCGAAAGCTCCACGATGTAGTCCACCTTTGGATCGGGCTGCGCAGCATCGTCCGGCGGCGCCGCACGCACCGAAGGACGCTGAGTTTCTTGAAGCAGATTCCGCTCGGCTGCCGGGACGGGCTGCTCCATCAGAACATCCGCATGTCCGGACCGGAAAGACAGCTGCGCGGCGCGTTTTGCGCCGCGCTCCTGAACGCGGTTGTAGGCGAGCACGCCGACCACAACCAGCGCGCCGATCGCAAGCAGGCCGATCTGAAGCTCGCTCATGGCCGGGTCATGACGTTCAGGGCCGCCCAAGGGTTGCTCAGGCGGCGAGTTCCTCCCGGATGCGCAGCGCTTCGTCGATGTCCACCGCGACCACGCGCGAGACGCCGGACTCGGGCATCGTGACCCCGATCAACTGGGTCGCCATTTCCATCGTGATCTTGTTGTGGCTGATGAACAGGAACTGGGTCTGGACCGACATCTTGCGCACCAGGTCGCAGAACCGCGTTGTATTGCTGTCGTCGAGCGGCGCGTCCACCTCGTCCAGCAGGCAGAAGGGCGCCGGATTGAGCTGGAACAGCGAGAACACCAGCGCGATCGCGGTAAGCGCTTTTTCCCCACCCGACAGCAGATGGATGCTGGCGTTGCGCTTGCCCGGCGGTTGGGCCATCACCTGCACGCCGGCATCCAGGATCTCCTCGCCGGTCATGATCAGTCTCGCCTCGCCGCCGCCGAACAGCACCGGGAAGAGCGAACCGAAGTGGCGGTTGACGCTGTCGAAGGTCTCGCGCAGCAGCTCGCGCGTCTCGCGGTCGATGCGCCGGATCGCGCCTTCCAGCGTCGTGATGGCCTCGTCCAGGTCCGCCGATTGCGAATCGAGGAAGCCCTTGCGCTCGCGCCCGCTCGCCAGCTCGTCCAGTGCGGCGAGGTTTACCGCACCCAGCTCGTTGAGCGCCTGCGTGAGCCGCGTGATCTCGCCCTGCAGCACCGAGGGGCGCGCTGCGCCTTCGGACTCGGCGGCCAGGCGGGCTTCGTCCGCGCTGGCATCGTGCAGCTGCATTTCGTACTGGTCGTGGTTGATCTGCGCCGCCTGCTCCTTCAAACGCAGCTCGTTGATGCGCTCGCGCAGGGGTGAAAGCGAGTTCTCGATCTTCAGGCGCTGTTCCTCGAGCGCACGCAGCGCGCCGGCCGCGGCCTCGACCGTGTCGCGCGCGGCGGCCAGCGTCTTCTCGCACCCCATCCTCGATTCGGCCGCAGCAGCCAGGGCGCTGCGCACCGCCGGCACCGGATCCACCGCCAATTCGGCCGTCAGGCGCCCGACTTCCTCGTCGGCGCGCTCGATCTGCTGATCGATCATGCGCACGGAATTGTCGATTTCGGAAATCTTCGCCGACACGTCCCGTTCTCCGAACATCGCGTCCTGGGCCTCGCGCTCGGCCTGCTGCGCCCGCACCCGCTGTTCCGCAAGCGCCGTCTCGGCGGCAACGTAGCCGGCGCGCACCGTTTCCAGCTTTTCGCTGGCGCCGCGGATCTCCTCGCCGATGCGCGTCAGCGCTTCCTTCGATTCCGCCAGCCGCAGGTCATCACGCTCGGCCTCCTGGCTGAGAACCCCGATTTCATCGCGGATCTGCGCAGTGCGTTCCCGGTAGCGTTCGAGCGCCTGGCCCAGCTTGAGGGCCTCGATCTGCGCATTGTGCTTCTCCTGCTGCCCCGCGCCAACCGCGTCCCTCGCCTGCTCGAGCGCCGCCATGCGCCCGGCAAGCCGGCCCTCGATGCGCGCGGCCTCCGCACGCGTCGCCTCAGCCCGCTGCGCAAGCGCACGGCAGCGCTCTTCGAGGTCATCGATCTCCGATTGGCGCGCCAGGATCCCGGCATCCGCCGGATCGGGCGCATGAAAACTGACCGTATACCGGGTGAACTGATCACCCTCCCGATTCACCAATGATGCGCCCGCGGGCAACGCCGCGCGCAGCGCGGTACCGGGAACCCCTTCGACGGCATGAACGCCGGCGAACCAGTCGGCAAGCGCACCCGCCAGCCTGCCATCGAGCGCGTGCACTTTGTTCTGGAGCGGTGCACATCCGGACAGCGCGGCGGGCGCGCTCCCCGCACCGGGCCCGAACAGGCTCGCCTTCACCGGCGGCCGGTCGCCGCCGAGCGCGCCGCTGTCTTCGAGCTCCAGCGCATGCAGGCGCTCGCGGAGCACCGACTCGACCGCGGTTTCCCAGCCGTGGTCGATGCGGATTTTCTGCCAGAAACGCGGCAACGCGGCGAGCTGGTGGCGTTCCAGCCAGTCATGCAGCGGCGCTTCCTCCTCGGCCGCGGCCTGGACCTGCTTCAGGGTCGCGAGCTGGGCGTCCGCCGCCGTGTGCTCCCGGCTCGCCCCGGCCCGGGCTTCTGCGGCGGCCGCGCTGCCAGCCG
>MEQQ01000066.1:15057-68089 GCA_001770285.1 Betaproteobacteria bacterium RBG_16_66_20
AGCCCCGCCTGCGCCTCGGCAATTGCGCGGTCCAGCTGCAGCACGCGTTGGTTCGCGGCGTTCATGCCAACCGCATCCGGCTCGGCGAGCGACTGCAGTTCCGCGTCCAGCCGCGCGCGCCGCTGGGCCAGGGACTGCAGGTTGTCCTCGAGGTGCGCGACGTTCTGCTGTTCGAGCAGCAACCGGCTCTCGGCCTGCAGCAGCCTGCTGCGCGACTCGTTCAACTGCTCCTGCAGGGCGCGATAGGCCCGTTCCGATTCGGGAAGGCGCGCGTTCTCCGCCGCCAGGCTGCCCTGCGCGTCGGCGACGCGCTTCCTTGCGCCGCCGGAGCGCGCCGCCCACATGTGGAGCGCCTGGGTCAGCTGCGAGCGCTGCTCCCGCCAGGAGGCGAGCTGCGCGCTGCGCTCGGTGTGCTGGCTCTCCAGGCGGTTGCGGCTCTCCTCGACATGCCGCAGCTCGGATTCATGGCGCGCGACTTCGGCGTTTGCGGCGTAGACCGCCGCCTGCGCCGCATTGAGTGCATCGCCCGCGCCGTAATGCGCGACGCGCGCGGTCTCGAGCCGGTTTTCCACGTCCCGCAGTTGCGCCGTGCCGGCCTCGATCTCGTTGCTGACGTTCGAGATTTCCTTCGCATGCCGCTCGCGCTCGGCAGCCGCGTCCTTGCGGCGCAGGAACCAGAGCAGGTGCTGCTTCAGCTGCAGCTCCTGTTGCAGTTCCTTGTACCGGGAAGCGACTTTCGCCTGCCCTTCGAGCTTCTCGACCTGGGTCCCGAGCTCGGTGCGAATGTCGTTTACGCGCGCCAGGTTCTCGCGCGTGTCCGCGAGCCGGTGCTCGGTTTCCTTGCGCCGCTCCTTGTAGCGCGAGATGCCGGCCGCCTCCTCGAGAAAGACCCGCAATTCATCCGGCTTCGCCTCGATGACGCGCGAGATCATGCCCTGCTCGATGATGGCGTAGGCGCGCGGGCCGAGCCCCGTGCCGAGGAACATGTCGGTGATGTCGCGCCGCCTCACGTGCGTGCCGTTGATGTAGTAGGAGGACTCGCCGTCCCGCTGCAGCACCCGCCTGACGGAAACCTCGGCGTATTGCGACCACTGCCCGGCGGCGCGGCCAAGCGTGTTGTCGAACATCAGCTCCACGCTGGCGCGCGCCAGCGGGTTGCGGCTGCCTGCGCCGTTGAATATCACGTCCTGCATCGAGTCCCCGCGCAGGGCGGAAGCGCGCGATTCGCCCAGCACCCAGCGCACCGCGTCGATGACGTTCGACTTGCCGCATCCATTCGGGCCGACGATCCCGACCAGCTGCCCGGGGACGTGGATGGATGTGGGATCGACGAAGGACTTGAAGCCTGAAAGCTTTACCTGGGTGAGGCGCACGTAATGGAGCGTTTTCGCAGCGTTTTCGAATTTTGAAAATGATACCATCCGGATGCTCGAATTCCCCCGCAATCCCGAGCTTTTTCGATGCCTTCGCGCCCAAACAAGCGTCTGCAAACTTTCGCCAATCCGTCGCCGCGCCGCGACTACCGGATTTGCATGGAGATTCCGGAATTCACCTGCCTGTGCCCGCTGACCGGGCAACCGGATTTCGCCACCCTGTCGCTCGAGTACGTGCCCGACCGCCTGTGCCTGGAACTCAAGTCGCTGAAGCTCTACGTCTGGTCATACCGCAACCAGGGTGCGTTTCACGAGGCGGTGACGAACCGGATGCTTGACGATCTGGTACGGGCGGCGCAGCCGCGCTTCATGCGCCTGACGGCCAAATTCAACGTGCGCGGCGGCATCCATACCAGCGTCGTCGCCGAGCACCGCAAGCGCGGTTGGAAGGCAACCGGCTGAGCTTCGCTTGAACCCGCGCCTCGCCAGCCTGCAGACGTACCCGTTCGACAAGCTGCGCGCCCTGCTTGCCGGCGTCAGGCCGAATCCGGCGCTGCGGCCCATCGATCTGTCCATCGGCGAGCCGAAACATCCGACCCCGGCGCTGCTGAAGGACGCCCTCGCCGCCGCGCTCGACGGACTATCGGCCTATCCGCGCACCGCGGGGATTCCCGAGCTGCGCGCAGCGATCGCGGCCTGGGCCAGGCGCCGCTACGCGCTGTCTGCGCTCGACCCGGACACGCAGGTCCTGCCTGCCAACGGCAGCCGGGAGGCGCTGTTCGCGTTCGCGCAGGCCGTGATCGATCCGGCCGCGGGAAATGCGCGGGTGGTTTCCCCGAACCCGTTCTACCAGATCTACGAAGGCGCCGCGCTGCTCGCCGGCGCGACGCCGACATTCCTCAACAGCGGCATGCGATTCGGGCAGATCGACTGGTCCGGGGTGCAGCTCGCCTACACCTGCTCACCGGCCAACCCGACCGGCAGGGTGATGCAGCTCGAGGAATGGCACGAACTATTCGAGCTTTCAGACCGCCACGACTTCGTGATCGCCTCCGACGAGTGCTATTCCGAGATCTACTGCGATGAATCCAGGCCGCCGCTGGGCGCACTCGATGCGGCACGCCAGCTCGGCCGCGCCGACTTCAGGCGCCTGGTCGTCTTCTCCAGCCTGTCCAAGCGCTCGAATGCGCCCGGAATGCGCTCCGGATTCGTCGCCGGCGACGCGGCGCTGCTCAAGCAATTCCTCCTCTACCGCACGTATCACGGTTCGGCCATGAGCTTGGCGGTGCAGCGCGCCTCGATTGCCGCCTGGAACGACGAGACCCATGTGCGCGAAAACCGGCGCCTGTACGCTGAGAAATACGCGGCCGTTTTGCCTTTGATTCAAAATCCTTTGAAGACGGAAAGACCTGAAGGCGGGTTCTACCTGTGGATTCAGACGCCAATCGACGACCGCGAGTTCGCCCTGGGACTGCAGCGTGACTATAATGTACTGGTCCTGCCGGGCAGCTTCCTCGCGCGCGATGCGCACGGGGAAAATCCGGGCAAAAACCACGTCCGCGTCGCGCTGGTTGCAGCGCTTGGCGAGTGCGTCGAGGCGCTGGAACGGATCGGCGAATTCGCCGCCAGACTCTGAGGAGCAATGGATTCCATCAAGAAAACGATCGAGCAGGCCTGGGAAGGCCGCGCCTCGCTCAGCCCCGCCTCGGCGCCCAACACCCTGCGCACTGCAGTCGAGGAAGTCATCGCCGGGCTCGACTGCGGAAAACTGCGCGTCGCCGAGAAAGCCGGCGGCGCCTGGATCACGCACCAGTGGATCAAGAAGGCGGTGCTGCTCTCGTTCCGCCTCGATGACAACAGGGTCATGGAGGGCGGTGCCACCCGCTATTACGACAAGGTTTCCTCGAAGTTCACTTCATTTGATTTTGACAAAGGGGGTGTGCGTGTCGTGCCGCCGGCGATGGCGCGTCGCGGCGCCTATATTGCAAAGAACGTCGTCCTCATGCCCTCCTACGTCAACATCGGCGCCTACGTGGACGAGGGCACGATGGTGGACACCTGGGCCACGGTCGGGTCCTGCGCCCAGATCGGCAGGAACGTGCATCTGTCCGGCGGCGTCGGCATCGGCGGCGTACTCGAACCGGTGCAGGCCGGGCCGGTGATCATCGAGGACAACTGCTTCATCGGCGCACGCTCTGAAGTCGTCGAAGGCGTGATCGTCGAGGAGAACAGCGTGCTCTCGATGGGGGTCTACATCGGCGCCAGCACCAGGATTTTCGACCGCGCGAGCGGCGAGATCCTCTACGGCCGCGTGCCTTCCGGTTCGGTCGTGGTGCCGGGCACCCTGCCCTCGCCGGACGGCCGCTACGGCCTGTACTGCGTCGTGATCGTCAAGCGTGTGGACGCCAAGACCCGGGCCAAGACCAGCCTGAACGAGCTCCTGCGCGGGGATTAGCGGCTAAACTAGGCGGCAGCAAGGAGAGCGCATATGTCGGCAATGAAGCGTCTGTTCCAGGTGATGGCCGATAAGAAGGCGTCGGACATCTTTCTGTCGGTCGGTTCGCCGATCAACATCAAGATCAACGGCGTCGCGATGCCCGTCAACCAGACCGTCCTGAATGCGGATGCGGTCCGAACGTTGCTATATGAAGTGCTGACCGAGCGCCAGATCAAGGAATACGAGGAGGAGATGGAGCTGAACACCGCCTACGCCCTGGAAGGCGTCGGCGCGTTCCGGATCAGCGCCTTCCGGCAGAAAGGCACGCCCGCGGTGGTGGTGCGCTTCATCCCGGGCGAGGTGCCCGCGTTCGACACCCTGGGCCTGCCGGACGTGCTGAAAGAGCTGATCCTGCAGAAGCGCGGCCTGATCCTCATGGTCGGCGCGACCGGCTCGGGCAAATCCACCTCGCTCTCGGCGATGCTCGACCTGCGCAACCAGCAGAAATCCGGTCACATCCTGACGCTGGAAGACCCGGTCGAATTCATCTTCAAGAACAAGAAGTCGATCGTCAACCAGCGCGAAGTCGGCACCGACACCAAGAGTTTCGAGACCGCACTCAAGAACGCGCTGCGCCAGGCTCCCGACTGCATCCTGATCGGCGAGATCCGCGACAAGCAGACCATGGGAATGGCGCTCGCCTACGCGCAGTCCGGGCACCTCGCGCTCGCGACTCTGCACGCCAATAACAGCTACCACGCCATGAACCGGATCATCAGCTTCTATCCGCTGGAGAACCGGCCGACGCTGCTGCTGGACCTGTCGGCGGCGCTGCAGGCGATCATCTCGCAGCGCCTGGTGCGCACCAAGTCCGGGAGCCGCAGGGCGGCCGTCGAAGTGCTGCTCAATACGCGCCACGTCTCGGAGCTGATCGAGAAGGGCGACATCAACGAAATCAAGGACGCGATGGAAAAAAGCATGGCGCCCGGATCGCAGACCTTCGAGCAATCGCTGTTCAAGATGTTCATGGAAGGGCTGATCACGCAGGACGAGTGCATGGCGAACGCCGACTCGGCCACCAACATGCTGTGGCTGATCAACCAGGCGACCGCCGGCGAGATTTCGTCCGGCCAGGTGACGCCCGCGCCGGCCGGCCAAAAGACGGACGACAAGAAGGAGGCCGCTCTGTCCGCCACGGGCGGCGGCGGTGCCTCCTTCAGCGACTTCAAGATCGACGTCACCACCTGACGGGCGCGCTTTGCAAGGAGCGCTCGAACTCGCGCAGGAACTGATTCGCCGGCGCTCGGTCACGCCCGAGGACGCCGGCTGCCAGGAATTCCTCGCCACCCGCCTGGCAGCGGCGGGCTTTCAGTGCCAGCCGGTGCGTTGCGGCAGCGTCACCAATCTCTGGGCGCGGCGCGGCACCGCGCGGCCCCTGTTGTGCTTTGCCGGGCATACCGACGTTGTGCCGACCGGACCGCCCACCGAGTGGCTGAGCGACCCGTTCACGCCCACGATCCGGGACGGGCGGCTGTACGGGCGCGGCGCCGCCGACATGAAGTCCTCGATCGCGGCATTTGTCGTCGCCGCCGAGGCGTTCGTACAGGAACGTCCGCAGCACGCCGGATCGATCGCGCTCCTGCTCACCTCCGACGAGGAAGGCCCTTCGGTCGACGGCACGGTGAAAGTGGTTGAGCTCTTGAAGAAGCGCGGCGAGTCGATCGACTATTGCATCATCGGCGAGCCCTCCTCCGCCGCGGCGCTCGGCGACATGGTCAGGGTCGGCCGGCGCGGATCGCTTTCAGCCAGGCTCACCGTGCGGGGCGTGCAGGGCCATGTCGCGTACCCGGAGCAGGTACGCAATCCGATCCATCTTCTGGCCCCGGCGCTGGCCGAGATTGCCGCCACCAGCTGGGATAACGGCAATGAATTCTTCCCGCCGACGAGCTTTCAGGTTTCCAACCTGAACGCCGGGACCGGTGCGGAGAACGTGGTGCCGGGTTCTGCCGAGATGCTTTGCAACTTCCGCTTCTCCACCGCGAGTTCCGAGAGTTCGCTCAAGGAGCGATTCGAGGGCGTATTGAAGAAATACGGCCTCGACTGCTCGGTCACCTGGACGCTCGCCGGCAAGCCCTTCCTCAGCAAACCGGGCAAGCTGACCGCAGCGGTGAAGCAGTCGGTGCGGGCGCATGCCGGACGCAGTCCGCAACTTTCCACGGCAGGCGGCACCTCGGACGGGCGCTTCATCATCGACATCTGCCCCGAGATCGTCGAACTCGGGCCGGTGAACGCCAGCATCCACAAGCTGAACGAGCACATCGAGCTCGCGGCCTTCGACAAGCTGCCGCGCATCTACCTCGACATCCTGCGCTCGCTGCTGCCTTGAGGGTCTCTGCGCTGCTGCGCGACATCGCGCGCCGCTTCGCCCGCGCCGGCCTGCACTACGGGCACGGCACGCACAATGCGAAGGAGGAGGCCGCCTGGCTGATCTCGTCGGTGTTGGGATACCTGCTGGAGGAGGAGGTAAAGCCCAGAGATCAAAAGAAGATCGACGCACTCGCGCGGCGCCGGATCCGCGAGCGCATCCCGATGGCCTATCTGCTGAAGGAAGCCTGGCTCGGCGAGCACGCCTTCTACGTCGATCGGCGCGCGATCGTGCCGCGCTCGTTCATCGCCGAACTGCTGCGCGACCGCCTCAGGCCATGGCTGGTGCGCGAACCGAAACGGGCGCTGGATCTTGGCACCGGCTCAGGCTGCCTTGCCGTTCTGCTTGCATTGAGCTTTGGGAAGGTCCGCGTGGACGCCGCGGATCTTTCGAGTGATGCGCTCGCGGTGGCAAGGAAGAACGTGGATCGTTACAAACTGAACAAACGCATCCGTCTCGTCAAATCGGATCTCTTCGCATCCCTTGGCAACCGGAAGTACGACCTCATCGTCGGCAACCCGCCTTACGTGACCGCCCGCTCGATGCGCAAACTGCCGCAGGAATACCGGCACGAGCCGGCGCTTGCGCTTGCGGCGGGCGAGGACGGGCTCGACGTGGTCCGCAGGATTCTCGCCGCGGCGAAGGATCATCTGACCCCCGGCGGACTGCTGGTCTGCGAGATTGGCGGCAACCGCAGGGCGCTGGAATGCGCCCACCCGAAGCTTGAATTCGCCTGGCCGGAAACGAGCGCAGGTCCGGGCTGCGTTTTCATCCTCGAGCGCGAACAGCTGCCGCCCGCCGCCAGAACGGCTTCATCGTCTCGAACTCCCCCCAGGCGCGCGCGGCATGGTCGATGAGTTCGCGTTCACGCGCTGCCAGCGTTGTCCGCAAACCCGCCGCGGACCTTCGCAACCGGGGATCACGCGCGAGTTCCCGCAGCAGCGTGCGCTGGACGGTGATGTCATTCATCTCCCCGAGAATCTGCTGCAGCTTGCGCAGGCGCTTGAGATAGGGCCGCATTCTTTTGTGCTTCTGGTACGCCGCCGCAAAGCACTCGCAGCCATAGCGCAGGCGCTTCACCTTGACGCGCACCCGGTGGCGTTGCGCCGCATCGCGCCAATCGGCCTCCTCCGCATCCTCGCGCAGGCGGTCCTGAAGGCGCCGCAAGGCCCGGCAAGCGAACACGGCGACCGGCGCCCCGGGATCGGCGCCTGAGCGCCAGGGCGCGGCCTTCGCCCAGGCCAGCACAGCGCGCGGCGCCGTCCGGAACAGCGCCGAGCGCAGCATGCCGCGCGCACGCCGCCGTGCCGCCGCGCTTCTGCGCTGCGCCGCGCGCACCAGGCTGTGGTCGCGGTTCGAACGGCGGAAAACATCCCAGTCCCGCGCAGCGCCCAGCGCGCGCAGAATGTCGCGCAGCGCCTCGTCGAATTCGGCCGATTTTCGGCGGCGCAGCAGGGAACGAAATGCGCGCAGCGTCGAGCGCAGCCGCCGCAGCCCGACCCGCAACTGATGCAGGTATTCGGGATCCCGTCCATCGGCGGCGCCGGCCGCGTTGGCGTCGATCAGCTCGAGCGCGGCCCGCACGTTGGCGACAAACGCTTCCCCCGCGCTTGTGCCGGCGGCAATGTCCGGCTTGCTCCACATGCGTGGGGGCTTCATATGCCTTGAGGGGATGGGGTGGCCGATGGGACTCGAACCCACAACAACCGGAATCACAATCCGGGACTCTACCTTTGAGCTACGGCCACCGTCGTGTCGATCCGTACTGCTGGCCTGCCCGGCGGGACTCGAACCCACAACCCCCAGCTTAGAAGGCTGGTGCTCTATCCGGTTGAGCTACGGGCAGATTCGCTCGCTTCTGCCGTGCAGTTACACCTTCCCGTGCCGGGGCAGGCCTGGTCGGGGTGGAGAGATTTGAACTCCCGACATCCTGCTCCCAAAGCAGGCGCGCTACCAGGCTGCGCTACACCCCGAAAATCGGGCGCCAATGATACTCTTTTTTCGGCTTGCGGCAGGGTGGCATTTCTGCTACAAAGCCACCTTCATTTTTCAGGCCAAACGCTTAAATGTCAGTGGAACTCTCACGCAAGAGCTTCGCACCCTACGCCCCGAAGAAGGGCGAGGAGTACATGAATGCGAAGCAGCGGTCGCATTTCCGCAAGATCCTGGAAAGCCTGAAAGGCGAGCTGTCGCAGGAGATCGACCGCACCGTGCACACCATGCAGGACGAGGCCACGGTGTTCGCGGACCCGAACGACCGCGCCAGCCAGGAGTCCGACATGGCGCTCGAGCTGCGCAACCGGGACCGCGAGAGGAAGCTGATCAAGAAGATCGACGAGACCATCGCCCGCATCGACGCCAACGAGTATGGCTACTGCGAGAGCTGCGGGGTCGAGATCGGCTTGAAACGGCTGGAAGCGCGCCCCACCGCCACGCTCTGCATCGACTGCAAAACCCTCGATGAGATGCGCGAGCGGCAGGTTGCAAAGTAAGTCTAGGAAGAACCCCTACTAGCCCTGCTTGGCCGCCTCGGGGGTCCCGACGGCCTTCATCGACAAGCGCACTCTACCCTTGTCGTCGGCTTCCAGCACCTTGACCTTGACCGTCTGGCCTTCCTTCAGGTGGTCGGACACGGCGTTGACGCGCTCCTGGCTGATCTGCGAGATGTGCAGCAGGCCGTCGCGTCCGGGCAGCAGCTGCACGATGGCGCCGAAGTCGAGCAGGCGCAGCACCGTGCCCTCGTAGACCTTGCCGACTTCGACGTCGGCGGTGAGCTCCTTGATGCGCTTGTGCGCCGCCTCGCCGCCCTCGGGTGAAACGCAGGCGATCGAGATGGTGCCGTCGTCCTCGATCTCGATGGTGGTGCCGGTCTCTTCCTGGATGCCGCGGATTACCACGCCGCCCTTGCCGATGACGTCGCGGATCTTGTCCGGGTTGATCTTCAGCTTGATGATGCGCGGCGCGAAGCTGGAAAGCTCGGTGCGCGAGCCGCCCATCGCCTGCTTCATGGCCTGCAGTATGTGCATGCGCGCTTCGCGCGCCTGGTCGAGCGCCACTTTCATGATGCCCTTGTTGATGGACTCGATCTTCAGGTCCATCTGCAGCGCGGTGAGGCCCTTTTCGGTGCCCGCGACCTTGAAGTCCATGTCGCCCAGGTGGTCCTCGTCGCCCAGGATGTCGGTGAGCACCGCGAAGCGGTTGCCTTCCTTGATCAGGCCCATCGCGATGCCCGCGACGTGGTCCTTGATCGGCACCCCGGCATCCATCAACGCGAGGCTGCCGCCGCACACCGAGGCCATCGACGACGAGCCGTTCGACTCGGTGATCTCCGAAACGATGCGCAGCGAATAGCCGAAGTCGGCGGCCGGCGGCAGCATGCCCACCAGCGAACGCTTGGCCAGCCGCCCATGGCCGATCTCGCGGCGCTTGGTAAATCCATAGCGGCCGGATTCGCCGGTCGCATACGGCGGCATGTTGTAGTGGAACATGAAGCGCTCGCGGTATTCGCCCGCCAGCGCATCGATGATCTGCTCGTCGCGCCCGGTGCCCAGGGTGACGGTGACCAGCGCCTGGGTCTCGCCGCGGGTAAACAGCGCCGAGCCGTGGGTGCGCGGCAACACGCCGGTACGGATGGTGATCGGGCGCACGCTGCGCGTATCGCGCCCGTCGATGCGCGGCTCGCCGTCGAGGATCTGGTTGCGCACGATCTTCGATTCGACCGCGAAGCACAGGTCTTTCACGGTGTTGGCGTCGGGGCCGCCTTCGGCGCCCACGCCGACGGCTTCGAACACGCGCTTCCAGATCGCGTCGATCGCCTCCGAGCGGGCGCCCTTCTGGCGCATCGCGAAAGCCTTGCGCAGGTCCGCCTCCGACAGCTCGGCGATCTTCGCCGCCAGGGCTTCGTCCTTCGCCGGCGCCTGCCAGTCCCAGGCGGGCTTGGCCGCCACTTCCGCCAGTTCCTCGATCGCGGCGATCGCGGCCTGCATCTGCTCGTGGCCGTAGATCACGGCGCCGAGCATCACGTCCTCGGGCAGTTCGAGCGCCTCCGACTCGACCATCAGCACGCCCTGGCTGGTACCGGCGACCACCAGGTTCAGCTGCGATACCTTGACCTGGGACAGGGTCGGATTGAGCACGTACTGGCCGTCGATGTAGCCGACGCGCGCGGCGCCGATCGGGCCGCTGAACGGGATGCCCGACAGCGTCAGCGCCGCGGACACCGCGATCATCGCCGGGATGTCGGCGTCCACCTCCGGATTCAGCGACAGGACCTGCGCTACGACCTGCACTTCGTTGTAGAAACCGTCCGGGAACAACGGCCGGATCGGGCGGTCGATCAGGCGGGAGGTCAGGATCTCCTTCTCGGTCGGGCGCCCCTCGCGCTTGAAGAAGCCGCCGGGAATCTTGCCCGCGGCATAGGTCTTCTCGGCGTAATCCACCGTGAGCGGAAAGAAGCCCTGCCCGGGCTTGGCCGATTTCGACGCCGTCACTGCGGCGAGCACCACGGTGTCATCGACAGTGCAGACCACGGCGCCGTGCGCCTGGCGGGCGATTTCCCCGGTCTCCAGCGTGACCTGCTGCGTGCCGAGCGTGAATGTTTTCTTGGTCGGGTTCAAAGGTGATCCTCAGTGTTTGGACGCAAACAAAAAACGCTCATCGTTCCGATGAGCGTTGGTTGCTACGGCATTCGGGAAAAAGGGAGCGCAGCGGAGCTGTTACTTGCGCAGCCCGAGCCGCTCGATCAGCGAGCGGTACTTGTCCGCATCATTGCGCTTCAGGTAGTCGAGAAGCTTGCGGCGCTGGCTCACCATCTTCAGCAGGCCGCGGCGCGAATGAAAATCCTTGACGTGGGACTTGAAGTGCTCGGCCAGGCCGTTGATGCGCTCGGTGAGGAGCGCGATCTGCACTTCAGGGGAGCCGGTATCGTTTCCGGTCCGCTGATACTGTTTTACCACCTGCGCTTTCTGCGCGACCTGCAAACTCATGAGCGTTTCTCCAAATCCATTCTCTACTCTCTTTTCGGGCTCGGTATGTGAGGCCGGCATTCTAGCGACAATGCCGGCCGGTTTCAAGTTTTTCGTGGTATTTCAGCTGCTTGCAACCGCTCAATTTCCTCGTCTAATCAATCTGACCGGACGCAACTCGTTCCCCGGACCGGCCTCTCCCACGCCCAGCAGCGGCCCGCCCTCGCGGTACACGCGACAGGTCCCACCTGGCGCTTCTAGGGCAAGGCAGGCGCCGCCCGGTGCTTCCCGGCCAACCGCCTGCCCGTGCAAAAAGCGCTCGGTCTGCGCCGCGTCGAGATCGATGCGCGGCAGCGCCTCGAGCAGGCTGTCCGGCGGCAGCAGCCAGGCCCTGCGGGCCTCTTCACCCAATGCCTGCAGATCGTCAAGCGCCACGGCCCGGTCGAGCCGGTAGGCGCCGACCGCAGTACGGCGCAGGGCCTCGAGATGGGCGCCGGTGCCGAGTTCGGAGCCAAGATCGGCGGCAAGCTGGCGTATGTAGGTGCCCTTGCTGCACCGGACGCGGACGCGCACCAGATCCTGCGCCCGCTCGATCAGTTCGAGCTCGTGCACCGTAATCCGGCGCGAACCGCGCTCCACCGTTTGCCCGGCACGCGCCAGCGTGTAAAGCGGTTGACCGCCGCGCTTCAGCGCCGAGTACATCGGCGGCACCTGCCCGATTTCGCCTCGAAAGCGCTCCAGCGCGTGCGCGAGCCGCGCGTCGTCCACGTCGACCGCATGCCGTTCCAGGACCGCCCCTTCGGCATCGCCGGTATCCGTCGATGTGCCCAACCTGATGCCGGCCACATATTCCTTGACCGAATCGAGCCCGAATTGCGCGAACTTGGTGGCTTCGCCGAACAGCAACGGCAGCAGTCCGGAGGCAAGCGGATCGAGAGTGCCCGCATGCCCCGCCTTCTCCGCCTGCAGCAACCGCTTCACCGCCTGCAGCACCGCGCTCGAGCTCGGCCCGACCGGCTTGTCCAGCAGCAGTACGCCGTCCAGCTTCAGGCGCCGCATTTCCCTCCCCGCTAGCGCTTGGGCGGGACGACGCTGTCGATGAGCCGGGACAGCCGGTCGCCGCGCTCCACCGATTCGTCGTAGGCGAAGCGCAGCTCCGGCGTGGTGTAGAGCTTGATGCGGTGCGCGAGTTGCGAGCGCAGGAACCCCGCGGCGCGCTGCAGGGCGCGAGCGGTCTCGTCTTTTTTTTCCAGATTCAGGAGAGTAAAGAATACTTTCGCGTGCGACAGATCGGGCGAAACGTCGACCGACGTCAGTGTGACCATGCCGACATGCGGATCACGCACCTCGCGGCGCAGCAGGTCGGCGAGCTCGCGCTGGATCAGGTCGGCCACCTTCTGCGGCCGTCCCCGGCTCACGGCTTCAGTTGCCTTTCACTCACAACGTGCGCGCCACCTCGAGGACTTCGAACACCTCGAACTGGTCGCCTTCCTTGAGTTCCTGGAAGGTCTTGAGGGACATGCCGCACTCGAAGCCGGCCTTGACCTCGCGCACGTCGTCCTTGAAGCGCTTGAGGGAATCGATCTCGCCGGTGTGAATGACCACGCTGTCGCGCAGTACCCGCACCTGGGCATTGCGCCTGACCAGGCCTTCCTGCACATAGCAGCCGGCGACGGTGCCGATCTTGGAGATGCGGAACACCTGACGCACCTCGACCAGGCCGATGATGCTCTCCTTGCGCTCCGGCGCGAGCATGCCCGAGAGCGCGGCCTTCACTTCCTCGACCGCGTCGTAGATGACGTTGTAGTAGCGCACGTCCACGCCCGAGGATTCGATCAGCTTGCGCGCGGTCGCATCGGCGCGCGTGTTGAAGCCGATGATCACCGCGCTCGACGCCAGCGCCAGGTTGACGTCGGACTCGGTGATGCCGCCGACGCCCGCATGCACCACGGCGACCTTGACTTCGTCGGTGGCAAGCCGGGTGAGCGCATGCGCCAGCGCCTCCTGCGAGCCCTGCACGTCGGCCTTGATGAGCAGCGCGAGGGTCTTCTTGCCGCCCTCGCCGGCCTGCTCGAACATGTTTTCCAGCTTCGCGGCGCGTTGCTTGGACAGTTTGACGTCGCGGTACTTGCCCTGGCGGAAAAGCGCGATCTCGCGCGCCTTGCGTTCGTCGGCGAGCACGACCACCTCCTCGCCCGCGCGCGGCACGTCGGACAGGCCCTGGATCTCGACCGGGATCGACGGTCCGGCGCTCTGCACCGCCTTGCCGTTCTCGTCGAGCATCGCGCGAACCCGCCCGTAGACGGCGCCGGCAACCACCACGTCGCCGCGTTTCAGCGTCCCGGATTGCACCAGCAGCGTGGCCACCGGGCCGCGGCCCTTGTCCAGGCGTGCTTCGATCACCACGCCCTTTGCCGGCGCGTTCACCGAGGCCTTGAGTTCCTGCACCTCGGCCTGCAGCAGGATCTGCTCAAGCAGTGCATCGATACCCTCACCCGTCTTCGCCGACACCGGGACCACCGGCGATTCGCCGCCCAGATCTTCCGGCACGACTCCGTTCGCGAGCAGATCCTGCCGGACCTTTTCGCGGTTGGCTTCGTGCTTGTCGATCTTTGTGATCGCAACCACCAGCGGCACATCCGCTGCCTTGGCGTGGGCGATCGCCTCGATGGTCTGCGGCATCGCGCCGTCGTCGGCGGCGACCACCAGCACCACGATGTCGGTCACCTTGGCGCCGCGTGCGCGCATCGCGGTAAACGCCTCATGGCCCGGTGTATCGAGGAATGTGATCACGCCCCGCGGCGTCTCGACGTGATAGGCGCCGATGTGCTGGGTAATGCCGCCCGCTTCGCCCGCCGCGACCTTGGTCCGGCGGATGTAGTCGAGCAACGAGGTCTTGCCATGGTCGACGTGCCCCATGACCGTGACCACCGGCGGCCGCGCAACCGCATCCGCAGCGGCGCCCGCCGCGTCTTCCACAAGGTAGGCCTCCGGGTCGTCGAGTTTGGCCGGCTTTGCGGTGTGGCCCATCTCCTGGACCACGATCATCGCGGTCTCCTGGTCGAGGACCTGGTTGATCGTCGCCATGCTGCCGAGCTTCATCAGCACCTTGATGACCTCGACGGCCTTGACCGACATCCGGTGCGCGAGTTCGCCCACCGTGATCGTCTCCGGAACCGCGATGTCGCGCACCACCGGTTCGGCGGGTTGCGCGAATGCGGTCTCTCCGGCGCTCGGCACCGCGGCGCGGTGCCGCGATCCTCCCCTGCCGTGCCAGCCTCCGACACCGCCGCCCATGTCGCCGCGGGTCTTGATGGTGCGCCGGCGGACCGAATCATCCCTGAGGATGGTGGTCTGCTTCACCTTCTTCGCCTTCTTGTCGGCCTTGGGCTCGCCGGCCTTGGGCGCGTGCAGCGTGCCGTCGGTCGGCGCGCCCGCAACCGGTGCGGCGCGCTCGGCCTGCTTCTGCTCCGCTTCGCGGCGTTCGCGTTCCTGCTTCTCGCGCAGTTCGCTCGCCTGGATCTCGGAGAGCTGTTGCCGGCGTTTCTGTTCCTCCTCGCGCAGCTGCATTTCCTTCAGATCCGGACCGGCGGGCATGGGCGCAGGCGGTGGCGGCGGCATTTCCGCGGCGGCCGCGGCAGCGGCCAGTTCGGACGGATCGCGCTTGACGAACACCCGTTTCTTGCGCACCTCGACCTGGATGGTGCGCGCCTTGCCCATGGAATCGGACTTCTTGATCTCGCTGGTTTGCTTGCGCGTCAGCGTGATCTTGTTTTTCGGCTCGATCGAGCCGTGCGATTTGCGCAGGTAGTCAAGCAGCCGCGCCTTGTCCTGCTCCGAGAGGGAATCGTCGGCGACGCGCTTCTCGACCCCGGCGGCACGCAGCTGCTCGAGCAGCACCGACGGCGGCACTTTCAGCTCGCTGGCAAACTGGGCGACGCTGGTCTGGGCCATGTTACTGGATCCCTTTTTGCTGCAGCGGCGCCGGTTGCGCCGTCGGCTGTGCTGCGGGCCCCGCCGCCGGTTCGTCCGCGAACCAGTGCGCGCGCGCCGCGATGATCAGGCCTTTGGCGCGCTCGGCGTCCATGCCGGTCAGCTCGGAGAGTTCGTCCACCGCCAGGTCGGCAAGGTCGTCGCGCGTCTTGACGCCCTGCGCCGCGAGCTTGGCGGCGAGCTGCGTGTCCATGCCTTCCAGCTGCAGCAGGTTCGGGTCGACGCCGTCGATGCTCTCCTCGCTCGCGATCGCCTGCACCAGCAGCGCATTGCGCGCGCGGCTGCGCAGTTCGTTGACCGTGTTCTCGTCGAACGCATCGATCTCCATCATCTCGTTGATCGGCACGTAGGCGACTTCTTCCAGCGTCGAGAAGCCTTCCTGCATCAGGATGTTGGCGACTTCCTCGTCGACGTCCAGGCGCTCCATGAACAGCGACTTGACGCGGCTGCCTTCCTCTTCCTGCTTCTTGGTGGACTCCTCCTGGGTCATCAGATTGATGGTCCAGCCGGTGAGCTCGGAAGCCAGGCGCACGTTCTGCCCGCTGCGCCCGATCGCAATGGCGAGGTTCTCCTCGTCCACCACCACGTCCATGGCGTGCTTCTCCTCGTCCACCAGGATCGAGCTCACCTCGGCGGGCGCCAGCGCGCCGATGACGAAGGTCGCCGGATCGGCCGACCAGAGCACGATGTCGACCCGCTCGCCGGCCAGTTCCTGGGTCACCGCCTGCACGCGCGAGCCGCGCATGCCGACGCAGGTGCCGATCGGGTCGATGCGGCGGTCATTGGTGTGGACCGCGATCTTGGCGCGCACGCCCGGATCGCGCGCCGCGGACTTGATCTCGAGCAGCCCTTCCTCGATTTCCGGCACCTCGAGCTCGAACAGTTTCATGATGAACTGCGGCGCGGTGCGCGACAGGATCAGCTGCGGGCCGCGGGCGCCGCGGTCGATTTTCATCACCCACGCGCGCACCCGGTCGCCGACGCGCAGGTTTTCCTTCGGGATCATGTGCTCGCGCGGCAGCTGCGCTTCCAGGCGGCCGGATTCGACGATCGCACTGCCGCGCTCCATGCGCTTGACCGTGCCGGTGACCAGCTCGTCGCCGCGGGAGAGGAAATCGTTCAGGATCTGCTCGCGCTCGGCATCCCGGATGCGCTGCAGGATCACCTGCTTGGCGGTCTGCGCCCCGATGCGGCCGAATTCGACCGGCTCGAGCGCCTCCTCGATGAATTCCTCGAGCTGCGCGTCGCCTTTCTTCTCCTTCGCCTGCGCCAGCGTCAGCATCTGCGCCGGCAGGAACTCGGGCGCGTCATCCGGCACCACCTTCCAGCGGCGGAAGGACTCCATCGCGCCGGTGGTGCGGTCCACCTGCACGCGGACATCGATGTCGTCGGAGTATTTTTTCTTGGTTGCCGAGGCAAGGGCGAGTTCGAGCGCGCCGAAGACGATCTCCCGCGGCACGTTCTTCTCTCTGGCCAGCACATCGACCAGCATCACCATTTCACGATTCGCACTCATCTTCAGTCCGCCTTAAACATTCGGAACGAGCCTGGCCCGTTCGATATCGTCCACATTCAGCGCCACATCGCGCCCTTCCACCTCCACCGTGGCGACGCCCCCTTCGGCACCCCGCAGCACACCGGTGAAGCGCCTGCGGCCGCTTGCATCCGGCAACCGCATCCTCACCTCCACTTTGCTACCCGCGAAGCGCGCAAAATCGGCAGCCTTGCGCAGCGGCCGATCCAGTCCCGGCGAGGAGACCTCGAGCCGCCCGTAGTCGATGCCCTCGACCGCGAACACCCGCGTCAACTGCCGGCTCACCTCGGCGCAGTCATCCACCGTGATGCCCGCATTTGACCCTTCGGGCCGGTCGATGAAAATGCGCAGCAGACCCCCGCCGCCGGACGCCTGGACGTCCACCAGCTCGAACCCCATGCCCGCCAGGGTCGATTCCACCACCTCCGCCATCGCCGCCATGCTTTTCCGACCGCGCAAACAAAAAATGGGCCGAAGCCCATTGCTACTGAAACGGCTTGAAGTTTAACAGCTTTTTGTCGTCCGGACAATCTCCGCGACCGCTTCGGAGCCAAGTTCCACGGCGCGACCGGCGGGCAAATCGAGCGGCAGCCGCGCCGGACCGAACCGGACCCGCATCAGCCGGCTGACCCTGGAGCCGACCGCTTCGACCATCCGCCGCACCTCGCGGTTGCGCCCTTCTGCGAGCACCACCCGGTACCAGCGGTTGGTGCCCGTATCTTTGCGTGACGCTATTGCTTCGAGGCGCTTGAACCGTGCCTGCCCATCGTCGAGTTCGACGCCGGCGAGCAGCCGCCGAACCGCCTCCGCGTCCAGCCCGCCCTGCACGCGCACCTCGTACTCGCGCTCGATTTCCCGGCGGGGGTGCATCAGCTGGTTGGCAAGCTCGCCCGAATCCGTGAACAGCAGCAGGCCGGAGGAATTCAAATCCAGCCGTCCGATCGCGACCCAGCGCCCGGGGCTGAGCTTGGGCAACTTGTCGAATACCGTAGGCCGGCCTTCGGGGTCGCTGCGCGTGACCAGCTCGCCGATTGGCTTGTGGTACGCGATGACACGGGGAGTGCTTCGATTTGCACCTATTTTTATTTCCTTATCATCGAGAAAAATAAGATCCCCGGGGCTTGCGCGATCACCCAGCTTCGCGACCTGGCCGCGGACGGTCACCCGCCCCGCCGCGATCCAGGTTTCGATTTCGCGGCGCGAGCCGAAGCCCGCCGCGGCCAGCAGCTTCTGCAGCCGCTCCCCGGTGGGGTTACTGACCGGGGCTGGCGACGGGCGCGGCGGGTTCGTTGGCAGCCGGCTGGGAGGTCGCGGGCTCAAGTTCGAGCGTCCGGGCGATTTCTTCGAGGGGCGGCAGCTCCTGGAGCGAGCGCAGACCGAGATCGTCCAGAAACGCCTTGGTGGTGGCGTAGAGCGCCGGGCGGCCCGGCGTATCGCGGTGGCCGACGACATCGATCCAGCCCCGGCTTTCGAGCGTCTGGACGATCTGCGCCGAGACCGCGACGCCGCGGATGTCCTCGACGTCGCCGCGCGTTACCGGCTGCCGATAGGCGATGATCGCCAGCGTTTCCATCACGGCGCGCGAGTAGCGCGGCCGCTTGTCGGGATTGAGGCGCTCGGCGAACGGCTGGAATTCCGGCCGGGTCTGGAATCGCCAGCCGCTCGCCAGGCTGGCAAGCTCCACCGCGCGCCCGGACCACTCCTCGCGCAGCTCGTCGAGCAGGCGGCGCAGGGTATCGGCTCCGATCTGGTCCTCGAACAGCCGTTTCAGGTCCGCGAGCGACAGCGGTTCCTGCGAGGAAAGCAGCGCCGCCTCGATGATGCGTTTGGCTTCAGTCGGGTTCGGCATAGGCGATCCTGATGTAAATCGGCGCGAAGCCCTCGGACTGCGTAACGTCGACCAGCGCCTCGCGCGCGAGTTCGAGCAGTGCGAGGAAGGTGACGACGAGGACCGCGACTCCGCGCGACGGCTCGAAAAGCTCGGTGAATTCGAGCACCCGGCTGTGTTTCAGCTGGCGCAGGATCTGGCTCATGTGCTCGCGTACCGAGAGTTCCTCGCGCGAAACGCGGTGATGCCTGGTCATGCGCGCGCGGAAAAGCAGCGCGCGCCAGGCCTCGGCCAGGTCGCGCGGATGCACCTCGGGCAGGCGCTCGAGCGCGGTGCGCTCGACCAGCACCGAAATCGCGAGCACGTCGCGCCCGACCTGCGGCAGCGCGTCCAGCTGCTGCGCCGCCTTCTTCATCTGCTCGTACTCGAGCAGCCTGCGGACCAGTTCCGCCCTCGGATCCTCCTCCTCGTCGACCACCGCCGGCCGCGGCAGCAGCATGCGCGACTTGATCTCGATCAGCATCGCCGCCATCACCAGATACTCGGCCGCGAGCTCGAGGTTCTTGGCGCGCATCAGCTCCACATATTCGAGGTACTGGCGCGTCAGCGGCGCCATCGGTATGTCGAGAACGTCGAGGTTCTGCTTGCGGATCAGGTACAGCAGCAGGTCGAGCGGTCCCTGGAAGGCGTCGAGCAGGATTTCGAGCGCATCGGGCGGTATGTACAGATCGGCCGGTATCTCGGTCAGCGGTTCGCCGTAGATCCTGGCAAACGGCGCTGCGGGCAGCGGCAAGGTCTCGCTCACGGTTGCATTCTAGGTGTAGGACAGCCCCATGGCTTCGCGCACGTCGCGCATGGTCTCGCCGGCGAGCTTGCGCGCCTTGTCGCAGCCGTCGGCAAGGATGTTTTTCACCAGCGTCGGATCATCCAGGTAAGCCTGCGCGCGCTCGCGAATCGGCGCGAGTTCCGCGAGCACGCTGTCGATCACCGGTTGCTTGCACTCGAGGCAACCGAACGCGGCGGTGGTGCAACCCTTTTCGACCCATGCTTTTCTTGCCTCATCCGAATAAACGGCATGCATCGACCATACCGGACACTTTTGCGGCGTTCCCGGGTCGCCGCGCTTGACGCGCGCCGGGTCGGTGGGCATGGTGCGGATCTTCTTCGCCACGGTTTCCGGGTCCTCGCGCAGGCCGATCGCGTTGCCGTAGGACTTGGACATCTTCTGGCCGTCGAGTCCGCTGAGCTTCGAGGCTTCCGTCAGCAGCGCTTCGGCCTCGACCAGGATCTTCTTGCCGCTGCCTTCGAGCCAGCCGTAGAGGCGCTCGCGGTCGCCGCGCGGCATGTTCTGCTGCTCATCGAGCAGCGCCTGGGCGCGCTTGAGCGCTTCCGCATCCCCGCTTTCGAGGAATTTGGTGCGCAGATCGTTGAACAGGCGCGCCTTCTTGCTGCCCAGCTTCTTCACCGCCGCCTTCGCCTTGTCCTCGAAGCCGGGCTCGCGGCCGTAGAGGTGGTTGAAGCGGCGCGCCAGTTCGCGCGTGAACTCGATATGCGGCACCTGGTCCTCGCCCACCGGCACATAGCGCGCGCGGTAGATCAGGATGTCGGCGGCCTGCAGCAGCGGGTAGCCGAGGAAGCCATAGGTCGAGAGGTCCTTGTCGGCGAGCTTTTCCTGCTGGTCCTTGTAGGTCGGAACGCGCTCCAGCCAGCCGAGCGGCGTCATCATCGACAGCAGCAGGTGCAGTTCCGCGTGCTCGGGTACCAGCGACTGCACGAAGATCGTCGCCTGGTTCGGGTCCACTCCCGCGGCCAGCCAGTCGATCACCATGTCGGCGCCGACATCCTGCAGCACGCCCGGCGCTTCGTAGTCCGTCGTCAGCGCGTGCCAGTCGGCGACAAAGAACAGGCACGGGTGCTCCGACTGCAGCCTGACCCAGTTCTTCAGCACGCCGTGATAGTGCCCGAGGTGCAGGGCGCCGGTCGGGCGCATGCCGGAAAGGACCCGGGTCTCGAACATCGCGCTAGATGTGAAACACGGTTCCGAGAACCCGGAACGAGAAATTCACCATCGGTGCGAGGATCACGCCGAGGACGCTGGTAAAAAGCAGCAGCAGCAGGATCGGGAAGCCGAGGGGCTCGAGCTTGGCGTAACCCCATGCGATCCGGCTCGGCAGCAGGCTGGCGACGATCCTGCCGCCGTCCAGCGGCAGGATCGGAAGCAGGTTGAGCAGCATCAGGATGATGTTGACCTCCATGCCCGCCTTGCCCATCAGCAGCAGCGGCCGCGTGAAGTAGCTCGCCGGAAGCAGATCCGCAGCCTTGTACAACGCGGCCCAGGCGAACGCCATTGCGAGGTTGGCGCCCGGTCCGGCCGCTGCCACCCAGAGCATGTTCTGCCGCGGACGCCGCAGCGCCGAGTAATTGACCGGCACCGGCTTGGCCCAGCCGAACAGCAGTCCGGCGCCTCCCGCCAGCGTGCTGGCGACGAGGATCGCGATCGGAACGACGATGGTGCCGACGAGGTCGATGTGGCGCGCGGGGTTGAGGCTGATGCGGCCCTGCGCGAATGCCGTCATGTCGCCGAAATGGCGCGCGACGTATCCGTGCGCCGCTTCGTGCAGCGTGATCGCAAACAGCACCGGGAGCGCATAGATGGCGATGGTCTGAACAAGGTGGCTGACGTCCATCTAGGCGGCGAATCTTATCAGACGGCCCGCGTCCTTTCCGCGCCGCAGGATGAGCGGCCGGTCGGTGGTCAGGTCCACCACCGTGCTCGGCTCGACGCCGCAGGAACCCGCATCGATGACGAGCTCGAGAACATGCTCCAGCCGGGCGCGGATCTCGCCCGCGTCCGAGAGCGGCTGTGCATCGCCCGGCAGCGCGAGCGTCGCCGACAGCATCGGCGCGTTCAGTTCCGCGAGCAGCGCATGCGCGACCGGGTGCTCGGGCACGCGCACGCCGATGGTCTTCCTGTTCGGATGCATCAGCCGCCGCGGCACCTCGCGCGTGGCGCGCAGGATGAAGGTGAAGCTGCCCGGCATCACTGCCTTGAGTATCCGGTACTGCACGTTGTCCACGACCGCATAAGCGGCGATCTCGGAGAGGTCGCGGCACATCAGCGTTAGATGGTGCTTGTCGTCCACGCCGCGCACGCGGCGCAGGCGCCCGAGCGCCTCGCCATCGCCGAGGTGGCAGCCGAGGGCGTAGCAGGAATCGGTCGGATAGGCGATCAGCCCGCCGCGCCGCACGATCTGCGCCGCGCGCCGGACGAGGCGCGCCTGCGGGTGCGTCGGGTGAATCTCGAAGTACTGCGCCACCGTTCAGCCCGGGGCCAGGAAATCCGCGATCAGCCGCGCAACCTGCCCCGGCTGGTCGTGGTGCAGCATGTGCCCGGCATCCGGGACGGTGACCTGGCGCAGATCCTTGAAGGCGGCCCGACGCTCGGCAAGCGCCTCCTCGCCGAGGCTCATCCGGGTGCGCGTCTCGGAATGCGCCGCGTCGACCCAGAGCACCGGCGCCGTGGCGCGCTGCCAGCAGGCCATCGCTTCATCCAGCCGGTAGAGATTCGCGTTGACCAGCTTGTGCGCCGGATCGCTGCGCAGCACGACGCCGCCGCCCGGCGCGTCCTTGCCCCAGTGGCGAGCGAGGAAATCGGCCCGCTCGCGCGTCAGCCGCGAATTGTTCCGCTGCAGCCGGTCGGCCAGCGCGCCGTAGCTGTCGTAAGGCCGCAGCCGCGACTCGACGCGCAATTCCTCCATCCAGCGCGCGTAGCGCTTCGGCGCCTGCTCGGCCCGGGTCGCCGGCATGCCGAAGCCCTCGAGGTTGACGAAGCGCGCAATGCGCTCCGGCCGGATGCCCGCGTAGAGCGCCGCGACATTGCCGCCGAGGCTGTGGCCGATGAGGTTGACCGGAGAATCGGGCTGGATGCGATCCAGGATCTGGTCCAGATCGGCGATGTAGTCGGGAAACCAGTAGCTGTCCGCGCCCGACCACGAGGTCAGCCCGTAGCCGCGCCAGTCCGGCGCGTAGACGTCCCAGCCTGGCGCGAGCTCGTCCACCAGGAACTGGAACGAGGCGGACACGTCCATCCAGCCGTGCAGCAGGATCATGCGGCGCGCGGCTTCGCCACGCCAATGGCGCACGTGATAGCGCAGGCCGCGCAGCTCGAAGAACAGCGATTCACTCTGTCGCATGGCAGGGCGCTATGATAACGATTCAATGCCGATCTATTCGCTGAATCAACGCCGCGTCGAACTGCGCGGCGCGCATCACTTCATCGCCCGTGACGCCACGCTTGCCGGTTCGATCGTCCTCGAGAACGAGGTAAGCGTCTGGTTCGGGGTCGTGATCCGCGCCGACAACGACCGGGTGCATATCGGCGAGGCGAGCAACATCCAGGACGGCTCGGTGCTGCACGTCGACCCGGGGTACCCGATGACGCTCGGGCGCAGGGTCACCGTGGGCCACAAGGCGATGCTGCACGGCTGCAGCGTCGGCGATGGCGCGCTGATCGGCATCAACAGCGTGATCCTGAACGGCGCGCGCATCGGCGCCGGCACGCTGGTCGGCGCCAACACCCTGGTGCCTGAAGGCAAGGAAATCCCGCCCGGGGTGCTGGTGGTCGGCACGCCGGCAAAGGTGGTGCGCGATTTGAAAGCCGAAGAGCAGGAAGGCCTGCTGCGGATCGCCCAGGGCTACGTCGAGCGTTCCCGGCGATTCAAGCTGGAACTGCGGGAGCAACCGCTGCCGCCTTCCGCGCGCTGACCCTGCTTACTTCGGCGCCATCCGGATCGCGCCGTCCAGGCGGATCGTTTCCCCGTTCAGCATTTCGTTCTCGACGATGTGCTTCGCCAGTGCGGCGTATTCGTCCGGCTTGCCGAAGCGCGACGGAAACGGCACCTGCTTGGCGAGGGAATCCTGGGCCTCTTGCGGCAATCCGAGAAGCATCGGCGTCAGGAACAGGCCCGGCGCGATGGTGACGACGCGGATGCCGTTGCGCGACAGATCCCGCGCTATCGGCAGGGTCATGCCCACCACGCCGCCCTTGGAAGCGGAATACGCGGCCTGGCCGATCTGGCCGTCGAACGCCGCGACCGAAGCGGTGTTGACGATCACGCCGCGCTCGCCGGCGGCATTCGGCCCGGCCTTCGCCATGGCGTCGGCGCCCAGGCGGATCATGTTGAAAGTGCCGATCAGGTTGATGGTAATGACCCTGGTGAAACGCGCGAGGTCGTGCGGCGCGTCCTTGCCGATGGTGCGCTCCGCGACGCCGATTCCGGCGCAGTTCACCAGCACATGGAGACCCCCGAAAAACTTTACTGCCAGCTCTGTTGCGGCCTTGCCGTCGGCCTCGGAGGTGACGTCGCACCTCGCGAACTTGCCACCGAGTTCCTTGGCGAGGGCCTCGCCGGCGTCGACCTGCAGGTCTGCGATGACCACCTTGGCGCCATTGGCGGCCGCCATCCGCGCCGTCGCCGCGCCCAGGCCCGAGGCGCCGCCGGTCACGACGAATACGCTGTTCTTGATCTGCATGACTTCCTCCCGCGGAAAAAAGTGTCATTATAATTGTTTGGTATCCCAACAAATGACGCGATGACACCCGGTTTCGGCCTCCGCTTCGAGGAGTTGTACGCGCGTGACGGCCTGGTGCGCGTGGACCGGGCATTTCTCGGCTTCCTGGGCGAAGTTGATGCGGCGCTGCGCGCGCGCCTTGAGGCGGCGCGTGCGGGGCCCGCGGCGCTCGCTCCGAAGCAGGAATCCGAGTTGCTGGTCGCGCTGGCGCCGCACCTGGACGATTTCCTCGCTCGCCTGTTCGGCATCGAAGCCGAGGTTCACGCGCTCTCCGCCCGGCACCACAATTTCGCTCCGCTCTACTCCGTCAAGCGCCTGTTCGTGCAGCGCCGCGCAATGCACAAGGTGAGGCCCGAGGCTGCGGCGGCCCTGGACGCAGCCGCGGCCGAGCAGGAGCTGCGCACCCTGTTCGGCGGCCAGTTCACCGAACTTGCATTCGCGCGCCACGTGACGGAATGGCAGAAGGACGAAGCGGCGCATTCCGCGAAGCTGGATCTTGCGGCGCATTACGCGGCATGGGCGGCGGGCACGCCGGAAGGACGCAGGAAGCACGCTCAAGGCGTGCTCTTCAAGACTCCGCGCAAGCTGGACTATATGCGCCTGGTTCCGGTGCGCACCGACGACGGCCAGGGCTACGCACGCCATACCCTCGATCACCTGCGGCTGCGCGAGGGGTTCGCGCTCACCGATCCCGGTACCGACCTGGTGGGCGCGCTCGACGAGGCGAACTATTGCATCTGGTGTCACGAGCAGGGCAAGGACTCCTGCGCCAAGGGGTTGAAGGAGAAAGCGCCGGCGGCCGGATTCAGGAAGACCCCTCTAGGCATCACGCTCGCAGGCTGTCCGCTCGAGGAGAGAATCTCCGAGTTCCAGATGGTGAAGGCGCGCGGCCAGGCGCTCGCCGCGCTCGCCATGATCACCGTGGACAATCCGATGGTTGCCGCCACCGGACACCGGATCTGCAACGACTGCATGAAATCGTGCATCTATCAGAAGCAGGATCCGGTCGATATCCCGCAGGCGGAAACGCGCACCCTGAAAGACGTGCTTGGCCTGCCCTGGGGTTTCGAGATCTATTCACTGCTCACGCGCTGGAACCCGCTGCACCTGCGGCGCCCCCTGCCGCGGCCGGACTCGGGACGCAAGGTGCTGGTGGTGGGCCTCGGACCCGCCGGATTCACGCTTGCCCACCATCTGATGAACGACGGGCACACCGTGGTCGGGATCGACGGACTGAAGATCGAGCCGCTTGCCGAGGACCTCCGGGCCGTGAAGCCGGTGCGCGAGGCCCTCGACCTGTACGAGCCGCTCGCGGAACGCGCCATGGCGGGGTTTGGCGGCGTAGCCGAGTACGGCATCACGGTGCGCTGGGACAAGAACTTTCTCAAGCTGGTCCGGCTGCTCCTCGAACGGCGCCCCACGTTCGCGATGTACGGCGGCGTGCGCTTCGGCGGAACGATTACCCTCGAAGACGCCTGGCAGATGGGTTTCGACCATGTCGCCCTGTGCGTCGGCGCCGGCAAGCCCACGGTGCTCGACATCCCCAACGGCCTGGCGCGCGGCGTGCGCGCCGCCTCGGACTTTCTGATGGCGCTGCAGCTCACCGGCGCGGCCAAGCGCGACTCGCTCGCCAACATGCAGCTGCGCCTTCCCGCCGTGGTGATCGGCGGCGGCCTGACCGCAATCGACACCGCCACCGAGTCGCTCGCCTACTACGTCGTGCAGGTCGAGAAGTTCCTCGCACGCTACGAAACCCTGGCGAAGGAGATCGGCGAAAGCGAAATCCGCGCCGGCTGGGACGACCAGGAACGCGAGATCGCCGAGGAGTTCCTGGCGCACGCGCGCGCGATCCGCGGCGAGCGCCGCGAGGCCGCGCGCGAGGGGCGCGCGCCGAAAATCATCGAGCTGCTGCGGCATTGGGGCGGCGTCACGATCGCCTACCGCCGGCGCCTGGTGGACAGTCCCTCCTACACTCTCAATCACGAAGAAGTGGAGAAGGCGCTCGAGGAGGGCATCGCATTCGCCGAAGGCCTGACGCCCGCGCACGTGGACACGGACAACTACGGGGCAGTGCGCGGCGTGCGCTTCCGTCATGCGTCCGGCAAGGAGCACTGGCTTCCCGCACACACGGTGTTCGTCGCCGCCGGCACACAGCCCAATACCGTGCTCGCGCGGGAGGACGCCGCGCATTTCCCGCTCGAGGGCAAATACTTTGCCGCCTGCGACGAAGATGGCAATCCGGTCAAGCCGCAGTATTCCTCCGCCAAGCCGGTCGCGGCGAACGTGCTGCTCGCGAAGCAGCCCGATGGCCGTTTCGTGAGCTATTTCGGCGACGTGCACCCGTCCTATTTCGGCAATGTGGTGAAAGCGATGGGGAGCGCAAAGCAGGGGTATCCCGTTGTTTCGCGGGTTCTGGCAAAGAATCATCCGAAGAATATCGAACAGAAGGAAGTCTTCTTCAAGAAACTCTCGGACCAGTTGCTCGCAACCGTCCACGAGGTCGAGCGCCTCACCCCGACCATCGTGGAAGTCGTGGTTCGCGCACCGCTTGCGGCGAAGAAGTTCCAGCCGGGCCAGTTCTACCGCCTGCAGAACTTCGAATCGCTGGCGCCGATGGCCTCGGGCACGCGGATGCAGATGGAGGGCCTGGCCATGACCGGCGCATGGGTGGACCGCGAGCGGGGATTGGTATCCATCATCGCGCTGGAAATGGGCGGCTCGAGCGACCTGTGCGCGATGCTGCGCCCCGGCGAGCCCGTGATCCTGATGGGCCCGACCGGCTCGCCGACCGAAATCACCTCCGGTGAAACCGTGGTGCTCTGCGGCGGCGGCCTGGGCAACGCGGTGCTGTTTTCGATCGGCGCGGCGTTCCGCGCCGCCGGATCGAAGGTGCTGTACTTCGCCGGCTACAAGAAAGTCATCGACCGCTACAAGATTGCCGACATCGAGAACGCGGCGGACACCGTGGTCTGGTGCTGCGACGAGGAGCCCGGCTTCGCGCCGGGGCGGCCGCAGGACCGCAGCTTCATCGGCAACATCGTCCAGGCGATGGACGCCTACGCCGAAGGCCGGCTCGGCGCGCCTTCGATCCGCCTCGACGACGCCGATCGCCTGATCGCGATCGGCTCGGACCGGATGATGGCGGCGGTGGCGCGCGCGCGCCACGACATTCTGAAACCTCACCTCAAGCCGCAGCACTTTGCCATCGGTTCGATCAACTCGCCGATGCAGTGCATGTTGAAGGAGATCTGCGCGCAGTGCCTGCAGCCACACCGCGACCCGGTGACCGGGGAGACGAGCTATGTCTTTTCCTGCTTCAACCAGGACCAGCCGCTCGACAGCGTGGATTTCAAGGGCCTGCACGAGCGCCTGCAGCAGAATTCGCTTGCCGAGAAGCTGGGCGCGGGCTGGCTGCGCCACTGCATGCCGGAACTCAGGAAGCAAAGGACCTTCGTCTAGCGGATTGACAATGGGCCGGGCCAGGCGTATAAGAGTTATATAAGTTTTATATAGTCTTGGAGGTCCCGGACATGTCCAATACGAAGGTCAGCACCTTTTCCGCGACCCTGCGCGACCTCGCGATGCTGGAAGCGGTGGCGAAATACCACGGCCTGAACAAGAGCGCGACCATCGCCAGCCTGGTGCGCAAGGAGTTCTGGCGCGTCTTCCCCGGCGGCACTGCGAAGATAAAGCCGGATCATGGCGCAAAGGTGGAAGCATGAAGCTCCTATGCTTGCTGGCGCTTCTGCTTGTTTCCACGGGTGTAAGCGCACAGACGATCAAGATCGGCGAACTGAACAGCTACAAGGTCTTCCCGGCCTTCCTCGAGCCTTACAAGAAGGGCATGGAGCTCGCGCTCGAGGAAATCAATCGCGCGGGCGGGGTGAACGGGCGCAAGCTGGAGCTGGTCTCGCGCGACGACGGCGGCAACCCGGGCGACGCGGTGCGGGTGGCCGAGGAACTGATCACGCGCGAGAACGTGGCCCTGCTCACCGGCACCTTCGCCTCGAATATCGGTCTCGCCGTCTCCAACCTCGCCGCGCAGCGCAAGATCGTGTTCATCGCGGCCGAACCGCTCACCGACAAGATGGTGTGGGAAAACGGCAACCGTTACACCTTCCGCCTGCGGGCTTCGACCTACATGCAGACCGCGATGCTGATCCCCGAGGCGGTCAAGCTGAAGAAAGTCCGCTGGGCGATCGTCTATCCCAACTACGAGTACGGCCAGTCGGCGACCGCATCGTTCAAGAAACTGCTCGCGAAGGCGCAACCGGGCGTGCAGTTCGTCGCCGAGCAGGCGCCGCCGCTCGGCAAGATCGACGCCGGCGCCGTGGTGCAGGCGCTGATCGACGCCAAGCCGGAGGCGATTTTCTCGTCCTTGTTCGCCGCCGATCTGCAGAAGTTCGTGCGCGAAGGCAATCTGCGCGGCTTGTTCAAGAACACGTCCGTTTTCAACCTGCTCGGCGGCGAGCCCGAGTATCTCGATCCCCTCAAGGACGAAACGCCGGAAGGCTGGTGGGTCACCGGCTATCCCTGGAGCGAGATCAGGACCCCGGCGCACCAGAAATTCCTCGATGCCTACCGCAAGCGGTGGAACGATTACCCGCGACTGGGCTCGGTGGTCGGCTACGCCGCGATCTACAGCGCGGCCAACGCGATCCGGAAAGCGGGCGGCACCGACACCGAAAAGCTCATCGCCGCGCTCAAGGGGCTGGAAATGGACACGCCCTTCGGCCCGATCGTCTACCGGGCGCACGACCACCAGTCGACCATGGGCGCCTACGTCGGGCAGCTCTCGGCGCGCGGCGGCAAGGGCCGCATGGTCAACTGGCGCTTTGCCGACGGCGCCAATTTCCTGCCGCCGTTCGAAGAAGTGAGGATTCTAAGGAAAGAGTAGTTTAATCAGTGAGCTACTCGTCTATCCTCATCCAGTTTCTAAATGGACTGGCGAGTGCTTCGTCGCTGTTCCTGGTCGCCGCCGGGCTGTCCCTCATCTTTGGCGTTACCCGGATCGTCAATTTCGCCCACGGCTCGCTCTACATGCTGGGGATGTATCTGGCCGTGTGGCTTGCCGAGCGGGTCGGTTTCTGGGCTGCCGTGCCTCTGGCTGCGGCAATCGTTGCGCTGTTCGGATCCGTCGTTGAAATTTCTCTTTTGAGAAGGATCTATAAGGCACCTGAACTGCTGCAGCTGCTTGCCACCTTTGCCCTGCTCCTCGTGATCAAGGACGCCGCGCTCTGGATCTGGGGCCCGGAAGATCTCCTCGGGCCGCGCGCGCCGGGCTTTACCGGGGCGGTGGGAATCGCGGGCGGCGCATTTCCACAGTACGAACTGCTGCTCATAGTGCTGGGACCTGTGGTTTTTGTTTTTCTCCAATTGATCCTTTCAAAGACCCGATGGGGCATCCTCGTGCGCGCCGCCACCCAGGACCGCGAAATGGCGAGCGCGCTCGGCGTCAACCAGCGCTGGCTGTTCACGGGGGTCTTCGTCCTGGGCGCGCTGCTCGCCGGGCTGGGCGGTGCGCTGCAGGTCCCGCGCGAACCCGCCAACCTGATGGTCGACCTCACCGTGATCTCGGATGCGTTCGTGGTCGTGGTGGTCGGCGGCCTGGGTTCGATTCCGGGCGCCTTCCTCGCCGCGCTGCTGATCGCCGAGATCAAGGCGTTCTGCATCGGCCTGGGATTTTCCGAGGCCACTCTGGTGATGGAGTTCATGGTCATGGCTGCAGTCCTCGTGCTGCGTCCCTGGGGCCTGCTCGGGCGCATGCCGGCCGAGGCGCGCGGCGCGGGCACAGCGCAACAGCCGCTCGCCCGGCCCTCGCCCCGCCTGCTGCGGATGCTCGTCGCGCTCGTCGCGGCGCTCGCGCTTGTCCCGCTCGCCTCCGGCGGCTACACGCTGGTGCTCCTTACCGATGTGCTGATCTTCGCGCTGTTCGCCGTCAGCCTGCATTTCATCATGGGGCCCGCGGGCCTGTATTCGTTCGGCCACGCCGCCTATTTCGGCCTCGGCGCGTACGCAGCAGGAATTCTCTTCCTTCAGGGAAAAATGCCCATGGAACTCGCGCTGGCGCTGGCCCCGCTTGCCGCCGGCTTCGGGGCGCTCGTCTTCGGCTGGTTCTGCGTGCGGCTCTCCGGCGTGTATTCGGCGATGCTTACGCTTGCATTCGCGCAAATTGTCTGGTCGGCGGCGTTCCAGTGGGACGCGCTGACCGGCGGCTCGAACGGCATCGTCGGCATCTGGCCGGCGCCGTGGCTCGCCTCGAAGACGGCGTACTACTTCCTGACGCTTCTGTTCTGCGCGTTGGGAATCTCGTTCTTGTGGAAGGCAATCTATTCCCCGTTTGGATATGCACTGCGCGCGGGCCGCGATTCGCCCCTGCGCGCCGATGCCATCGGCATCGACGTGCGCGCAGCCCAGTGGGCCGCGTTCGCCATTGCGGGCCTCGCGGCCGGGATCTCCGGCGCGCTGTATGCGTTTTCGAAGGGCTCGATCTCGCCCGAAGCGATGGGAATCCAGCGTTCCGTGGACGGGCTGGTGATGGTGATGCTCGGCGGCATCCAGACGCTCACCGGGCCGGTCTGGGGCGCGGCGCTCTACACCTGGCTGCAGGACGCCGCCGCGCGCAATATCGACTACTGGCGCGCGCTCGTCGGGATCGTGATCCTGGCGCTGGTGCTCGCAGTGCCGCAGGGGCTCGGAACGCTCGTGCAGGGACGCAAATGAGTACTAGCGCATTGGCTGGCGCGAGAAGTAGCGCAAAGGCTGGCGTGAGAAGTAGCGCGAAGGCTGGCGCGTGAGCGTCCTCGCCGTCAACGGGCTGTCGAAGGCTTTCGGCGGCGTGCGTGCCGTGTCCGGCGTGAGCTTCGCCGTCGATGCCGGCGAACTGCTTGCAATGATCGGACCGAACGGCGCCGGAAAGAGCACCTGCTTCAACATGATCAACGGACAGCTCGCGCCCGATTCCGGCTCGATCGAGCTGGAGGGCAAGAGCCTGGTCGGCAAGGCACCGCGCGAGATCTGCCGGTCCGGCGTCGGACGCACCTTCCAGGTCACCGCCACCTTCGGCTCGATGACCGTGCGCGAGAACGTGCAGCTTGCGCTGCTCTCGCATGCCCGCGCGCAGGGTTCCTTGTTTTCTTCCATGGAAGAAAGCTTCCTGGATGAAGCACACAAGCTGCTGCAACAGGTCGGAATGCGCGAGCAGGCCGACCGGCAGTGCGCGCTGCTCGCCTACGGCGACCTGAAGCGCGTCGAGCTCGCGGTAGCGCTCGCGTCGCGCCCGCGCCTGCTGCTGATGGACGAGCCCACCGCCGGCATGGCGCCCGCGGAGCGCGGCGCACTCATGCAGCTGGCAGCCGGCCTCGCGCGGGGCGAAAAAATCGCCGTGCTCTTTACCGAACACGACATGGACGTCGTGTTCGGCCATGCCGATCGCGTCATCGTGCTCGCCGACGGCGAGCTGATCGCCGAAGGCAGCCCGACCGAGGTGCGCGCGAACGCGCAGGTCCGCAGCGTCTATCTCGGCGGGGAGTACGGCGATGCTTGAACTCAGGCGCGTCAACGCGGGCTACGGCCGCGCCCGGATCCTGTTCGACCTCGACCTGGAGCTGCGCCGAGGCGAGGTCGCCGCGCTGCTCGGGCGCAATGGCGCAGGAAAGACGACGGCATTGAAGGCCGCAATCGGCCTGCTGTCGTCTTTTTCCGGGAAGATCATCTTCAACAACAGGGAACTCAACAACCTGCAACCGTATCAGATCGCGCGCCTCGGCCTCGCCTACGTGCCCGAGGACCGGCGCATCTTCACCGACCTCACCGTGATGGAAAATCTCGAGGTCGGCCGCCAGCCGCGGCGCGCCGGCGCGCCGCACTGGACGCCGCAGAAGCTGTGCGAGCTTTTTCCCAACCTGGGCCGGATGCGCGACCGGCGCGGCGGCAGCATGTCGGGCGGCGAGCAGCAGATGCTGACCATCGCGCGCGCCTTGATGGGCAATCCGGTCGCCATCCTGCTCGACGAACCGTTCGAGGGGCTCGCGCCGCTGATCGTGGACCGCATCGCGAAGACAATCCGCGAACTGAAGCGCGAAGGCCTGAGCGTCCTGCTCAGCGAGCAGAACCTGCGCTTCGCGCGCCTGGTCGCGGACCGCGCCTGCATCATCGAAAAAGGCCGCCTGTGCTACGCCGGCACCATGGCGGCGCTGGATGCGGATCCGGCGCTGCGCGAACGATATCTCTCCGTCTGAAGGAACGCCCGACGCCGCCTGCGATGCCCAGAATCCAGATGCCGAGCCCGAGCGCGAGCCCCGAGCCCACGGCGAACAGCCATCCGATAAACTCCAGGCTCAACAGGTCCATCGTGAGAATTCTTCCATTACTGCTCCTTGTTGTCAGTTCGCCGCTTCCGGCGCAGGCCACCCAGGCGGAACTCCGGTGCCGGCTCACCGCCACGGACTACGTCTACGACTGCAGCATCAAGCTGGCGCGAGGCGGCAAGCCGCTGCAGGGTCTTGGCGTTACGGTCGGGGCCGACATGCCCTCGATGCCGATGGCGCACGCCCTGAAGCCCGTGCAGGCGAAGCCCGGCAAATCTCCCGGCGATTACGAGGCGAAACTCGACCTGGAGATGCTGGGCGAATGGGCGGTGAAGCTGACTCTGCGCGGCCCGGTGACGGATCAGCTGGTACTGCTCTACGACTTCGACGAACGAGGCGCCCGGCCGGTCACTCGATCCGGCAAGCCTCCTCGAAGGTGAGGCGCGGGTTGCGCGGCATCACCTTGGCCGGGTCGCCCTTGCCGATATTGACGAGAAAGTTCGATTTCCAGCGTCCGTCCGGAAAGAACGCGGCATCCACCTTCGCGTTGTCGAATCCCGACATCGGCCCGCAATCGAGGCCGAGGGCGCGCGCGGCGATGATGAAGTACGCGCCTTGCAAGGTACCGTTGCGGAAGGCGGTGTTCTCGTTTCCAGCCTTCTTTTCTTCGCCCTTGAAGGCGTTGATGGCATCGGGCCGGTGGGGAAAGGTCCTCGGCAGGTTCTCGTAGAACATCAGGTCGTGCGCGATGATCGCGGTCACCGGCGCGGCCATCGTCTTGTCGAGGTTGCCCGGGCTGAGCGCGGGTCGCAGCTTTTCCTTGGCCTCCCTCGACCGCACGAACAGGATGCGCCCCGGCTGCGTGTTCGAAGCGGTCGGGCCCCATTTCATGAGGTCGTAGAGCTCGCGCAGCTGGGCATCGCTCACGGCACCTGCAATCGCGTTGTGCGTCCGCGCCCGGCGGAAGATCGTATCGAGCGACTGCGCGTCGAGCATGTTTTCTCCGGATGAGGGCGGACGCAAATGTTAGCATCGCCGCATGGCGCCCGACCTCGCGCGTTTCATCCGGCCCGGCGATGGAATCGTCCTCGGCCAGGCCTGCGCCGAGCCGCAATCGCTCGCCGAGGCGCTGGTGGCGCAGCGCGCGGCATTTTCCGGCGCCAGCGTGTTCCTCGGCGTCAATTACGCCGGGATCGTCAGGCCGGAGCATGCCGACCACCTGCGACTGTCGTCCTACTGCGGCGCAGGCCACAACCGCGCACTCGCCGACGCCGGCGTGCTGGACATCCATCCGCATCCCTACTCGCGCCTCGCGCCGCTGATCCGCGAGCGCAGGATTCCCTCCGACGTGGTGCTGCTCCAGGTCAGCCCCCCGAACGCGCGCGGCGAATACAGCATGGGATTGGCCGTGGATTACCTGTTGCCGGCGATCGAGGTTGCGCGCGCGGTGGTCGCGGAAGTCAACGCGCGGATTCCATGGACGCATACCGAGAAACTTCTCCGCAAGGAGGATTTCTCGCTGCTGCTCGAGGCATCGCGTGAACCCGCGATGCCGCCGCCCGCACGTTGCGGCGAAACGGAGAAAGCCATCGCGCGCCACGCCGCCGCCTTCATCCCGGACGGCGCCACGCTGGAATTCGGCCTCGGCGTCCTGCCCGACGCCGTATGCGCCGCATTGCAGGACCGGAAATCGCTGAAGTTCCACTCGGGCACCATCGGCGACGGGGTCGCGGACCTGATGCAGCGCGGCGCCGCGGCCGCCGCCGACTGCGCCATGCTGATCGGCACGCGCAAGCTGTTCGATTTCGCGCGCGACAACCCCGCCATCCGGCTGCGCTCCACCGAATACACGCACGACCCGCGGGTGCTCGCGTCGCTGCCGCGCTTCGTGGCGATCAATTCCGCGGTCGAAGTGGATCTCACCGGCCAGGTCAACGCCGAGGTCGCCAACGGCAGTTACCTCGGCGCGGTCGGCGGCGCGCTCGATTTCATTCGCGCCGCCACCTTCTCGCCCGGCGGCGTATCGCTGCTGGTGCTGCCGGCGGCGCGCATCGTAAAAACGATTTCCGGCCCGGTCTCGACTCCGCGCAGCGAGGCCGGCGTCATCGTCACCGAGCGCGGCGCCGCCGACCTGCGCGGCTGCACCCTGCGCGAACGCAGCCGAAGGCTGTCTGCCATCTCCTCATCGGGTTGAGGCTCTCAATCATGGAACATCAGATTCCTGCTGCCGTCCGATCCGAACTCGTGCCGACCGGCAGGCTGCGTGTCGGCGTAAACCTCGGAAATTTCCTGCTTGTGAACAAGGATCCGGCGACCGGAGAACTGCGCGGCGTGGTCCCGGACCTCGCGCAGGAGCTCGGACGCCGGCTGGACGCGCAGGTGGAGCTGATCAGCTACCCCGGTGCCGGGCAGGTCGCGGATGCCGCGAAGACCGGCGCCTGGGACGTCGGCTTCATCGGTGCGGAGCCGCAGCGCGCCGAGGAGATCGCCTTCACCCCGGCTTACCTCGAGATCCCCGCCACTTACCTGGTGCCCGCCGGGTCTGCGATTCGCAGCCTCGCCGACGTCGACCGCAAGGGCGTGCGGATCGCGGTCTCGGCCAAGAGCGCCTACGATCTTTTCCTCAGCCGCAACCTGAAGCACGCGCAGCTGGTGCGCGCCGAAGGCATCCCCGCGTCCTACGCCCTGTTCGTCGCCGACAAGCTCGAGGTGCTGTCCGGACTCCTGCCGCGGCTGGTCACGGACGCGCAAGCGCTGCCCGGATCGCGCATCCTCGAAGGCCGTTTCACCGCGATCCAGCAGGCGATCGGCACGCCCAAGGCGCGCGCCGCCGGGGCCGCCTGGCTGCGCGAATTCGTCGCCGACATCAAGTCCTCGGGCCTGGTCGCCCGCGCGATCGCGCGGCACGGCGTCAAGGGCGTCTCGGTCGCGCCCTAGTTGCTAAGACCCCGTCTTCTCGAGGCCGAAGACCTGCCGCAGGTAGGCGAGGTAACCTGGGTCCTTGCTCACGGTCTTGCCGGGAGCATCCGACACCTTGGCCACGGGCTGGCCGTTGCACTCGGTCATCTTGATGACGACGTTGATCGGCTCGTAGCCGAGGTCGTTGGTGAGGTTGGTGCCGATGCCGAACGAGGTGAGCGCGCGCCCCTGGAAGCGCCGCGCGATCTCGATCGCGATCGGAACCGTGAGCTGGTCGGAAAAGATCAGCGTCTTGGTGCGCGGATCGACGCGGTTCCTGCGGTAATGCTCGATCATGCGCTCGCCCCATTCGAACGGATCGCCCGAGTCGTGCCGCGCGCCGTCGAACAGCTTGCAGAAGTACATGTCGAAATCGCGCAGGAACGCGTCGGTGCCGTAGGTGTCGGCGATCGCGATGCCGAGGTCGCCGCGGTATTCCTTCGCCCAGACGTCGAACGCGAAGATCTGCGAGTCGCGCAGGCGCGGCCCCAGCGCCTGGCAGGCCTGCATGTATTCGTGCGCCATGGTGCCGAGCGGCGTCACGCCGTGCTTCATCGCCAGCCAGACGTTCGAAGTGCCCGCGAAACGCGCGGGCACCTCGCGCTTCAGGGTGCCGATGATCTCCTCGTGCCAGGCGCGCGAGAAGCGCCGGCGGGTGCCAAAATCGGAAACCTTGAAAACCAGTTCCGGCCCGAGCCGGCGCACCAGCGCGACCTTCGCCTCGAGGCGGCGACGGCCCTCCGCCAGATCGGGCCTGGGCTGCGTGCGGCGGAAGTAGACCTCGGACACGATCGCGAGCACCGGGATCTCGTACAGGATGGTGTGCAGCCAGGGGCCGCGGATCGAAATTTCGATGCCCGGCTGATCGGCGACGCGTTTTACTTGTATGTATTTCTCGTTGAACTGGAACAGGCCGAGAAAATCGACGAAATCCGACTTCATGAAGCGCAGGCCGCGCAGGTACTCGAGCTCGTCGTCGCGAAATCGCAGCCGGCACAGCTCGGCGATCCCGGCGCGGATCTCCTCGGCGTGCGGCGCCAGGTCGACGCCCTCGGTGCGGCACCTGAACACGTACTCGACCTGCGCGCCCGGAAAGTGGTGCAGCACCACCTGCATCATGGTGAACTTGTACAGGTCGGTGTCGAGCAGCGAATCGATGATCATCGAAGATATAGATAATAAATTCATGACATTGTAACCTCGCGACCATGTGTGGTCGCTATGCACTTCACGCCAATCCCGAGGTGGTGTCCCTTCTATTCGGGCTCTCGAAAGTTCCTGCCTATCAGCCGCGCTACAACATCGCGCCGGCATCGCAGGTCCTGATCATCCGGAAATATGAAGCCGCGATGGTCCGCTGGGGCCTCGTCCCGCGCTGGGCCAAAGATCCGTCCATCGGGGCGAAATTGAACAACGCCCGCGCCGAAAGCGTGGCGGAGAAGCCGTCGTTCCGCGATGCGTACCGCAAGCGCCGCTGCCTCATTCCGGCGAGCGGCTTTTACGAATGGAAGACCGAGGCCGGCCGCAAGCAGCCCTACTACGTGTTGCCGTCCGCGGGCGAGCTGTTCGCATTCGCCGGCCTGTGGGAGGAATGGAACGGGCCCGAGGGCGCGCTCCAGACCTGCGCCGTCATCACCACCGAGTCGAACGAAAAAATGCGCGCGGTGCACGACCGCATGCCGCTGATCGTCGCCCCGGAGGACTACCCCAGGTGGCTCGCAGGCGGCGCCGGGCTGCCGCGGCCCTGCCCGGCCGGCGCGATCGAAATCCGCAGGGTGAGCCGCGCGGTCAACAATGCGCGCAACGACGCCGCCGGCCTGATCGAGCCCGACGGCAGCTGATTTGCGCCCGGCGGCAACTACTGGATATAATGCCAGCACTGAACAAGGGCACAGTGGCCCGGAGGCTGCGATGAGCGAACCCCTGACCGAACGCCAGACCGAGATCCTGCGCCTGATCAAGGACCTCACCGAGGTGTCGGGTTTCCCGCCGACGCGCGCCGAGATCGCCGAGCGCATGGGCTTTCGCTCCGTGAACGCGGCCGAGCAGCACCTGCGCGCGCTGGAGCGCAAAGGCGCGCTGGAAATCTCCGCCGGATCCTCGCGCGGCATCAAGATCCGCGAGCGCGGCGGCCCGCGTCACGGGCGCCTGCTCGAGCTGCCGGTGATCGGCCGGGTCGCGGCCGGAAGCCCGATCCTCGCCGAAGCGCACGTGCAGGCACGCTATCAGATCGATCCCAACCTGTTCACGCCCCGCGCCGATTACCTGCTGCGCGTGCGCGGCCTGTCGATGCGCGACGCCGGCATCCTCGAAGGCGACCTGCTCGCAGTTCACCGCACGCAGGACGCGCAGAGCGGGCAGGTGGTGGTGGCGCGCATCGGCGACGAGGTGACCGTCAAGCGCCTGCGGCGCCGCGGACACGCGGTCCAGCTGCTGTCCGAGAACCCCGATTTCAAGCCGATCGAACTCGACCTGCGTCACGACGAAATGGCGATCGAGGGCGTCGCCGTCGGCGTGATCCGCAGCGGCAAAAGTCTGTAAGAACGCAGTCGCGCGGGCGGCCGCGCGGCCCCGGCCCGCGGGGGTCGCCTATAATGCAGGCCCAGTTTCCCGCCGCCGATGAATTCCCCAAGCACCGCCGCGCCTCAGGTTTCCGCCGCCGAGAGTATCGACCTGCGCCAGTCGGCGGATCCGCGCCGCATCCTCGCCGACCGGGTCAGGCAGCTCTACAGCCAGATGCCGCTGGCGATCGTCGGCAGTTTCCTGATCAGCGCCATCGCGGCCTACGAGCTGCGCGAGGGGCGCTTTGTGGAGATCGTGGTGTTCTGGGCCGGCCTGGTGGTGCTCCTCACCCTCGCCTGCGCAGGCCTGTACTGGGGCTACCGCAAGAGCGCGCGCAAGATCGAAGAGGCCGCACAGTGGCTGCGATGGCTCGGCATCAGCGCGCTCGCGATCGGCGCGACCTGGGGTTTCGCCGGCGCGGTGTTCTTCCCTTCCCATGCCGACGAGCAGCAGGTGTTCCTCGCGCTGGTGATTTCGCTCCTGGTCGCGGCCGGCATCCCGATCTACGCGGTGTCCTGGCCGATCTACGCGGCGTACGCGGCGGGCATCCTGTTCCCGTTCACCTATGTGCTGGCGACCTTCGGCAACAAGCTGTTCGCCGAAATCGCGCTGATCGTGCCGGCGTTCTACCTCCTCAACGTCGGCATCGCCTACCGCCTGAACGGCGTGTTCGATTCCGGCTTCCGGCTGCGCCACGCCTACGGCAAGCTGACCGAGGACTACACCGCTCTCAACCAGCGGCTCGAGCAGCAGCTCGTCGAGCTGGAGGAGGCGCGCCGCCAGGTCGAGGCCTCCGGCAGGAAACTGGCGCTGTTCGCGGAGCGCTCGCCGATCGCGGTGTTCGAGTTCGACCCGGCAGGCCGGATCCTGAGCGCGAACCCTGCCGCCGAAACGTTGTTCGGTTTCAGTTCGCGCGAGATGGTCGGGCGTCCCGGCACCGATACCCTGTTCCCGAGCGGCGCGAAGGACGACATCCGCGCGCGCTGGCGCAGCCTGATCCAGTCGCGCGAGCCGGTATTCGGGCTGCGGCTGAGCAACACGCGCCGCGACGGCGCGGAAATCACCTGCGAGTGGAGCCTGACCCCGCTGGTCAATCCGGAGAACCTCGTCATCTCGGTGATCGTGCAGGGCCGCGACATCACGCAGCAGCTCGAGGCCGAGCGCATGAAGCAGGAATTCACCTCCACGCTGAGCCACGAACTGCGCACCCCGCTCACCTCGATCATCGGTTCGCTGCAGCTGATCAATTCGGGCGTGCTGGGGGAGATCGAGAAGGACACGCTCGAGCTGACCACCATCGCCGAGCGCAACGGCCAGCGGCTGCTCGACCTCATCAACGACATCCTCGACGTGGAAAAGATCGAGTCCGGCAAGCTCACCCTGTTCCCCGAAGTCCTCGATCTGGGCGAGCTCGTCAACGAGTCGCTGGCCCTGAACCGGGGTTTTGCCGACGGCTTCAAGGTGCGCCTCGCCACCGCCGGCGAACTTGCACAGGTCAGGGTGAACGCGGACCGCAAGCGCCTGCTGCAGGTCATGACCAACCTGCTGTCGAACGCGGCCAAGTTCTCGCCCGAAGGCAGCGTCGTGGACGTCACCCTGGAAAATATCGACGGCGGCAAGGTGCGCGTCGGCGTGCATGATTGCGGCCCGGGTATCCCGGAGGATTTCCGCGACCGGATTTTCGGCCGCTTCGCCCAGGCCGACATGTCCTATACGCGCCAGAAGGGCGGCACCGGCCTCGGGCTTTCGATCTGCAAGCGCCTGCTCGAAATGATGGGCGGGCGGATCGGCTTTTCCGGACGCGAAGGCAGCGGCACCACCTTCTGGTTCGAGCTGCCGCAACAAGCCTGAGAGGACCCCATGCCCGCGCAAGCGCTCAACCGCATCTGCTACGTAGAGGACGACGAGGACATCCAGAGGATCGTGCGCATGTCGCTCGAGCGCGTCGGCAAGATGACGGTCGAAGTGGTCGGCGATCCGTTGGTCGCGATCGACCGGATCATTGCATTCAAGCCCGATCTGGTGATGCTCGACTGGATGATGCCCGGGATGGACGGGCCGACGCTCTATCGCAAGATGCTGGAAACGCCTGAGACCAAATCGATGCCGGTGGTATTCATCACCGCCAAGGCCTCGCAACGCGAACTCGACGAACTGCGCAAGCTGGGCGCCGCGGGCACCATCTCGAAGCCCTTTTCCCCCAAGGACCTGCCCGAGCAACTGCGCGCCATCTGGCAAGCATTGCCGTAAGGCAACGCGCGCCAAAACCGGCTTGCCCGGAACTCGGGCCGCTGCAGGCTCAGCGCGCTCCGGGGTCGCTGCGGTCGGCGTTGCCTGCCGCCTGCTGCAGATGCACCGGCAGGTGCTCGCGCACGGCGGCGGCGAGCGTTTCACGCAGAATCGGCTTCACGATGTGCACGCTCGCGCCCAGCCTGCGGCAACGCTCGATCGACTCCGGATCGTCCAGCACCGAGACCACGAGCACGGGAGTGCTGCGGTTCGGCGAGCGTTCCCCGCGCAGCCACTCGAGCACGTCGAAGCCGCTTGCGTCGGGCATCAGCAGATCGAGCAGGATGATGTCGAAGCGCGTTTGCCGCATCTGGCGTTCAGCCTCGTCGGCGCCTCCGGCGAGCGTCACCTCGACCGGCAATTCCTGCGTCAGGATGCGCGCGATCAGCAGGCGCGTCGGCTCGTTGTCATCCACCACCAGGATCCGGATTTGCGCAGTCATGGGATGCCTATCGGCCAAGCAGGGCGGCGCCGGATATGGTCTGGGCGGCCGCCTTCAAGCCGAACGATGTGATCATCCTCTGCGCCGCGCCGCCGACAAACAGGCCGTGCGCGGTGCCATTGGCGGGGACGGAGGGGGGAGGCAATCCGCCCCCCGCGCAACCGGCGCAGCTGCCGCTCAGCGAGATTCCGGAGGCGCCGCCGAACTGCGCGAACGAACCACTGCCGCTCGCAGTCCAGTTTGCCGCGCCGATCGACGCATTCAGGTTGTAGCTGGTGATCTGCTGCGTGCCGAAATTGACGCCCGCGCTGAGCGAGTTGATCGTACCTTGCGCGCCGGCCTGGTTCGTCGGCGCAGGTCCGCCCGCGTAGTTGTACGTTGCAGTGACCAGCATCGCCGGCATCGCCGCGAGCTGCGCCGCGCTCGTCAGTTGCGTGCTGTTCATGAAATGCGTGCCTCCGTTCGTGGCGTTGCCTGCGACCGTGGCGAGGCCGCCAGTCCAGGTTCCCCAGTCCACGCCCCAGGCGGCATCGCCGTTGCTGTTGGCGAGCGGCGCGCCATTGGTAACGATGGCGAGATTCACACCCGAGCGTGTCGCGCTGACGCCACTCACTGGATCGAATCCAACCACGCCCCCCATACCACCGCCACCCGGGACGCCACTGCCCGCGCCACTGCCGCTTCCCGCACTTCCTGCGCCGCCGCTCAGGCGGATGCCGCTTGCGGTGACTACATCCTGCGTCACCTTCGGCTTAACGCTCTCCGCGTCCGCAGACCCGGCATCAGACGGCCGCGGCACCCCCGTACGCGACTGCGGTCCTACCGTCCTGTTGAAGAACCCGGGAATCCCGGGGAGCAGCGAAGGCATTTCGCCCGCTGAAGCCGCATAGCCAACCTGGTTGGGCGCGACCACCACTTCACCCGCCTCGGTGCGGATGAACACCAGACCGACATTGACCTTGTTGTACACGCCCGATTGCGCGATGCCGCCGTTCGCCGGCTGGGGCGCGGAGAAGTAATACGATTCGTGATCGGTGCCGCGCACGCCCATCTGGGCGATCGGCGTCTCGATCAGGTAGTTGTCCTTGTTGCTCCGGCCAATGGCACCGGTAACAGCCCGAAAGCCGCCCTGCTCGAGCCGGTAGCGGACCCGCTCGGATCCGTCCTCGCGCCCGTCATAGCGGAACTCGACTACGGTAACGCGCGTTCCGGGCTGCACCACCACGACTGCCCCGTCGCCCATCTTGATCTGCGCAGTGCCCGATTTTTCGCTCAGCACCGTCTCGCCCACGGAAAGCGGCGTGCCCTTGCGCGCCGGCTTGCCTGCGCCGTTGGCGGACTGGACCTGCACCTCCCCCACAACGAACTGGAACACGCCGGCCACGGTGCCAAGCGCAACAGCCGGCCATCCCGCGACGCAGGCGACCAGCAGCGCTCGAACTGTCGTTGCAATCAGATTCACCGCCCGGCACCTTTCCACCCTGACCAGCAAGCCGAAACGACTATACATCCTTACAGTAGACCTTAGCACCGCCCGCGGCACGGACCGAATGCGCGATTCTTGCCTTTTTTGACATTGATTACCTGAAATCGTGCCGCAGGGTAATCCCGAAATCGTGTCGGGTGTAGGCGTAGATCGGAATGTTAGACCCCTGGCGGGTCGAGCGCACCGCCAGCCGCAGGCGCAGATCAGCGATCAGCTGGTACTGCAGTGCGATTTCCAGGTCTTCGCGCCGGTCGTGGCGCGTGACCAGGAAGGCGGGATCCGCGCGCCGGTACGCCGCGTCCTGCAAGCCCGCGCTGGCCTGCAGCGAGAGCCGCCCGGCGAGCGCCTGCTCCACCCCGAGCAGCAGGCCCCATAGCCGCCGGTCGCCGCCGGGATTGCCGCCAACGTCATGTTCCCGTCCCGCCGAGAGGTTGCCGTAGAGCGCGGCCCCCGAATCCCAGCCGCGCCGCGCACCGACGCCGGCGGAGGCGAAATCGGCGTCGAAGACGCGTTGCTCGGCAGGGAGGTGCCGGAAACGCCCCGCCTGCGCAAACCCGGACCATCGGCTGCCATCCCCCGGGACTTCGCTGACCTCCAGCGCGAGCGCGCTCACGTCGCGGCTCGCCCGGCGATCGAGATAGGAGCGCGCCGACAGCAGCTGCGCGCGCGCGAAAAACCGGTCCCAGATCCGGGCCACCCCGATCCGTGCCGCGCCAGCGTCGATATCGAACTGCGATTCGCGTGCGTTGCGCCGCTGGATCGCGTCGACGCCGCCAATCAGCGCATGGCGCTGGTCGATCTGGTGCGTGACGTCGATGCCCGCGCTCAACCCGGCATAGCTGTCCGCCCGGCGCAGGTTGCGGCCCGCAAGATCGACTTCGGCTCCGAACAGCGGCACGAAGATGCGCGCCTGCGCGGCTGCGGCATTCACATTCGAGTCGCGGCCGGCGCTTGCGGCCACGAAGCCGCTGATGAAGGTGCGCCGCTCGCCCGCGCCGCCGGCCTGCACCAGATAGGCCGCCAGCCGGTCGCGCACTGCCGCGGGCGGATCCAGAGCGAGCAGGCCCTCGAACACGATGCGCGCCTGCTCGCGGTTGCCGAGCGCGAGATACGCGCGACCCATGTCGATCGAAGCGCCGGCATGCGTTGGATCCGACGCAAGCACCCGGGTAAACGCCAGCGTCGCGCGATCCGGCCTTCCGGATTCGAGCGCGGCGCGGCCAAGGGCGTAGTCGAAATCGATCTCGCCGATGTAATCATCTTCCTTCGCGGCGAGCGCACGGTAGGCCTCGTCCGCCTTGCCCGCCGCGCTCAGGATGCGTGCCTGCTCGAGCAGCCCCGCCCGCGCCTCGGACCCCGCGGCCTGCGCCTGCGCCGCGCCCGGCGCGGCCGCGAATGCCGCCACAAGCAACGCGCACGCGAAGGCGCGTCCGAGCGCCGCGCTACGCCGTTCCTCTAGAATGCACCGGCCCCCCATAAGCGGGATTATCCACGCGATGTCTGCCCCGATGCCGATTCGCCTCTTGACAGTGCTGGCGCTCGCACTCGGCTTCGCCTCCCTGTGCTCGCAGACGGCCCTCTATTCCAGGTTCCAGGGATGGCTTGAGGACGCGCAGCAGCGCCTGTTTGCCGAGCCGCTCGCGTTCGAGCATGCCGTCGTGTTCGACGTCGACGAGGAATCCATGCAGCGCCTCGAGGGACGGGTGGGCGCTTGGCCCTACCCGCGCGATGTCTATGCGCGCACGGCGCGCTTTCTCGCCGCGCAGGGCGCGCGCGCGATCGCCTACGATATCCTGTTTTCCGAGGCGCGTCCGGGCGATGACGACTTCGCGCGAGTGCTTGACGCGCGCAGCGTCCTTGCCGCCGCGGCGCTGCCCTACACGCTGCGGCGCACCGCGGCGTACCAGGAGCAACTCGGCGGGCTCGCACTGCCCCTCGATGGCGCGCCTGCACGGATCTGGCCCGACTTGACGCTGCCGCAGCCGCGCCTCACCTTGAACTCGGGTGCGCGGGCCGGTGCCATCAGCGCGCCCGCCGATGACGACGGCACGGTACGCAGGATTCACGTTCTGCACCAGGCCTATGGACGTGTTCTGCCGAGCCTGGCACTGGGCGCGCTGCTCGCGGCCGCGCCCGGCTCGCCGCTCGCATACGACGCCGGATCGCTGCGCCTCGGCGAGCGCGCCTGGCCTCTCGGCGCCGACGGCTCGGTCGTCCTGCGATTCCCGTCCAACGCCGCGGCGCTGCCCGTGGTCCCGTTTCACCAGCTGCACGAGGCCGCGGCTGGCGCGCCGGGAACGCTTCATATCGGCGACCTGGTGAACGGAAAGATCGTCTTCATCGGCAGCTCGAGCGCGATCCTGGGCGATTATGTGTTCACGCCCATCGGCCAGCTCTCCGGCTTGAAGTTCAGCGCCCTCGCGAGCGAACTGCTGCTCGAAGGCCGCGTCCTGCGTCCTGCGCGCCTCGCCGTCGACGCCCTGCTGGCCGCGCTCGCGCTGCTGCTGCCGGCGCTCCTCGCGTATCGCGGCCCGCGGGCCCGGCCGCGCGAGTTCGCAATCGGTTTCGCGCTTGTGCTGCTCGCCGCGGCCGGGGCGGGCGGCGCGCTGTTCGCCGCCGGCCAGCAATCGCGCTGGCTGTTCGCGGCGCTCGCCGGCAGTTCGGCGCAGGCGATCGCACTGTGCGCCTGGCTGCTCGCTCTTTACCGCGAGCGCGAACGCCTTTACTACGAGAAGCTCGCCGCCGAGCAGGCCAACCGGATGAAAACCGCGTTCCTGAACCGCATGACCCACGAGTTGCGCACGCCGCTCACCGCGATCACGGGTTTCAACAAGATCAACCAGCTGAGCGACGATCTCGGACGCGCGCAGCGCGTGCACAACAGCGCGATCATTGCACGCAACTGCGAACACCTGCTGTCGCTGATCAACGATCATCTGGACACCGCGCGTATCGCCGCGGGCCAGCTCCGCATAGAGCCGAGGGCGGTGGACCCGACTGCGCTGCTCGAGGACGTCGTTACGACGATGCGGGTCATGGCCGACGCGAAGGGCCTGCAGCTGTCGCTCCGTTTCGCACAGCCGCTGCCGGCCGCGATCCGCCTGGACCCGCTGCGCCTGCGGCAGATCCTGCTCAATCTGCTGGGCAACGCCGTCAAGTTCACCGCCCGCGGGTCGGTGGAGGTCGAGGCGTCCTGGGAACCGCAGCTTCTCCGGTTCTCCGTGCGCGATACGGGCCCGGGCATACCCGCGGATTCGCTGGCGCGCGTGTTCGATCCCTTCGAGCGTGACGCCGGCGCCAAGGAGCCCGGAACCGGCTTGGGCCTGTCGGTCACGCGCGAACTGGTGCGCCTGATGCAGGGCACCATCTCGGTTACGTCGAGTCCCGGCGCAGGAACGCGGTTCTCGGTCAGCGTGTCCGCAACCGAAGAGAAGGCGGCCGTCGCGGCTGCCGTTGCGGCCGCCCCGGTGCCGCCGGCCCGGCCTCTCGTCGGCCGGGTCCTGGTCGCTGACGACAACCGGGACTTGCGCGAGCTCTTGCTGTTCCAGCTCGGCGAGCTGGGTCTGGAATGCGCCGCTGTTGCCGACGGTTTCGAAGCGGTCGAAGCTGCGACGCGGGGCGGCTTCGACCTCGTCCTGCTCGACATGGAAATGCCGCGCATGAACGGCTGGGAAGCCGCGCACGTGCTGCGCGCGCGAGGCTTCGATCGCCCGGTCGTCGCCCTCACGGCGCACGAGACCGCGGGCGAGGCCGAGCGCGCGCTGAGCGAGGGCTGCGACCGGATCCTGCGCAAGCCCTGCAGCATCGAATCCTTGCATGCCGCGCTCGGGCCGCTGCTCGAGGGGGCCGCTCCGCTGGCGCCGCCGCAGGCCCGCCCCGCGACGTCGCGCGCCACCGGCACCGATCGCGCGGTGGTCCAGGTCGATCCCCGGATCGCCGACCTGGCGGAGAAATTCGTGGAAAGCGCGCGCCGCGACACCGCGCGGGCGCGACTGGCGCTCGACGCACGCGACCTGGACCAGGTCCGGCTGATCGGCCACACGCTGCGGGGCAGCGCAAGCTCCTACGGCTTCGACGCGGTCGCCCGGCTCGGAGGACTGCTCGAGCACGCGGCGCGCAACGAGGACGTCGATTCGGCCGACCGCGTCACCACGCGGCTCGCCGACTACCTCGCCCGCGTCGAGATCCGATTCGGCTGAGGCCGGCCCTAGAGCTTGACCGTGGTCTCGGCGCGGTAGGCGCCGGTTCCCTGGTAGTACTTGCGCGACAGGAAGCCGATCACCTCGTCGGCGTTCCTGAAGCGCGCATCGCGGTCTTTCTCCACCAGCTTGTCCATCAGGCGCTGGTACGGGGCGAGGTACTCCGGCAGGTCCGGCGGCTGCGTGTTCAGGTGGTGCAGCGCGACCTCCACCGCGGTCTCGCCGTCGAACAGGTGCGTTCCGGTGAGCATCTGGAACAGCAGCACGCCGGCGCTGTAGATGTCGGTGCGCAGGTCGAGCGCTGCGCCCCGCACCTGCTCCGGGCTCATGTAGCGCGGCGTGCCGAGGATCTCGCCGTGCCCGGTGCGGTCGATCGAATCGACGTGCTTGGCGATGCCGAAATCCAGGATCGCGAGGCTGCCGTCGGAGCGGAACATCAGGTTCTGCGGCTTGAGGTCCCGGTGCAGGATGCCCTGCTCGTGGATGTCGCCCAGGGCGAACATCAGTTCGCGGAAGATCTGCAGCGATTCATCGGGCGGCAGCGGCCTGCCGCCGAGCCGCTTGTTCAGGTCGCCGCCATCGAAGAACTCCATCACCAGGTAGGCATGCTCGCCGGAGACGCCGTGGCTGTGGATGCGCGCCACGTGCCGGCTGCGGATCCGTTCGACCAGGTTGTACTCCTCGATGAAGCGCCCGAGGGCGGTCTTGTCCGAGGTCACCTCGCTCCGCAGGATCTTCACCACCAGCGGCTCGTCGTCGCCCTCGCGCGACGCGAGGTAGACGCGCGACATGCCGCCCTCGCCGATCAGGTGCAGCACCTTGATTCCCGGGATCCGGATGCTCGCGCCGAGCTGGTGGCCGGCCTGGCGCGCCGCGTCCTCCGGCGAAGCGGCTTTTTCGGCCACGCCGCGGGTCAGCTCGCGCACCGAGGTCGCCAGTTTCTCGCGCGTCAGTTCCTGCTTGCGCTGGTAATCGTCCGCACCCGCCTTCATGGCGCGCACCGCGATCACCTCGTTGCCCGCCCCGGTGAGGAACAGCACCGGCGGGCAATCGGCGCGCTTCTTGAACTGCTGCAGCCACTCCAGGCCGTCGCCGCGCCCCAGCATGTAATCGAGGATCACCACGTCGTAGGCGCCGAGCGGGAACGAGGCGTCGGGCATGTCGCGCTCGAGCGGGTCGAACTGCTCGACCTGCAGCTCCGGCCATTCCTGCTTCAGGTGATGCGCGAGGATGTTCCGCAGATCCTCGTCGTCGTCGATGATCAGGACTTTCACGCCCCGCCCCCTTCCCCTTACGCCGCCACGCGCAATGCCACCACTTCGAGCGGCTCGGCTTTCCCTTTCAAGGCCACCGCGCGCCGCTCGACCGCCGTCGCGCCCCCGAGCATCGCGTGCAGCGACAACGCGGCGCGCGGCCCGATCAGGATCTCGTTCGCCGCCGCGGTCTGCATCAGGCGCGCCGCGACGTTCACCGGATCGCCGATGATGGTGTAGCTCATGAAACTGGGCGCGCCGACGTTGCCGACCACCACTTCGCCGGACTCGATCCCGATCCCGATACCGGTGGCAAGGCCGTGCTCGGCCCTCCAGCGCGCCGCCACCGGCGCGAAGCGCTCGATCATCGCGCGCGCGGTCCTGACTGCGCGCGCAGTGGCATCGGGCTGCTGCACCGGCACGTTGAATCCGACCAGCAGGCTGTCGCCCGCCATGCTGAACACGGTCCCCTCGTTGTCATGCACTGCCGCAGTCAATTCGGTGAAAAACTCATTCAACATCGGCACGATATTCGACACCGGCACGGCCTCCGAGAGGTGCGTGAAACCGCGCAGGTCGGCGAACAGCGCCACCACCGCGGTGCGCTCGGAGAGGTTGCGGAACACGGCCTCGCCGTCCGGGCTTTCGCGCAGCACGCGTTCGGCGAGGCGCGGCGACAGGTAGCGCGAAAAGGCCTTGCGGATCGCCTCCTTGGCCTGCACCTCGGCGGCGAGCCGCCGGCCTTCCAGTTCCTTGCGGGTTTCGTGCAGGCGGCGCAGCGTCTTGACGCGCGCCAGCAGTTCCTCGCGCTGCACCGGCTTGGAGAGGAAATCGTCGGCGCCGGCCTCGATGCCGCGCACGCGGCTCTCGTGGTCCTCGAGCGCGGTGATCAGCACCACCGGCAGGAGCGCCGTCGAGTCCTCGCTCTTCAACCGGCGGCAGATGTCGAAGCCGCTCGGGCCGGGCATCTGCACATCGAGCAGCACCAGGTCGGGCGGCGCGGCCGCGATCATCTCCAGCGCGACATGGCCGTCGGCGGCGATGTCCGCGTGCATGCCCTGCTGCGCGAGCAGCAGGGCGAGGAACCCCGCCATGTCCGGATCGTCGTCGACCACCAGGACGCGGAACGCGGCCTGTGCGGCGTGCGCCACGCGCCCGGAGGCGAGCTCACTCATAGACGATCTGCACCCGCGCGAGGTAGTCGGCGTATTCGGCGATGCGCGCCTCGAGCCCGGCGCGGTCGCCGGCCTTCGCGCCGTCCTCGATCTGCTTGCCGAGCGTCGACACCAGCTCGAAACCGTAGGAGTTGCCCACACCCTTCATGCGGTGGCCGAGCTGGCGCAGCTGCTCCATGTTGCCCGCGGCAAGCGCCGCGCGCAGCGCTTCGACTTCCTTGGAGCGGTTTTTCATGAACGTCGGGATCAGGTCCTCGAGGTCCTTGGCAACGGTGACGGCAATCGGTTGGGCGGTCATGAAACGATTATAAGGTGTTGAAGAAAAAGCCGCTTTCTGCAGTGTTGTGAAAGTCAGTGAAAGTCCCGCGAGCGCAGCCTGAGGCCGCCGGGCGAGCCTCCCTGCAGGCGTACGAGGAGCCGGCTGTGGTCCTCCAGCCGCCGCGCGATCAGGTGCACCACCCGGCCCTCCCGCTCGATCACCCCCTCCACCCCCAGCAGGCGCGCGCCGAGCAATTCCCGGCGCTGGCGCTCGAGCAGGCTGCGCCAGACCACCACGTTGACGCAGCCGCTCTCGTCCTCGAGCGTCACGAACACCACCCCGCTCGCGGTATCCGGCCGCTGCCGGCAGGTGACCAGCCCGGCAGCGCGCGCGAGGCTGCCATGCGGAAGCAAACAGAGGTTTTCTGCTTTTACTATCTTTAGTTTTCCCAGGTGATTTCTCAAAAGAGCGAGCGGATGTCTTCCCAGCGTGAAACCAAGGCTCCGGTAGTCGGCCACGATCTCCTCGCCTTCGGCAGGGGGCTCGAATTCAGGTTGGTTTTTCGTTCTTGTATCTGAAGACAAAAAGGCAGTTCCTTTCTCAACCCCGGACGCGGCCCAATGCGCGCTCCTGCGATGCCCCGCCAGGGACTGCAGCGCGCCCGCCGCAGCCAGGCAGTTCAGGTCCCTGCGGTTCAGGCCGGCGCGCTGCGCGAGATCCGCGACCGAAGCGCAGGGCCTGCTCGCCACGATCCGCTCCCCCGCAGCGGCGGCAAGGCCACCCACCATGCGCAAACCCAGGCGTACTGCGCCGTCCTCGAGCGTGCAGTCCCACTGGCTGAGCGCCGCGTCCGCCGGCCTGACTTCGACGCCGTGCCGCCGCGCATCCTGGACCAGTTGCGAAGGGCTGTAGAACCCCATCGGCTGGCTGTTGAGCAGCGCAGCGAGGAACGCCGCCGGATGGTGGCGCTTGAGCCAGGCCGAGGCGTAGACCAGCAGCGCGAAGCTCGCCGAGTGCGACTCGGGAAAGCCGTAGTCGCCGAACCCCAGGATCTGGCGGTAGACCGCGTCGGCGAATGCCGGCGCATAGCCGTTCCTGCGCATCCCGCCTTTCAGTTTCTCCTCGAAAGGCTCGAGGCCGCCCTTCTTCTTCCATGCCGCCATCGAACGGCGCAGCTGGTCCGCCTCGCCGGGCGAGAAACCGGCGGCGACCATGGCGAGCTGCATCACCTGCTCCTGGAAGATCGGTATGCCGAGCGTGCGCGCGAGCACGCTCTTCACCGCCCCGCTCGGATAGGCCACCGGCTCCAGGCCCTGCCGGCGGCGCAGGTACGGATGCACCATGCCGCCCTGGATCGGCCCCGGGCGCACGATCGCCACTTCGATCACCAGGTCGTAGAAATTCTCCGGCTTCAGGCGCGGCAGCATCGACATCTGCGCGCGCGATTCGATCTGGAACACCCCGACGGTGTCGGCTCGCTGGATCATCTCGTAGACGGCGGGGTCTTCGGCGGGAATGTCTTGCATTTTTTTTCCTATGAAATTCAACCCCCGGCGAAGGGCGGACAACATTCCCAGCGCCAGCACGTCCACCTTCAGCAGGCCGAGCGATTCCAGGTCGTCCTTGTCCCACTGGATCACCGTGCGATCCGCCATCGCCGCGTTCTCGACCGGCACCAGCTCGGCGAGCGGCCCGCGCGAGATGACGAAGCCGCCCACGTGCTGTGAGAGGTGCCGGGGAAAGCCAATCAGTGTTTCAACCAGATTCAAAAATGGACTCGATGAACCAAGTACCCTGTTGAGATCGCGCATGGCGCTTTTGCGCCGGTAGCAGATCACGCTCGCGGCGAGCGCCGCGCGCTCGCGGCCGTATTTCCGGTAGAGGTACTGGATCACCTCCTCGCGCCGCTCGTGCTCGAAATCGACGTCGATGTCGGGCGGTTCGTTCCGCTCCCTGGAAATGAAGCGCTCGAACAGCATGTTCATCCGGGCGGGATCGACTTCCGTGATGCCGAGGCAGTAGCAGACCGCCGAGTTCGCCGCCGAACCCCGGCCCTGGCACAGGATGCCCCGCGAGCGCGCGAACTGCACCACGTCGTGCACCGTGAGGAAGAAAGCCTCGTAGCCGAGCTCGGCGATGAGCGCGAGCTCGCGCCCGACCAGCTCGCGCACAGGGGCGGGCGCGCCGCCCGGGAAGCGCCATTGCAGGCCCCCGGCGGCGAGCTTGCCGAGGTGCGAGGCCGGCGTCTCGCCCGCCGGCACCAGTTCCTTCGGGTACTCGTAGCGCAGCGCATCCAGCGAGAAGCGGCAGCGGTCCGCTATTTTCACTGTTTCTTTAATTAAATCAAAAGGATACAGTTGCGCTATGCGTGCACGCAGGCGCAAATGTCTTTCGCCATTTGAAAAAAGATTTTTCCCGCAACACGCGACCGGAACCCCCAGGCGGATCGCGGTAAGCGCGTCCTGCAGGCGCCGGCGCGAGCGCAGGTGCATGTGCACGTCGCCCGCGGCCACCAGCGGCAGACCGGAATGCCTTGAAATTGCATCCAATCGCCTTAATTTTCCCGAATCGTTCGGGCCGCAATGCAATTCCGCCGCGAGCCAGCTGCCGCCCGGGAACCGCTCCCGGATCCAGAGCGCATCGTCAAGGGATGGTCTTTCTCCCGGCACCCAGAGGAGCAGCAGACCGTCCTCCGAGTGCACTTCCAGATCCCCCCGGGAAAGCGAGTACGCCCCTTTTCGCGCGCGCCTTCGCGCCGTGGTGATCAGCGCTGCGAGCGCGCCGTAGGCCCTGCGGTCCGGCGCGAGCAGGACCAGCTTCAGGCCGTCCTGCAGCAGGAACTCGGAACCGACGACCAGCTTGAAACCTTTTTCCTTCGCCGCCACGTGGGCGCGCACGATTCCCGCGAGCGAGCATTCGTCGGTGAGCGCGAGCGCCGCGTAGCCGAGCGCCGCGGCGCGCGCCGCGAGTTCCTCCGGCTGCGAGGCGCCGCGCAGGAAGCTGAAGTTCGACAGGCAGTGCAGCTCCGCGTATTCAGGCAAACAGGCCATGCAGGAACCAGTCCCCTCCCGGCTGCGCGCCCCGCTCCCGGTAGATCCACGCCAGCGAGGCTTCACCGGTGCGCGCGATGAAGTAGTCGCGCCGCGCCTCGGCGCCGTCCCACCAGCCCGACTCGATGCGCTCCGGCCCCGCGAGCAGCGTGAACTCGCCCTCCCGGATGCGGCGCGGCGCCTCGAGCAGCCACAGGGGGCGCGGACTGGGGATTTCGTTTTGTTTTTCGATTGAATTCATGTTTTTTATTCCAAGTCCAATACGACAAAAGGCAAATTCCGGGCGGTGATCTTCATGAATTCCAAGGCCGTGCACCGCCTCGTTCCCGAGCCGCGCCTGCAGGCGCTCGATCAACCGCAGCCATTCCTCTGCGCTGCCGCGCCGATCATCGAAAAGGTTCTGGTTTTGTTCCGGAATATTTTCCAGGTCCCCGGCTTCGATCCCGATCGCCTCGATCGGCGACCTGAGCGCCAGCGCACCCAGGCGCTCGCGCAGCAGGCGCGCGAAATGCTCCGCGCCGCGGCCGGGCGCGGCGAGCCCCACTTTCACTTCGGTGGCGGGCAGGCCGTCGTGCAGCAGTTCGAGGACGAAGGCCCGCACCCCGGCCTGGCGCGCGGCGAGGAAGCCTTCCATCTGCGCGAGCAGCCGCCGCGCGGCGAACAGCGCGTTTTCGGCCTGCATCACCGGCGCGGGCAATTCGAGCCGCGCCGAAAAGCGCGCCGGCGGCACGAAGAATTCACGCGCCTCGGGCGCCTGGCCGCAGGCCTGGCCGAGCTCCTCGAGCAGGCCCTGCCCGAAACGCAGCGCCACGCCCTCGCGCGGCAGGCGCATCAGCCCGCCGATGGTCCTTATCCCGAGACTGGAGAGCAATTCGAGCGCCGCCGGGGCGAGGCCGGTCACGGCGACCGGCAGCGCCTCCAGCCT
>MEQQ01000066.1:68125-68522 GCA_001770285.1 Betaproteobacteria bacterium RBG_16_66_20
CGCCGCGGGCGCCTCCGCGATCCGCGCCTCGAAACCGAGACGGCTCAGCCCCGCGCGCAGCCGCGCGAGGAATTTCCAGCGCCCGCCGAAATAGCGCAGGCTGCCCTCGACTTCGAGAAGCAGTTCCTGCGGCGGCTCGAGCGAGACGCGCGGCGTGAACTGGCAGGCCCAGGCAGCAGCAGCCGCGAGCGCTTCGCGCTCGGGCTCAGGCAGCGCATGCCCGCGCGCGAGCGCCTGGCGCCGGAGCTGCGGGAAATGGAGTGCGACCCAGAGCACCTGCAGGCCTTTCGATTGGAAGAGGAAACGACGCTGCCAGGGGCTGGCCACGCCGTTTGAGAATGCATACCGCAAGTTGCCTTTCCCCTGATTCCAGCGCCAGCCGCAGCACCGCGGGCGA
>MEQQ01000066.1:68631-68856 GCA_001770285.1 Betaproteobacteria bacterium RBG_16_66_20
CCATAACAGCAGCGCGTGGAAAGCTTGCGCGCGCAGCGCCTGCTCCGCGGCCCACAGCGCATCGCGCCGCCCGGGCGCGCGCACCACCGTCAGGCGCTCCAGGCGCACGCCTGCGGCACGCAATGCGGGTGCATAAGGCAAGTGCGGCGGCGCAAGCCACGCGACCCGGTGTCCCGCAGCCGTCAGCGCCGCAAGCGCCGGCAGCACGATCTGCAGCTCGCCGAT
>MEQQ01000067.1:0-383 GCA_001770285.1 Betaproteobacteria bacterium RBG_16_66_20
GGCGCGCGGCGCGCGGGCAAGCGCATCTTCGGCTTCGGCGCGCCGGTGAAGGGCAATACCATGCTCAATTACTTCGGCATCGGGCCGGACGTGATCGAGTGCCTGGTGGAAAAGAACGAATTGCGGCGCGGCCTGTATTCTCCGGGGATGCACATCCCGATCGTGATCGAGTCGGAGCTGAAGGAGCAGCCGGACATCTATTACGTGCTGGCCTGGAACTTCAAGCAGGAGATCCTCGCGAACAATCGCGCGCTCATCGAAAAAGGGGTCGAGTTCTACTTTCCGGTCGATCCCAAGGTGAGCGCGTGAAGATCCTCGTCACCGGCAGCTCGGGCTTCCTCGGCGCGCCTCTGGGCCGGACGCTGGAGGGCGCCGGCCACCAG
>MEQQ01000067.1:397-1442 GCA_001770285.1 Betaproteobacteria bacterium RBG_16_66_20
CTCCCGCAACTGCGACCTGACGCGGCAGGGCAGCCTCGAGCCGTATTCGGCAGAGCGCTACGACCTGGTGTATCACCTCGCCGCCTGGACGCAAGCGGGGGATTTCTGCCTCCGGCATCCGGGGGAGCAGTGGGTGATCAACCAGCAGATCAACACCAACCTGCTCGCGTGGTGGGCGGCGCACCAGCAGCAGGCGAAGCTCGTGATCATGGGAACGAGCTGCGCCTACGCGCCGGAGAGCGACCTGTCCGAAGAAAAGTACATGGACGGCGAGCCGATCGACAGCCTCTACACCTACGCGATGACCAAGCGCATGCTCTACCAGGGCGCGCGGGCGCTCAACCGCCAGTACGGGCTGCGCTACCTGTGCGCGGTGCCCTCCACGCTCTACGGGCCCGGCTACCACACCGACGGCCGGCAGATGCACTTCATCTTCGACCTGATCCGCAAGATCATCCGCGGCAAGGAGCTCGGCGAACCGGTGACGCTGTGGGGCGACGGCCAGCAGCGGCGCGAGATCGTGTTCGTGGACGATTTCGTGCGCACGCTGCTGCGGCTGGTGGAGAAAGTGGACAACGACCTGGTGAACATCGGCGCGGGCGAAGAGCATTCGATCCGGACCTTCGCCGCGCACATCTGCCGCATCGTCGGCTACCCGGAGGAGCGCATCGCCTACGACACGTCGCGCTACGTCGGCGCCACCTCGAAATGCCTCAATGTCGCGAAGGTCCGCAGGCTGCTGCCGGATTACTCGCTGCTACCGCTGGCCGAGGGCCTCGGCAGCACGATCGCGTGGTTCTACGAGAGCAAGGCCTATCTGCAGTAGGCGATGCGCAAGCTCCTCATCGTCGACCCGAGCCTGCTTTCCCTGGAAGGCCACTCCTACAACTACGACCGCGCGATCTTCGGGGCGGCGCAGGGACGCTTCGACGAAGTGGTGCTCTACGCCGACCGGGGCTTTCGCGACGGCGGGCAGCGCGCGGTGCCTTGCCGGCCGGTGCTGAACCGGCTGCCGATCGAACTTCTGAAGCGCTGGGCCAACGCC
>MEQQ01000067.1:1721-2200 GCA_001770285.1 Betaproteobacteria bacterium RBG_16_66_20
GGTATTCGCCGGACCTCGTCAATGCGCAGTTTTTCGCCCCGGCTGAGTTCGCGTCGCTGCTGAAAAGAATCGCCGAATCGCGCGCGCCGCGGACGCATTTCCTGACCGACAGCGAGCGCCTGAGCGCCGAATATCGCGCGCTCGGTGTGCGGCAAGTCGCCACGCTCCCGGTCCCCGTTCTCCTGCCCGAGGAGGAACCGGCGGCGCAGCAGGCCGGCCGGGCGGACGTCGCCTTCCTCGGCTCGGCGCGCGTGGAGAAGGGCTTTTGCGAGCTTCCCGCCCTGGTGCGGGCGATGCCGCGCGAGGCCGGCGGCCGCGCCGTCCGCGCGGTGGTCCAGGTCACGCGCGACAGCGCGGATCCGCGGGTGCGCGCGACGCTCGAGGAGCTGCGCCTGATGGAGCGGGAACTGCCGGCGGGCGCGCTCGAACTGCGCGCGAGCCCGGTGCCGATGCCGGTCTATTACTCGTGGGTGCGCGGC
>MEQQ01000067.1:2209-2501 GCA_001770285.1 Betaproteobacteria bacterium RBG_16_66_20
GTCGCGCTGCCCTACATTTCGGACAAGTACAACGCGAGCACCTCGGGAATCTTCGTCGAGGCGATCTGTTTCGGCGTGCCGGTGCTCGCACCCGCGAATTCGTGGATGGCGGACATGATCGAGCAAGCGCAGCGCGCGCACGGCTTGCGGATCGGCGAAGTGTTCGCGGCGCTCGAGCAGATCCCGGCGATCGTCGCGCGCATGGCGTCGGACCTGGAGCGATACCGGGCGGACGTGAAACGCTTCTCGTCGATATGGCGGCGGACGCACAACCCGGATGCATGCGTGCAGG
>MEQQ01000067.1:2574-3267 GCA_001770285.1 Betaproteobacteria bacterium RBG_16_66_20
GCGGAGTACGGCGGCCTCGAGCGGCATGTGCATGACCTGGTCCGGGCGCTGGCCGGCGAGGCCGACTGCGTCGATCTGGTCGCCGACCGGGGCCTGCAGCCCTTCGAAGGGGACTGGCCCTGCAAGCTCGTGCGCAGCCGGGCGCTCGCCGTCGTCGCGAGCACGCCGCTGTGCCCCGGGATGCCCTGGATCGCCCGCGCGTTGCATCGGGCGCAGCCGTTCCAGATCGCGCACCTGCATTTTCCCGACCCGATGTCGCACCTCGCCGCGCTCGCGCTGCCGCGCACGGTAAGAACGGTGATCACCTGGCACAGCGACATCGTGCGGCAGAAAAATATCCTGAAAGCGTACTGGCCGTTCCTGAAGCGCTTCGTCGCGCGGGCCGACGCGGTGATCGCGGCGACCCCCGCGCATTTTGCGAGCATGCCGCAGCTGGGGGCGCTGAGCCGGCCGGAGCAACGCGCCACCGTGCCCTACGGCTTTGATTTCGATCGCCTGCGGGCGCCGCATCCGATGGCGGCGGCGCTGCGCGCGGCGCACGGCGGCCGGATCGTGTTCGCGCTTGGCCGGCACGTGTATTACAAGGGCTTCGAGTACCTGGTGCGCGCGATGCGCGCCGTCACGAACGCCAAGCTGCTTCTCGGCGGATCGGGGCCGCTCGCCGATGAGCTGAAGCGCATTGCAATCGCTGAA
>MEQQ01000067.1:3417-3552 GCA_001770285.1 Betaproteobacteria bacterium RBG_16_66_20
TGTGCAGCGACCTGAAGAACGGCGTGAACTGGGTGAACCCCGACGGCGTCACGGGACTTGCGGTGCCGCCAAGGGATGAGCGGGCGCTTGCGCTTGCATTGACCAAGCTGTTGGAAGACCGGGATCTGCGGGAAC
>MEQQ01000067.1:3579-3698 GCA_001770285.1 Betaproteobacteria bacterium RBG_16_66_20
CCGCGACGCAGTTTTCGCTCGCCGCGCTGCGCGAGGGAACGCTGGCGGTGTATCGCCGGGTCCTCGAGAAGCGCGGCTAGCTGCGGTTGCGTGAGGCTAGCAGTTCGTTGAAATTCGCT
>MEQQ01000067.1:3892-6920 GCA_001770285.1 Betaproteobacteria bacterium RBG_16_66_20
TGCGATCGTCGACGCCGGCATATCCGTGGATGATGATATTGCGGAACGCAATGATTTTCGCTTGGTCGGGAATCAGTGCTGCCGTATCCGGATCGTCCTTGCCCAACCTGGCGAGTGCCTCGCCAATGATGCCGAACTTGCGCTCGACCGCAGCCCGCAGGAGCTCGTCGGCGCGATACAGTTCGAAGGTCTTGCCGGCGCAGAAGGCCGCGATGCTGTCTGCCGCCTGCTGGATATCGAAGAGGTATTTCCTCGTCTCAAGCCGCATAGAGCAAGGTCTTTTCCTGCTCTACGCGCCGCCTGAAATAGGGATTTCCCAGGTTGGCCGGCGTTACAAGATCCACCGGAAGGCGGAACAGCGCCTCGAGCGAGGCGCGCAGCTTGAAATAGGCGTCCGCGTACTGGCGCGGAGGAAGCTCGCCGAGATCGACCAGGAAGTCCAGATCTTCGGGTTGCTCGCCACCCCGCGCAGCGGAACCGAAAAGTTCGAGGCGGCGCACGCCAAGCCGCGCGCAGATGCTGGCAACCTCTTGGGTGCGCGAAGCCACATCGACCGGCAGGTTCGGGTTCGTCACGTTTGCATCCTCGGAGAGCCGGAGAAAGTATAGCCCCGATGCCCGGGCCTGCGCTATTCGCCCTCGAACCCGCAGAGCGTGAATACCTTCAGGCCCAGTTTTTCCAGGCGCTCGCGTCCGCCGATGTCGGGCAGGTCCACCACGAAGCAGCACTCGATGATTTCGCCGCCCATCTTGCGGATCAAGGTGGCTGCGGCCTCGGCGGTGCCGCCGGTGGCGATCAGATCGTCGACGAGCAGGATGCGCTCGCCCTTCGCGATGGCGTCGGTGTGGATCTCGATGCGGTCGGCGCCGTACTCGAGCTCGTAGTCGTGGCCGATGGTCTCGCCCGGGAGCTTGCCCTTCTTGCGGATCGGAATGAATCCGACCCCGAGGAGATAGGCGACCGGCGCGCCGATGATGAAGCCGCGCGACTCGATGCCCGCCACCTTGGAAACCTTGTGGCGCTTGTAGCGCTTCACGATCTCGTCGATCGTCAGGCGCAGCCCCACCGGGTCCTTGAGGAGGGTGGTGATGTCGCGGAACATGATCCCCTGCTTGGGATAGTGGGGGATCGTCCGGATGCGGGACTTGATGGGCATGGTCGCGGCCTCTAGTTGGAACGCACTCGTGCGTTAGGCGCTGCGTTTGAGCACGCGGCCGGCGACTGCCGAGAGCCGCTGTGTGAGCTTGGGATCCCGGGCTTCGGGCGCGGTGATGAGGGCGTGGTCGAGCACCCTGCGGCAGGCGCAGGCCGCGGCGCCCGCGTCCTTGTGCAGGCGCGGCGCCACCTGGCGGATGAGCGTGCGCGCCCGGTCCGCGTTCTCCGTGAGCACCTTGATGATCGCCTCGACCGTGACGTCGTCGTGGTTGGGGTGCCAGCAGTCGTAGTCGGTGACCATCGCGACGGTCGCGTAGCAGATCTCCGCCTCGCGCGCGAGCTTGGCCTCGGGCATGTTGGTCATGCCGATCACGTCGCAGTTCCAGGTGCGGTAGAGCTCGGATTCGGCGAGCGTGGAGAACTGCGGCCCCTCCATGACGAGGTAGGTGCCGCCGCGCGCGGCGTTGATGCCCGCCGCGGCCGCCGCGGCCTGGAGATGCTCGCCGAGGCGGGCGCACACCGGGTGCGCCATGGAGACGTGGGCGACGAGGCCCTCGCCGAAGAAGCTTTTTTCGCGGGCGAAAGTGCGGTCGATGAACTGGTCCACGATGACGAACATCCCGGGTGAGAGATGCTCGCGCAACGACCCCACCGCGCTGACCGAGACGATGTCCGTCACGCCGAGGCGCTTGAGCGCATCGATGTTGGCGCGGTAGTTGATCTGCGTGGGAGGGATGCGGTGGCCGCGGCCGTGCCGCGGCAGAAAGACCACGCTTTCGCCGCCAAGCTCGCCCATCAGGAATTCGTCCGATGGGCGGCCGAAGGACGACTCGGCCTTGATCCAACGGGCGTTTTTCAGCCCCTCGATGTCATAGACGCCGCTACCCCCGATCACTGCAAGCACGATGGTTCTCCTCTAGTCTCCGGGCCGGGGAACAACGCGGTCAGGCTGCGCGCCTGGTGCGTTCGCCATGTCCCTTGGTCAGCATATAGAGCAGGTACTGGTTGAGGCTCACCCCTTGGGCTTTGGCGGCGTGCGCAAGCTCCGCATGCAGCCGTTTCGGGACACGCATGAGGAATTTGCCGCTGTAATTCACGTCCGCGCGGTTGCTCGGTTTGGGCACGGGATTGCCCGTCTTTTTGGCCGCCTTGATCCAGAGGCCGATCACGGTATGCAATTCCTCGATCGCATCCGCCTCGGTCTTGCCCCACGCGGAAGCGCCGGGAAGGTCCGGGGCGATGGCGATGAAGCCTTCGTCCTCGCCGCTCCAGAAAACCTCGATCGGATAACGCATCGTACTAGCCTCCGTACTTGTCCAGCATTTCGATCAGCTGCCGGGCCTGATAGGGCGGGATGTAGCCGCCGCGGTTCTGGAAATTCAGGATCACCGGCTCCCCCGGCCGCGCATGGACCGTATGGGAACCCTTGCCGCCCGCCCTCGCAAACCCGATCGCCTCGGCTGCCTTGCGGGCGTCCTCGAAGCGAACGCCCTTGGGGTTGTTGCGTATGGCGGCCAAGAGCCTGGCGAGCTTGGTCACGCGGAGCATTATACTAAATGCGGTATCACGCCGGGCCGCCTAGCAGTTTGTTGAAAATCATGCCGCCGATGATGGAAACGTCATTCCCGCGAAAGAACGTCACCCCCGAATGCTTTAATCGGGGGCGGGAATCCAGTAAGCCGTTGATTTCCTTTGCGTCGAAAATTCTGGGCCCCCGCTTGCGCGGGGGCGACGAACGAATTTCAACGAACTGCTAGCTGCGGTTGTAGCGGTCCTCGAAGCGCTCGATGTCGTCCTCCCCCAGGTAGCTGCCCGACTGCACCTCGATGATCAGCAGCGGCGCCTCGCCCGCGTTCTCGAGGCGATGCCGGGT
>MEQQ01000067.1:6937-18464 GCA_001770285.1 Betaproteobacteria bacterium RBG_16_66_20
TGGACTGGTTCTCCTCCAGGTGGAGCGTGTCCTCGCCGCGCGTGACGCGCGCGCGGCCCGAGACCACTACCCAGTGCTCGGCGCGCTTGCGGTGCAGCTGGAGCGAAAGCGCATGCCCCGGCTTCACCATCAGGCGCTTTACCTGGAAGCGATCGCCGGAATCCACCGACTCGTAGTAGCCCCAGGGCCGGTAGACGCGCTTGTGGGTGAGGTGCTCGGAGCGGTTGGCGCGCTTCAAGTCCTCGACCACTTCGCGCACCTCCTGGCTGCGCGAGCGGTCGGCCACCAGCAGCGCGTCGTCCGAATCGACGATGATCAGGTCCTCGACCCCGAGCGTCGCGACGAGGCGCCGGTCGCCGAAGATGAGCGACCCTCGCGTGTCCTGCAGCTGCACGTCGCCGCGCGCCGCGTTGCCCGAGGCGTCCTTTTCCGCGAGGTCCCAGAGCGCGCCCCAGGAACCGACGTCGCTCCAATCGAAATCCGCCGGAATCACCGCGGCCTCCCTGGTGCGCTCCATCACGGCGCGATCGATGGCCTCCGAGGGGCAGGCGAGGAACGCTTCGCGGCCGAGCCTGAGGAAGCCGAGGTCGTCGGTCGCCGCGGCGAGCGCCGCGCGCGCCGCTTCGAGGATATCGGGCCGGAAGCGGCCGAGCTCCTCCAGCACGCGCCTGGCGCCGAATGCGAACATGCCGCTGTTCCAGTACACGCGCCCGGTGGCGATCATCGCGCGCGCCTTGTCCTCGGAGGGCTTTTCCACGAAGCGCGCGACGCGGAACGCGCCCGCATCGCCCGGCACGGCGTCGCCGCGCTCGATGTAGCCGAAGCCGCTGTCGGGCCGCAGCGCGGCAATGCCGAAGGTCACGAGCATGCCGGAGGCCGCGACTTCGGCGGCGCTTTGCACCGCACTGTTGAATGCATCCGTGCCGCGGATCGCATGGTCGGAGGCGAGAACCAGCAGGACGGGATCCTCGTCCGCGTGGTCCTGTGATGCGGCGATCGCGGCCACGGCGACCGCGGCGGCGGTGTTGCGGCCGGCGGGCTCGAGAATGATGCGTGCTTTGATGTCTACTTCGGATAGTTGATCGTGAACCAGGAATCGATGCGCCTCATTGCAGATCACGATCATCTGCACTTCACCCACTGCCCCGCGCGCGCGCAGCGCCGTGTCCTGCAGCAGCGTGCGCCCGGTCACGAGCGGCAGGAACTGCTTGGGCAGCAGCTGGCGCGACAGCGGCCAGAGGCGGCTGCCCGCGCCGCCGCAGAGGATGACAGGGACGATCTCGCGGCTCACGTTCGGTCCCGAGACGGAGCTACGCCGCCCGGCGCCAGTTCTCGATGGCGAGGCCCGGCACGCGGCCTAAGTGCGCGGCCATCGCCGAGAGGGTTCTTTGCTTGGGGCGCAGCGCCCTGATCCGCGAGAAAAGCAGCCGGTGGCCCTCGGCCTCGTTCGCCAGGTGAAACACGACGTTCGAATCGAACAGATACTTCAGAGCTTGCCCTTGAGCTTCTTGGCCGCCAGGTAGGCCCGCCGTGTTGGAACATCGAGCAGGCGGAGAAATTGCCGCTCCGGCAGGGCGTTGATTTCGGCTTCGGTCATCTGAGAAAGCGGCTTGATGGACACGCGCCGACCGATACGCTCAAGCTTCGTCTTGCGCTTGCCCCTGAATCGGTGCAGATCGAGCAGGTCCATGATGAACTCTCGTTAGACGCGGGAATTTTACCGCACGATCCTGCCGCCGGCCTGAGCGCGCGCCCGATCATCCCTGCAAAATTCGCCACGTCGTGGAGGATTTGCAAGGTTACGCCGGCCCCGGACGGTTACGCAGCCTGCTTCGGCTGCAGGTCGAATTCGGTGCGAATCCGGGAAAACGGCACCCGCACGCCGTCCTTGCTGTCTTTCGTCACAAGGGCGAGCAGGCGTATACTAAAATCGAAAGTCCTCCAGGGACACGCGCCATGACGGAATTAACTGTAACACTGCCTGACGACCTCGCGCGCAAGGCGCGCGAAGCAGGCCTTCTCAGTCCTGAAGGAATTGAGCGTGCGCTCCGCGACGCACTCAAGCGCGAAGCGGGACGCAAGCTCCTCGAGATCGGCCAGTCGATGCAGGCAGCCAAATTTCCCCCAATGAGCGAAGAGGAAATCCAGGCCGAGGTCGACGCCGTGCGCGCGGCGCGTCGCGCCAAGCGCGATGCGCCTGGTGCTTGACACCAATGTTGCAGTTTCCGCTGTCCTCGGTTCAAGCGCGCCGACGCGTCTGTTCGAACTCGCCGCGGAAGGCGCGGTCGACCTTGTTACTTCCGAAGCACTGTTAGTCGAACTGGCCGAGGTGCTTGATCGCGAGCACATCTCCAGACGCCTCGGAAGCAAGCATCGCTCGGTACCCGAAGTGCTCGCCCTCTATGAGGCACTTGCCGAGAGCATCGTTCCCGCCTCGATCGCACGCGCCGCAACCGACCCTGATGACGATGCGGTGCTCGCTTGCGCGCTTGCTGCAAGCGCCGATCTCATCATCTCGGGAGACAAGCGACTGCGTAATCTGAAATCCTTCCACCGCATTCCTATCCTTAGTCCCGCCGACGCGCTTACTGCCATTACACCGCGGACCTAAAATCAGGTTCGAGGCGGGTGAGTGTTTCGATGAGCTTGCGGGCGCGCGCAACAAGAGCCGCGTGCGTGAATTGCGCGAGATGTTCCTTCGCGGCAATGCGCGGATCGGGCCGCGGCCGCCCGGCGAGAATCGCATCGAGGATTTCCCCGAAGTGCCGGCCGCCGTCGCGGCGCGGATCGCGGTAGAGAAAGCCGCTCGCGCCCTCGAGCACGGTCTCGGTGAACGGCGGCGCGTCGGGCGCGAGCACCGGGGTGCCGCAGAACTGCGCTTCGAGCGCGTTCAGGCCGAGCGCTTCCTTTTCCGGCAGGCCGGTCATCAGGTAATCGAGCTGCGGGTAGATGGCGCCGACGTTCTCCTGGTAGCCCCAGAAGCGCGCGCGGCCCCCGAGCGGCGCGAGCGCGCGCCGCAAATCGCGGATCTGAGCGTAACCGCCGTTGCCGAAGATCTCCAGCCGGACCGAGGGCTTGCGCGCGAGGATCGGCGCGAGGATCGCGAACAGCGCCGGGAACTGCTTGATCGGCGAGATCAGCGAGACCAGGCCGAGCGTCAGCCCCGGAGCTTTGGAGAACGAGGTGCCGGCGCCGCGCGTCCCCAGCAGCGTTTCCAGGTGGCCGAGCAGGACGTCGCGGAATTTTCTCCGGTCCACGACATAGGGTGAGTGCCGCAGCACCGGGTCGCTTGAGCGCGCCACGTCCGCGGTGCCGTAGACCGGCTCCGGATAGATGCGCGCGAGCCCCGCCGCGCGCAGCAGCTCGATGCAGTAGCGCGATACCGTGACGACCAGGTGATAGGCGCGCAGGCCCTCGGCGCTGCGCTGGTACATCGGCATGTGCGCGAAGCCCGCCAGGTGATGATTTGCCGCCAGGCGTTGGACGCTTTTGGCGGAGATCGGGCTCTGCGTCAATACGACAGCGCGCTCGCGAGGCAGGCGTTGCAGGAGCACGTTTTCGTTTTCCGTTTTTTCAATCGCTATGCGGTCATCGCCGAGGTCATCCCAGATTCGGACGGCCGGGTGCACATACAGCGTGATCTTCGCTCCGGCATCGGCGAAGGCGCGCGTCAGGGCGCGCGTGTAGATCTCGCCGCCGCCGACGATCGGTTGCAGGTTGACGTGGTGGATGTGGAGCGCCCCGGGGACCGGACTCATCCTTGCATTTTGTGCGAGACATGCTCAAAATGCAAGGATGAAACGGGTCCTGATCGAGCGCCTGCGCCTCGCCCGCAGGGTCGCCCTGGCGCTGCGGCGCAGCCGCGTGGTGGCGCTGACCGGGCCGCGCCAGTGCGGCAAGACGACGCTCGCCCGCGCGCTTGCCGCGGGGCGGCGCGGCGCCTACTTCGACCTGGAGGATCCGGTCGCGGCGGTGCGCCTCGCCGAGCCGGTGACGGCGCTCGGGCCGCTGCGGGGGCTGGTCGTGATCGACGAAGTCCAGCGCGCGCCGCATCTGTTCCCGGTGCTGCGCGTGCTCGCCGACCGCAACCCCGGCGAGGCGCGCTTTCTGCTGCTCGGCAGCGCGTCGCCGGAGCTGATGCGGCATGCCTCGGAGAGCCTCGCCGGCCGGGTCGAGTTCGTCGACATGGCCGGCTTCATGATCGAGGAGGTCGGCGAGGACGCCTGGCGCCGCCTGTGGCAGCGCGGCGGGTTTCCGCGCTCATTCCTCGCCCGGGGCGAGGCCGCGAGCCTGGCGTGGCGCGAGGATTTCATCCGCACGTTTCTCGAGCGCGACCTGCGCAATCTCGGGATCAACGTGCCGGCGGCCGCGCTGCGCCGCCTCTGGAGCATGCTCGCGCACTACCACGGCCAGGTCTGGAACGCCTCCGAGATCGGCCGTTCGCTCGGCGAGGCGCACACCACGGTCAAGCGCCACGCCGACAGCCTTTGCGGCGCGCTGGTCGTGCGCCAGCTGCAGCCGTGGTTCGAAAACCTGGGCAAGCGCCAGATCAAGGCGCCCAAGGTCTATGTGCGCGATTCCGGGCTGCTGCACGCGCTGCTCGGCATCGGTTCGCCCGCGGCGCTGGCGCAGCATCCCAAGGTCGGCGCCTCGTGGGAAGGATTCGTGATCGAGCAGGTGCTCGCCGTCGCGGGCGAGCGCAATGCCTACTACTGGGGGACCCAGTCGGGAGCGGAGCTCGACCTGCTCCTGTTGCGGGGCGGCAAGCGCTACGGCGTGGAAGTGAAGCACGCCGACGCTCCGCGTCTGACGAAATCCATGGCGATCGCGCAGCACGACCTTGGTCTGGAGCGCCTGTTCGTCGTTTACCCGGGAAGCGAGGCCTACGCGCTGGGCAAGCACGCGGTCGCGCTCGGCCTGCCCGAACTGCTCCGGGAGCTTGCATGAAGGTCCTCGTCATCAAGCGCGACAAGATCGGTGACCTGCTGCTCGCCACGCCGCTGCTCGCGCAGCTGAAAGCCGGCCTGCCGCGGGTCGAGACGCACCTGCTCGCGAACGATTACAACGCCTGGGTCGTGGCGGGCAATCCGCACCTCGACCGCGTCTGGGTATACCGCCGCGTGCGGCACGCGGGCCGCGTGAGCCTGGGCGCCGCGTGGCAGGGGCTCTGGCAGGGCCTCGCGCTCAGGCGCGAGCGCTACGACTGGGTGATCGTCGCCAACGGGGACGAGTCGCCGCGCGCGATCCGGCGCGGCCTCGCGGTGCGAGGCGCGAGGACCGTGGCGCGCTGCGCCGACCGGTCGAAATATCCCGGATTGACAGACCCATTGCCGCCGGACAGCGCAAGCCACGAGATTGAACGGCTGTTGGCTTTTCTTTCGCCTTTGGGAATTCCGATCCCGGAAAAAGGCAAAACACCCTTTCCCCGTTACGTCCTCCCCGCGGCATCGGCGGCGTTCGCGCTGAGCTGGCTCGCCGAGCGCGGGCTGGCCCCCGGCAGCTACGTGGTGCTCGGCCTGGGCGCGCGCAGGCCGAAGAAGCAGCCGAGCACCGCGCAGGTGCTCGCCTGGAGCGCGCAACTGAAGCAGCGCTGGGGCCTCGCCACGGTTTTCATGTGGACGCCCGGAAAACCGGACGACCCGCGGTACCCGGGCGACGACGACGTGGCGCAGCCGGTGCTCGATGCCGCATCTCACGGACATGCGCCCCGGATCCATCCGTTCCGCGGCCCGATTGCCGAGGCGCTCGGGCTGATATGGAGCGCGCGCACCAGCATTTTTCCCGATAGCGGGCTGATGCACTTCGCCGCCGCGAGCCCGGGCGGCGTGCTGGGACTGTTCGCCGAGGCGGACGTGTCGCCGGCGCCGGCGCAGTGGGCGCCGCGCGGGCCGAGGGCGGACTGGCTCGAGGCAGAGCGCAGCGTCTCCGAGCTTCCCGAAGCACTAGTCTACGAACGCCTCGCGAAACTGTTGGCTTAGGGTTTCTCGCCGTAGACGGCGGGATTGAGCGCCGGGTCGTTGTACATCTTGAACTGGCGGTAGACCTTGAACCGGGCCGCGCCGCGCGCGCACTCGGCGAGCAGCCGGTCGAGGCAGTCTGCCAGGTCCGTGCGTTGTTCATTCAGACGATTCAATTTCAAGAGACAGTTTTCGATGTGAGCGCCGGCGACGTCGCTGCGCAGGGTCTGCAGGCGCATGTGGTGGATTTTCAGCGACAGGATCGAGAGCCGGTCGATCATCGCGCCGGGTGTTTCACTGTTCAGCCTTGCTGCTTCATTTGTTTCCGCCTTGGAAAATAAAATCAACAATTGTTCGTCGATGCGCTCGATCGCGTCGTTGCGCTTCTGGTTGTAGCCGTCGATCGCGCGCTTGTTGCCGGCGATTTCCGAATCCGGCACGTTCTTGCGCCGCGCGAGATCCTCTTCGTCCCACAACAGGCGGTTGTGGCGATGGTTGTCCTCGATGGCGCGCCACAGTTCCGACGCGGTTTCGGCCGCCTGGCGACCGTCGTGGAAGCCGACGATGCGGTGAGCCTGCAAATGGATCATTTGCCCTGCGCCCTGTTCAGTTCGATCAGCTTCGCATATTTCATGAAGCTGTTCATGCAGCCGATCGCGACGTGGGCGAGGCCGGGCAGGCCGTCGAGGAAGCCCAGGCGCAGCACGTAGAACTTGAGGAAGCGCGTGAGCGGCGAGAGCAGCAGCTCGGTCATTCCGGCGCGGCGCCCGCGCCGATGCAGGTCCTCCGCGGCAAGCGTGGTATAGCGGTTCTGCTTGTCGAGGTAGCGGGCGAGGTCTTCGGCCGATTCGTGCAGCAGATCGCCCTCAAGCGTCCCCGGCGTGACGGCATAGAGCACCTTCTCGTGCACCATGTCGTCGCTCCAGCGCGCCTGCCTGCGGTCGAAGAGGCGCAAGCTCCAGTCCGGGTAGCCTTCGCCGTGCTCGAGCCAGCGGCCGAGGAAGCGGTTGCGGCGCGCCATGCGGTAAACCGGCGCCGCGGGGGCTTCGAGAACGCGCACCAGGCTTGCGGCGAGCTCGCGCGAAACGCGCTCGTCGGCGTCCAGGCACAGCACCCAGTCGTTGGCCGCCTGCTCGACCGCGAACTGCTTCTGCCGGCCGTAGCCGAGCCACTCTTTGGCCACCACGCGCGCGCCGTAGCGCTCGGCGAGGGCCACCGTGCCGTCGGTGCTGCCCGAGTCGACCACCACGACTTCATCGGCGAAGGCGACGCTGGCGAGGCACTCGGCAAGCTGCGCGGCGGCGTTGTGCGTGATCAGGACGACAGACAGGGACAAAGGAAGGTTAAAATCGCTTGAAAACAAAGCGGTATTCTAGCCTACGCCCCCAGGGCGACCTCCTCTTGCCGCGCATCCTCTTCGTCAAAACCTCCTCGCTCGGCGACGTGGTCCACAACTGCCCGGCGGCAAGCGATATCGCGCGCTCGGTTCCCGGCGCGGTCATCGATTGGGTGGTCGAGGAACCCTTCGACGAGGTCGCGGCGCTGCACCGCTCGGTGCGCCGGGTGATTCCGGTGGCGATCCGGCGCTGGCGCGGCGCGCTGCTGTCGGCCGCCACCTGGTCCGGGTTCGGCCGCTTTCGCCACGCGCTCAGAGGCGAGCGCTACGATTTCGTGATCGACAGCCAGGGCCTGGTGAAGAGCGCGCTGGTCGCCGCGTTCGCGCGCGGCCGCAAACACGGTTTTGACCGCAGCAGCGCGCGCGAGCCGTTCGCGGCGCATTTCTACGGCGCGCAGCACGCGGTGCCGGTCGGCTTGCATGCGGTCGAGCGCAACCGCCGGCTCGCGGCCGAGGTGCTCGGCTATACGCTCGAGGGCGCTTGCGACTATGGTTTGCGCGTCGCCGCGGATCTGCCGATCGGGACGGAATCGCCCGCATCTTCCCCTTACGTGGTGCTCCTCACCATGACGAGCCGCGAGGACAAGCTCTGGCCGGAAGAGCACTGGCGCGCGCTCGGCACGGCGCTGGGGGAGCGGGGCCTGCACTGCCTGCTGCCCTGGGGGACCGAGGAGGAAAAGCACCGTTGCGAGCGCATTGCCGCTCGGTTTCGGGGCGCGCTCGTGCCGCGCCGCATGACGCTGGCGGAGATCGCGCGCGTCGTGGCGAAGGCGCATTGCGTGGTGGGAGTGGACACCGGTCTTGCGCACCTCGCCGTGGCGCTCGGCGTTCCGGTGGTCGGCCTGTATTGCGGCTCCGACCCGGCGCTTACCGGCCTGTACGGCAGCGAACGCGTGCTTAATCTGGGCAATATGGGAAAACCGCCCTCGGTCAGAGAGGTGCTGGAGGCAGTTCCCTGATGTGGCGCGTCCTCTACACACTGGCGCTGTGCGCGGCAGCGCCGTTCGTGCTCCTCAGGCTGTGGTGGCGCGGGCGGCGGGAATCCGGCTATCGCCGGCGGATCGGCGAGCGCTTCGGCCGCTACCGGGAGGCGCCGCCGGAGCGCCCGGTGCTGTGGCTGCACGCGGTTTCGGTAGGCGAGGCGCGCGCCAGCGCCGCGCTGGTGCGCGCGCTCGCGGCTGCGAACACGCAATACGCTGTGCTCGTCACCTGCATGACCGCCGCGGGACGCGAGACCGTGAAGGAACTGCACGGCCAATCGGTCCACATCGCCTGGCTGCCCTACGATTATCCCGGCGCGGTGCGCCGTTTCCTGGAGCATTTCAGGCCGCGTCTGGGGGTGCTGGTGGAGACCGAGATCTGGCCGAATCTGCTCGCTGCCTGCGGCGCGTACGGTGTCCGGGTGCTGCTGGCGAACGCGCGCATGTCGGAAAAATCCGCGCGCGGCTACGGGCGCTGGCGCGGCCTGGCGCGGCCGGCGCTCGCGGCGCTGTCGGCGGTGTGCGCACAGAGCGAGGAGGATGCGGCGCGCCTGCGCGCGCTCGGGGCGAAGCGCGTGGCGGTTTCGGGCAACCTGAAGTTCGACAGCGCGCCCGACGATGCGAAACGCGCCGAAGGCCGCGCCTGGCGCGAGCGCCTCGGGCGGCCGGTGCTGCTGCTCGCCAGCACGCGGGAAGGCGAGGAGAAGATGTTGCTCGACGCCCTGCCGGCGTGGGACGGAGAACTGCTCGTGCTCGTAGTGCCGAGGCATCCGCGCCGTTTTGACGAAGTGGCCCTGCTTTCACAATCGCGCCGCAGCGAAGGCCAGGTGCCGGTTGCGCAGGACCGCGTTCATCTCGGGGACACCATGGGGGAGATGGATTTCTACTACGCAGCGGCGGACGTGGCGGTGATCGGCGGCTCGTTCGCGCCGCGCGGCGGGCAGAACCTGATCGAAGCCTGCGCGGCCGGCGTGCCGGTGGTCCTCGGCCCGAGCATGTTCAATTTCACAGAGGCGACGCGCCTCGCGCTCGAAGCCGGCGCCGCGGTGCAGGCGGGCGATGCGGCGGCCGCGATCCGGGAGGCGGTACGGCTTCTGGCGGACGCCGGGAAAAGGGCCGCGATGGGGCAAGCGGGGAAAGAACTGTGCGCCGCGCACCGGGGCGCAACGCAACAGCACCTGCTTGTGTGCGAGGAGCTTCTTAAGGCCGAAGCCAGGGCCGCAGTTACCGATCCAGCGCGCGGTTGACCTCTTCAAGGTCTTCCTCGCGCAGGCTGCCGGCGGCCGCCTTGAGCTTCAGGTGGCTGGTGATGGTGTTGTAGCGCGCCACCGCGAGGTCGCGGCGGGTGGAAAACAGCTGCTGCTGCGCGTTCAGCACGTCGATGTTGATGCGCACGCCGACCTCGTAGCCGAGTTTGTTCGAGTCGAGCGCGCTTTGCGAGGAGACCAGCGCCTGCTCGAGCGCGCCGACCTGCGCGATGCCGTTGGTCACCGCAAGATACGACTGCCGGGCGCTCAGCGCGGTGCTGCGGCGCGCGTTCTCCAGGTCCTGCTTGGATTTCTCGTAGTTGGCCGCCGCCTCGCGCTCGCGCGAACTGATCGCGCCCCCCTGGTAGATCGGCAGGCCGAGCTGCACGCCGAACACGCCGCTCGTGACGTTGCTCGGAACCGCGGACAGCTGCGACGCCGTCTGCGATGTCCAGCCATAGCTGGCCACGAAGTCCACGGTCGGGTAATGGCCGGCAGAATTGCGCCTGGCCTCGAGGTTCGCGATCTCGGTGGCCGACTCCTGGATCTGCACCGGATACGCCTGCTTTTCGGCGAGATCGACCCAGGTCTGCATGCGCAGCGGATTGGGCGGGGAGAGCTTGACCTGCGGCCGCAGCGGCTTCAACGCCGCGTATTCCTTGCCCGTGATCTGCTGCAGCGCGCGCTTCTTGGTCTCGAGGTCGCTTTGCGCCGCGATCTCCTGGGCCGAGGACAAATCGAACCTCGCCTGCGCCTCGTGGGTGTCGGTGATGGTCGCGGTGCCGACCTCGAAATTGCGCCTGGCCTGCGCGAGCTGCTCGCCGATCGCGATCTTCTGCGCCTGCACCAGCGCGAGCGTATCCTGCGCCGCGAGCACGTCGAAGTAGGCCTGCGCCACGCGCACCACCAGGTCCTGGCCGGCCTGCGCAAAGGTCGCTTCGGCCTGCTTCACCTGGAATTCGGCCTGGTCGTACTGCAGGCTGTTCTGCTTGCGGTAGATCGGCTGCGAGAACGAGAGCGAGTAGCCGTAGGAGCGCGCATCCCGCAGCGTGGCTGCGCCGAGTGCGCTGTTGTGCGGCTCGGTTTCGGTGCGCGTGTTGGTGGCGTTGCCCGACAGGTTCAGCGTCGGCAGGATCAGCGCGCGGCCCTGCGGCAGCTTTTCCAGGCCGGCCTGCAGCGCATGGCGCGCGGCGGCGTACTGCGCGTCGTAGCTCTTGGCGTCGCGGTAGACCTGCTGCAGATCCTGCGCCGCCGCGGGGAGCGCGAGAAAGGTTACGGCCAGCAGGAAAGCGCGCATCGCTCGAACCTTATCAGAAGCTGAAGCGCGAAGGCCGCTCGCAATTGACGAGCGGTGCCAGCAGTGTCTCGAAGAGCTCAATGCTGCGGAACGCGCCCGGCGCGGTGCAGGTGACGAGCTTGGCGGTCATGACGGGGGCATCGCCGACCACCGCGAATACGCGTCCTCCGGGCGAGAGCGAGTCGAGCACCGCCTGGGGCAGCACCGGCACCGATCCGGTGAGCACGACGATGTCGTAGGGCCCCCACTTGCGGTAGCCGCGCGCGCCGTCGCCGGTCTCGAGCGTGACGTTGTCCACGCCGTGCCGCGCGATGTTCGCCTTGCCGAAGGCGGCCAGCGCCGGCTGGATCTCGATCGAGTACACCTCGGCGGCGCGGTGCGCGAGCAGCGCGGTCAGGTAGCCGCTCCCGGTGCCCACCTCGAGGATGCGATCTGCTCTTTTTACGACTAATGATTGCAAAACACGAGCTTCGAACTTCGGCGGCCACATCTTCTCCCCTTCGCCAATGGGGATTTCCATGTCGCTGAACGCGAGGTTGCGCCAGCCCGGCGGCACGAATTCCTCGCGCGGCACCGCGTAGAGCAGGTCGAGCACGTCCTGATCCAGCACCTCCCAGGGGCGGATCTGCTGCTCGACCATGTTGCTGCGG
>MEQQ01000068.1:0-10915 GCA_001770285.1 Betaproteobacteria bacterium RBG_16_66_20
ATCTGCGTTGCGCGCTCGCGGCGCGAACGGGCTTCCAGTTCCCTGATCCGGCGCTTGCGTTGTTCGGTCTCGCGCGGCAGGTAGCCGCAGAACGCGAAGCGCTGTCCTTCCAGCCCGGAGGCCATCAGCGCGAGCATGATCGACGAAGGCCCGACCAGCGGCACCACGCGGATGCCCTCGCGCTGCGCTGCTTCCACCAGCGCGGCGCCGGGGTCGGCGATGGCCGGGCAGCCCGCCTCGGAGAGCAGCCCGATGGCATGGCCTGCCTGAAGCTTGCTGATGTGTTGCAACACATCGGTTTCGAGAACTGAGATGTCGAGCTCCTGCATCGCGCACGGCATCCCGACGTCTTTCAGAAATGCGCGCGCCGACTTGGCGCTCTCCACCGCGAAAACGCGCAATGACTTTACGGTCTCAAGCGCGGGCGCGGGCAGCGCAGCGGCGGCGCCGCCGCCGAGCGGCGTCGGAATGGCGTAGAGAATCCCCGCCATCAACCGAGCACGGCAAAGCCGGCTTCAGCGAGCAGCTCGGTGAGCGCGATCAGGGGCAGGCCGATGAGCGAGGTCGGGTCCCCGGTTTCGATGCGGGCGATGAGCGCGATGCCGAGGCCTTCCGCCTTCGCGCTGCCGGCGCAGTCGTAGGGCCGCTCGCGGCGCAGGTAGGCCTCGATCTCGCCGCGGCCAAGGGAACGGAAAGTGACGCGGCAGGGAACCACGCGGGCGCCCTGTTTTCCGGACCTGGTATCCAGCACCACGACGGCGGTATCGAAGTCCGCGCTCTTGCCGCTCATCGCCGTGAGCTGGCGGACCGCGTTCTCATGCGTGCCCGGTTTGTCGAGCCGCACGCCCTCGCAGGAGGCCACCTGGTCCGAGCCGATGACCAAGGCGTCCGGCGCGCGCAAGGCCACGGCGCGCGCTTTTGCCTCGGCAAGGCGCAACGCCATTGCGGCCGGGACCTCCCCGGGAAGCGCCGACTCGTTGGCCTGCGGATCGGCGCATTCGAACGGCATTCCCAGGCGCTCGAGCAGCGCCCGGCGATACCTCGATGTCGAGGCGAGGATGACTCGCCGGGGCGAAGGCATGACTTTGTTTTGACAGAGATTTTTCAGGATGATACCATTCGCCCCCGTATGTCGCACCAGCCGGTCATCGACGGCCTTGAGTTCGCGAGGACCGGCGCGAAGTTGCAGGGGGCGTGGCCGGTTGCAGATTTCCCGCGCTTGCGCGATGCGCTGCGCACGGATGAAGGAACGCTCCACTATGAATTGCGCGGCGTGCCGGAGGCGCAGGGGCATCCGGGCCTCAGGCTGAAGGTCGACGGCGCGCTGCAGTTCACTTGCCAGCGTTGTCTCGGCGCCCTCGAGTACCCGCTGCATATCGAGGTGCTGCTTCAGCTTGCGGCGACGCAGGCCGAGGTGGATGCGGAACCGCTTCAGGCCGATGGGCCGGAACGGATCGTCGCCAGCCGGGAAATGCCGGTGCACGATCTGGTCGAAGACGAATTGCTGCTCGCGATCCCGCTCGCGCTGCGGCACGAACGTTGCGCGGGGCGGCAGGCGCGGGCGGCGCGCGAAGGGCAGTCGCCGTTCGCAGGGCTGCGCGGGCTATTTGGCGGCACCAAGCATTGAAACTTTAATTTCGAGGAGTAGAACATGGCAGTCCAGCAGAACAAGAAATCGCCGTCCAAGCGCGGCATGCACCGCTCGCACGATTTCCTGACCGCGCCCACGCTCGCAGTCGAGCCGACCACCGGCGAGACGCACCTGCGCCACCACATCAGCCCGACCGGGTACTACCGCGGCAAGAAGGTCGCCAAGGGCAAAGGCGAGTAACCGCGCCCCATCTGCGCGGTGAACATCACCGTAGCAGTCGACTGCATGGGGGGCGATCACGGTCCCCGTGTCACGGTTGCATCCGCGCTCGAGTTCCGGCGCGCGCATCCGGACGTGGAGGTCATCCTGGTCGGATTGCGCGAATCGATCGAAGAGGAGCTCGACAGGCTCGGCGCCGCACGCGCGCCGGGCCTTCACGTGCGCCATGCCTCCGAGACGGTGTCCATGGACGAGGCTCCGGCGCAGGCGATGCGCTACAAGAAGGATTCCTCGATGCGCGTGGCGGTCAACCTGGTAAAGGGCGGCGAGGCGCATGCCTGCGTCAGCGCCGGCAATACCGGCGCGCTGATGGCGATTTCGCGCTTCGTGCTGAAAACCCTGCCCGGCGTCGACCGGCCGGCGATCGCATCCGTGCTGCCGAACATGCGCGGCGGCTATACGTATGTGCTCGACCTCGGCGCCAACGTGGATTGCACGCCGGAAGAACTCAGGCAGTTCGGGCTCATGGGGGCGATGCTGGTAGCCGCGGTCGAGCACAAGGAGCGCCCCAGCGTCGGCCTGCTGAACATCGGCATCGAGGACATCAAGGGCAACGACAGCGTGAAGCAGGCCGCCGAATTGCTGCGCGCGAGCGGCCTCAATTTTCATGGCAACGTCGAAGGCGATGATATCTACAAGGGCACCGTGGACGTGGTGGTGTGCGACGGATTCGTCGGCAACTCGGTGCTCAAGGCCTCCGAAGGCGTCGCCAAGATGATCGTCGAGTTCCTGCGCCAGGAGTTCTCCCGCAATCCGATCCGGAAGCTCTCGGCGCTGATCGCCATGCCGGTGCTGAAAGCGCTGCGCGCGCGCATGGATCCGGGCCACTACAACGGCGCCAGCCTGCTCGGACTCAAGGGCGTGGTCATCAAGAGCCACGGTTCGGCGGACCAGTATGCGTTCGGCCAGGCCCTGAAACGTGCGGCCGAAGAAGTCCGCAACGACGTGGTGCGCCGGATCACCGACCGGATGGCCGGGGTGCGAGCATGAGCCGCACACGCCTATGATCCGATCACGTATCGCCGGCACCGGCAGCTATCTGCCGCCGCGCATCGTCACCAATGACGAACTCGCGCAGCGCATCGACACCAGCGACGCCTGGATCCAGGAGCGCACCGGGATCAAGCAGCGTCACATTGCGGAGGCGTCGCAGACCTCGAGCGACCTTGCACTGCAGGCGAGCCGCCGCGCGCTCGAGGCGGCCGCGCTGAAGGCGGCGGACATCGATCTGATCGTGGTCGCCACCTCGACCCCGGACTTCGTGTTTCCAAGCACCGCGTGCCTGCTGCAGGCCAAGCTGGGCGTGAAGGGCTGCCCCGCGTTCGATGTCCAGGCCGTCTGCAGCGGCTTCGTTTACGGTCTCGGCATCGCCGACAACTTCATCCGCGCCGGCACGCACCAGCGCGCGCTGGTGGTCGGCGCCGAAGTGTTCTCGCGCATCCTGGACTGGAACGACCGCGGAACCTGCGTGCTGTTCGGTGACGGCGCGGGTGCGGTGGTGCTGGCGGCGGCCGAGCGGCCCGGTGTTCACGCCACGGTGCTGCACGCCGACGGCAGCCAGGCGGGAATCCTCTCGGTGCCGGGCAATGTCAGCGGGGGGCGCATCGTCGGTTCACCGTTCCTGCAGATGCAGGGCAACCAGGTATTCAAGTTCGCGGTCAAGGCGCTCGATGAAGTGACGCGCGAGACCGTGGCGGCGGCCGGCATGACGCTGGAGGATATCGACTGGCTGATTCCGCACCAGGCGAACGTGCGGATCCTCGAGGCGACTGCGAAAAGGCTTGGCCTGCCGCGCGAGCGGCTGGTGGTTACCGTGGATCATCACGCGAATACATCGGCGGCGTCGGTGCCGCTCGCGCTGGATGAATTCGTGCGTGCGGGCAAGATCAGGCCGGGGCACAGGGTCATGCTGCAGGGCGTGGGCGGCGGCTTTACCTGGGGCGCCTCGCTGGTGACGATGTGAAGGCGATGAGGCGCAACAGCGGATGAAACTCGGCATGGTTTTCCCCGGCCAGGGCTCGCAGTCGGTCGGCATGCTCAAGGCCTATGCCGGGCTGCCCGGGTTCGACGCGGTGCGCGCCGAAGCAGCCGCGGTCCTCGGCGACGGCTTCCTGCAGCTGCTCGATGAGGGGCCGGCGGAGCAGCTCAATCTCACCTTGAATACGCAGCCCGCGATGGTTACTGCGGCGATCGCGGCTTACCGTGCCTGGCGCGCGCTCGGCGGCCCCGCGCCGGAAGTGGTCGCGGGCCACAGCCTAGGCGAGTACTCGGCGCTGGTCGCCGCGCAGGCGCTTGCACTGCGCGACGCCCTGCCGCTGGTGCGCTTTCGCGCCCAGGCGATGCAGCAAGCGGTGCCCGAGGGGCGGGGCGCGATGGCGGCGATCCTCGGCCTGGATGACGACGCCGCGCGGGCGGCGTGCGACGAGGCGGCGCAAGGCGAAGTGGTTCAAGCGGTCAACTTCAATGCGCCGGGCCAGGTCGTGATCGCGGGACACAAGGACGCCGTCGCGCGTGCGATCGAGGCCTGCAAAGCGCGCGGCGCCAAGCGCGCCATGCTGCTGCCGGTGAGTGCGCCGTTCCACAGCAGCCTGATGCAAGCTGCGGCATTGAAATTGGGAACTTATCTGGAGGCTGTGGTGCTTTCAAGCCCCGCCATTCCCGTCCTCAACAACGTGGACGTAAAAGAAGAAAAAGACCCGATCAGGATCAAAGACGCACTCGTTCGCCAGGCGAATTCGCCGGTGCGCTGGGTGGAGGTCATCCGCGCCATGGCGGCGCAGGGCGTGACGCATGTGGTCGAATGCGGCCCGGGCAAGGTGCTCGCTGGACTGGTGAAGCGCATCGATCCGCGGCTGCAGGGCATCGCGGCCGCGGACCGCGCCTCGCTCGAGCAGGCGCTCGCGGCCATCAGGGGAGGCTGAGCATGCTGGCAGGCAAGATCGCTTTGGTGACCGGCGCTTCGCGCGGCATCGGCCGCGCCATCGCGGTCGAACTGGCCCGGCAGGGGGCCAGGGTCGTCGGTACCGCGACCACCGCGGAGGGCGCGCAAGCGATCTCCGGGAGCGGACTGACCGGAAAAGTACTGGATGTGCGCGACGCCGCGCAGAGCGACGCACTGGTCGGCGCGATCCAGAAGGAACTGGGCGACATCGTGATCCTGGTCAATAACGCGGCCGTGACGCGCGACAACCTGGCGCTTCGCATGAAGGACGCGGATTGGGACGAGGTGATGGAGACCGATCTGAAATCGGTGTTCCGGCTTTCGCGCGCGGTGATGCGCGGCATGATGAAGGCGCGCTGGGGCAGGATCATCAACATCACCTCGGTGGTCGGCGCCTCGGGCAATCCCGGGCAGGCCAACTACGCCGCCGCCAAGGCCGGTGTGGTCGGCATGGCGAAGTCCCTGGCGCGCGAACTCGGCAGCCGCAATATCACGGTGAACTGCGTCGCGCCGGGCTTCATCGACACCGACATGACGCGGGCGCTGACCGAGGCGCAGAAGAACGCGCTGCTGGCGCAGATCCCGCTCGGCCGTCTCGGCCTGCCCGAGGACATCGCCGCCGCCGTCGCCTATCTCGCATCGCCCGCGGCGGCATACGTCACCGGCGCGGTGCTGCATGTCAACGGCGGAATGTACATGGCCTGATTCCGGTAAAATACGAACCTTGTAGCGAGTGGATAGAGGCCGGATTTCGGCGCCCACACAGGGAAGGAGAGCAGCATGGAAAACATCGAGCAGCGCGTAAAAAAAATAATCGCCGAGCAGCTCGGCGTCAACGAAGCCGAGATCAAGAACGAGTCATCGTTCGTCGACGACCTGGGTGCCGATTCCCTCGATACGGTCGAGCTGGTGATGGCCCTCGAAGAGGAATTCGAGACCGAAATCCCGGACGAGGATGCCGAGAAGATCACCACCGTTCAGCAGGCCATCGACTACGTAAAGTCGCATCCCAAGGCCTGAGCACGCGCCACAGTGCAACGCCGCAGAGTCGTCGTCACCGGGCTGGGCATCATCAGCCCGGTGGGCAACACCGTTCCGGAGGCCTGGAGTAGCGTTCTGGCCGGGAAATCCGGCATCGCCCGCGTCACCCGCTTCGATCCGTCGCGCCTTTCCAGCCAGATCGCCGGAGAGGTGAAGGATTTCGACGTTGCCAAATACCTGCCTCCCAAGGAAGCGCGCCGCATGGACCGTTTCATCCATTTCGGCATGGCCGCGGGGCTGCAGGCCTGGAAGGATTCGGGAAACACGGTGGCGCCGGATACGGCAGAGCGCTTCGGCATCAATTTCGGCTCGGGCATCGGCGGCCTGCCGCTGATCGAGGAGATGCACGACGAACTGACCAAGAACGGCCCGCGGCGCATTTCGCCGTTCTTCATTCCGGGAACCATCATCAACATGATCGCGGGCAACCTGTCGATCATGATCGGCACCAAGGGGCCGAACCTGGCGATGGTCACGGCCTGCACCACCTCCACGCATTGCATCGGCGAAGCGGGCAAGGCGATCCGCTACGGCGAGGCCGACGTCATGATCGCCGGCGGCGCCGAGGCGACGGTCACCGAACTCGCGATGGGCGGTTTTGCCTCGGCGCGGGCGCTGTCGACGCGCAACGACGATCCGGCGGGGGCGAGCCGCCCCTGGGACAAGGACCGCGACGGTTTCGTGCTGGGCGAGGGGGCCGGTGCCGTGGTGCTGGAGGAACTCGAGTACGCGCAGCGACGCGGCGCGCGCATCTACTGCGAACTCGCGGGCTACGGCGTTTCCTCCGATGCCTTCCACATGACCGCGCCGGCCGAAGACGGCGACGGCGCCTTCCGCTGCATGACCAATGCGGTGCGCGACGGCGGAATGGGAATCGATACCATCGACTACATCAACGCGCACGGCACCTCGACGCCTCTGGGCGACATCGCCGAGACCGTGGCGGTGAAGCGCCTGCTTGGCGATCGCGCCAAGAAAGTCGCGGTGAATTCGACCAAATCGATGACCGGCCACCTGCTCGGCGCCGCCGGCGGCGTCGAAGCGATATTCAGCATTCTCGCGCTGCAGAATCAGGTGTCGCCGCCGACCATCAACCTGCACAGTCCCGATCCGCGGTGCGATCTGGACTACGTTCCGAACGCGGCGCGCAAGATGACGATCCGGGCCGCGATGTCCAACTCGTTCGGCTTCGGCGGCACCAACGGCACGCTGGTCTTCAAACCGCTTTGAACGGCGGCAGTCGAGCGGCGCCGCCACCCTCCGGCTGGAGTTGTCGCCTTCCCGGCGATTCGCCGCGGCCGTCCTGGCTGTTCACCTGGCCGCGGCGGCGAGCCTGCTTGCCGTCGTCACCGGTTGGCAGGGGATCGCGCTCGCGATATTGCTCCCGGCATTGGGCGTTGTCTCGGCCCGGGAGCGCGCGCTCTTGAGAGGGGCGCATTCGCCGAAGGCAATCGAAATCCAGGTCTCGGGCGAGGCGCTGCTGGTGTTCGCAAATGGGGACAGCGCAGCCGCCGAACCGTCGCGCGGAATCGGGGTGAACCGCTATTGGGTGGCGCTCAAGTGCGGCTCGCCGCCGGGGCGCGGCGTCCTGGTAACCGCGGGCATGCTCGGTCCCGAGCCGTTTCGCCTGCTGCGCCTCTGGGCGCTATGGGGCAGGCTGCCCGGCGTGGCGCCGCGGCAACTTGCGGCATGACCGGGAGCCTGCCGGTGCGCCGAACTATTTGCAAAGCCGGCTGTCTGTGGCACATAGGCATGGCGGGCAGGGGGCCCGGCAGCGGTGTCTGAGCGCGAGGTGGACCAGCAGCTGGTCGAGCGCGCTCAGCGCGGCGACAAACGGGCCTTCGAGCTGCTGGTCGAAAAGTACCAGCGCAAGCTCGCGCGGCTGGTTTCGCGCCTGGTCCGGGATCCGGGTGAAGTCGAGGACGTGACCCAGGAAGCGTTCATCAAGGCGTACCGTGCGCTGCCTTCGTTCCGCGGCGACAGTGCTTTTTATACGTGGCTCTACCGCATCGGCATCAACACCGCCAAGAACTACCTGGTGGCGACGGGAAGGCGGGCGCCGACCTCGACCGAGGTGGATGCGGAGGATGCCGAAGGGTATGCAGTGGGCGAGTTGTTGCGCGATATCAACACGCCGGAAAGTTTGCTGCTGTCAAAGGAGATTGCGGGTACTGTGAATGCGGCGATCGAATCCTTGCCCGAAGAACTGCGCAGCGCGATCCAGCTGCGCGAGCTCGAAGGCATGAGCTACGAGGAAATTGCCAAGTTGATGGATTGCCCGATCGGCACCGTGCGTTCGCGCATCTTCAGGGCGCGCGAAGCGATCGCCGAACGGCTCAAACCGCTGCTCGACCCGGCGAAGGACAAGAGGTGGTGATGAAATCGAAAATCTCGGCACTGGTGGACGGCGAGCTCGAGCGGCACGAGGCAGTGGCGCCGCTCGATGCGCTCAGGACCGACGGCGAAATACGCGACGCCTGGCGCAGCTACCATCTCATCGGCGATGCGATGCGCGATTCGTGCGTGCTTTCGGACGGCTTTGCCGGCCGCGTCGCGGCGAGACTGGCCGGGGAACCCACGGTAATGGCGCCGCTGCGCCTCGACCCGGCGCCCGAGCGGCCGCGCTGGCAGCTGCTTTCGGCCGCGGCGAGCGTTGCAGCAGTGGCGATGGTGAGCTCGGTCTGGTTCATGCTCCAGGACAGCGCGGGACCCGCGCCCCAGGTGGCGCAGGCGCCGCAACGGGCCCTGCCGGCCAAGGCAGCGGAAATCGCGCAGGCGCACGAGCTGGCGCCGCCCGCGGCACAGGTGCCGCCCCCCGATTCGGCCAACGACTATCTTTACGCCCACCAGGGCTACTCGCCGCGCAATTCCCTGCAGGGCGTGGCGCCCTATGTGCGCACGGTTTCAGGCCAAACGAGACCGGGTAAATGATGCTCAGAGCCCTCGGCATCGCGCTGCTGGTGTGCAGCGGCCTGGCGCAGGCACAGACTTCGCCCGAAGCGATGGCCTTGCTGCGCCGGATCTACCAGGCGACCGAGAAGCTGTCGTATACCGGAACCTTTGTTTATCAGCAGGGTGAGCGTACCGAAACCTCGCGCATCACGCGCGTGACCGGCCGCGGCGGCGATGTGGAGCGGGTCGAGACGCTGGACGGAATGCCGCGCGAGATCGTGCGCACGCGCGACAGCGTGCGCTGCTATCTGCCCGAGAGCCAGACCGTGAAGGTGGAGCGCAGGACCGAGCAGCGCGCCTTTCCGGCCATGCTGCCGGAGCGGATCACGGACCTCGCGCGCCACTACAGCATTAGCCGGGGCGAGCCGATGCGCATCGCGGGTTACGACTGCGAGGCTGTGGTCCTGACGCCGAAGGACGAACTGCGCTACGGCTACAAGCTGTGGGCTGACGCCAACACCGGCATGCTGCTCAAGGCGAGGACCTTCAACAGCAAGGGTGAGACCGTAGAGCAGTTTTCCTTTGCCCAGCTCACGATCGGCAACGTGCCCCGCGACCGGGTAAAGACGCGGCACGCGACGCAGAGCTGGCGCATCGAGGACGCGGCCGTGACGCCGGCCGACCTCGCGCAGGCAGGCTGGACGGTGAACGGCGCTCTGCCCGGCTTCCGCAAGATCATCGAGGTGACGCGCAGATTGGGCGAGGCGCGGCCGGTCGGGCAGATGGTGTATTCGGACGGGCTGGCGGCGGTATCGGTGTTCATCGAGCCGATGGCCGGGCGCGCCGAAGCGGTACGGCCGGGGCTGTCGAGCCTCGGCGCATTCCACATCTACACGCGGGAAGTGGCGAACCATATCGTGACCGTGGTAGGCGAAGCACCCGCGGCGAGCGTGCAGCGGATCGCCAACACGGTAGAGTTCAGACGGCCGCAGTGACGCATTTCCAGGAGGCATCGAGCATGAATTGGTTCAGAACGCAGCTTGCGCTGCTGGCTTTTTTCTTCACCGCCGTGGCCTCCGCGCAGGGACGCGACTTGCCGGACTTCGTCAAACTGGTCGAGGACCAGGGCGCCGCGGTGGTCAACATCAGCACCACGCAGGCGGTGCGCCGCCCGGCGGGCCTGCCGCAGATTCCGGGAATCGAGGACGAGGAAGTCCAGGAATTCTTCCGGCGCTTCATCCCGCGCCAGCAGCCCGGGCCGCAGCAGGGTCCGCGTCCCGAGAGCCGCTCGCTCGGCTCGGGTTTCATCATCAGCGCCGACGGCTACGTCCTCACCAACGCGCACGTCATCGAAGGCGCCGATGAGGTCACGGTCAAGCTCACCGACAAGCGCGAATACAAGGCCCGGGTGATCGGCGCCGACAAGCGCACCGACGTGGCGTTGATCAAGATCGAGCCGAGCGGCGCGCTGCCGGCGGTGAAGTTCGGCGATCCCGCCCGGCTCAAGGTCGGCGAATGGGTGGTCGCGATCGGCTCCCCGTTCGGTTTCGAGAATACGGTTACCGCGGGAATCGTTTCAGCCAAGGGCCGTTCGCTGCCGCAGGAGAACTTCGTGCCGTTCATCCAGACCGATGTCGCGATCAATCCCGGCAATTCGGGCGGACCGCTGTTCAACATGCGGGGCGAGGTGGTTGGCGTGAACTCGCAGATCTACAGCCGTACCGGCGGCTACATGGGCCTGGCGTTCGCGATACCGATCGACGTCGCGCTGGATATCCAGAAGCAGTTGCGCGAAAAGGGCCGTGTCTCCCGCGGCCGCATCGGCGTCGTGATCCAGGAGGTGAGCAAGGATCTCGCGACCTCCTTCGGCCTCGACCGCCCGCGCGGCGCGCTGGTCAATTCGGTCGAGAAGGGCAGCCCGGCGGACAAGGCCGGCCTGGAGGCGACCGACATCATCCTGAAATTCGACGGCAAGGTGGTTGACTCCTCGAGCGACCTGCCGCGCATCGTCGGCGCGACGCGTCCGGGCGCGAAAGCCGATCTGGAAGTCTGGCGCAAGGGCGCGGCCAGAAGCCTGAGCATCACGGTCGGCGAGCTGCAGGAAGCGCGCGTCGCGGCGCGCGACACGCCGCGCGCGCCGAAAGCGGTCGAACTCGCTGCCAACCGCCTCG
>MEQQ01000068.1:10983-16765 GCA_001770285.1 Betaproteobacteria bacterium RBG_16_66_20
ACGGAAGTCAAGCCGGAAGCGCGCGCCGAGGTGCGCCGCGGCGACGTGCTGCTCACCCTGGTGCACAAGGGCCGTCATACCGAACTCATATCGACCGAGCAGCTCAACCGCCTGCTCGCCGGGATGGACAAGAACGCGGTGATCACGCTGCAGGTGCGCCGCGGCGACGCCGTGGCGTTCGTCACCGTCAACGGCTTGACCGACAAGGGCTGAGCTAAAATAGCGGCTTCAGGAGAGGGTGCCTCCGGGCAGGAGGCGCCCTCTTTCTTTATGGCACAGAGCCGCATCCGAAACTTCTCGATCATCGCGCACATCGACCACGGCAAGTCGACGCTTGCGGATCGTTTCATCCAGATCTGCGGCGGCCTCTCCGCACGGGAGATGGGCGAACAGGTGCTCGACTCGATGGACCTCGAGCGCGAGCGCGGCATCACCATCAAGGCGCAGACCGCGGCCCTGGAGTACAAGGCGAAGAGCGGCGAGACCTACCTGCTCAACCTGATCGACACCCCGGGGCACGTCGATTTCTCCTACGAGGTGAGCCGCTCGCTCGCGGCCTGCGAAGGCGCGATCCTGGTGGTAGACGCCTCGCAGGGCGTCGAGGCGCAGACCGTCGCCAACTGCTATACCGCGACCGAGCAGGGGGTCGAAGTGATCCCGGTGCTCAACAAGATCGACCTGCCCTCGGCCGACCCCGAGAACGCGATCAAGGAGATCGAGGACGTGATCGGCATCCAGGCGCAGAACGCGCTGCGCGTCAGCGCCAAGACCGGCCTCGGCGTGGCCGACATTCTGGAGGCGGTGATCGAGCGCGTTCCCGCGCCGCGCGGCGACCCGGATGCCCGGCTCAAGGCGCTGATCATCGACTCCTGGTTCGACAACTACGTCGGGGTGGTGATGCTGGTGCGGGTGTTCGAAGGCACGCTGCGTCCCAAGGACCGGATCGAACTGATGAGCACGGGCGCGGGCTATCTGTGCGAGCAGGTCGGCGTCTTCACGCCGAAATCGAAGCCCAAGGACAGCCTCGCCGCGGGCGAGGTCGGCTTCGTGGTGGCGGGCATCAAGGAACTGCGCGCGGCCAAGGTCGGCGACACCATCACGCGCGCGGACCAGCGCGCCGCGCGCCCGCTCCCCGGCTTCAAGGAGATCAAGCCGCAGGTCTTCGCCGGGCTCTATCCGGTGGAATCGAACCAGTACGAGGCGATGCGCGAAGCGCTCGAGAAACTGCACCTCAATGACGCGTCGCTGCATTACGAGCCCGAAATCTCGCAGGCGCTCGGCTTCGGCTTCCGCTGCGGTTTCCTCGGCCTGCTGCACATGGACATCGTGCAGGAGCGGCTCGAGCGCGAGTACCAGGTGGCGCTGGTCACCACCGCGCCCTCGGTGGTGTACCAGGTGCAGCTGCGCGACGGCAGCGTGGAGCAGGTCTCCAACCCGGCCAAGCTGCCGGACCCGTCGCTGATCGCGGAGATCCGCGAGCCGATGATTTCGGCCACGATCTTCCTGCCGCAGGAGTATGTCGGGCCGGTGATGACGCTGTGCCTGCAGAAGCGCGGCGTGCAGACCAACATGCACTACGCCGCCAGGCACGTCGTCCTGTCCTACGACCTGCCGCTGTCCGAGGTGGTGATGGATTTCTTCGACCGCCTGAAGTCGCTCACGCGCGGCTACGGCTCGCTCGACTACGAGTTCAAGGACTACCGGGCCGCGGACGTGGTGCGGCTCGACGTGCTGGTCAACGGGGAACGCGTCGATGCGCTCTCGGCGATGGTGCACCGCGAGGCGGCGCAATTCCGCGGCCGCGACCTGGTGTCGCGGCTGCGCAGCCTGATCCCGCGGCAGATGTTCGACATCGCGATCCAGGCGGCGATCGGCGCCAACATCATCGCGCGCGAGAACGTCAAGGCGCTGCGCAAGAACGTGATCGCGAAATGCTACGGCGGCGACATCACGCGCAAGCGCAAGCTGCTGGAGAAGCAGAAGGAAGGCAAGAAGCGCATGAAGCAGGTCGGCGCGGTCGAGATCCCGCAGGAGGCCTTCCTCGCGGTGCTGCAGCGGGGATCGGACAACCGATGAGCTTCGCGCTGTTCCTGCTGCTGCTGCTGGTAGTGACCGGGCTGGTCTGGCTGGTCGACAAATACTTCTTGAGAAACCAGAGATCAACCGCCGCCAAACAGCCCTGGTGGGTCGAGTACTCGATCAGCTTCTTCCCGGTGATCCTGGTGGTGTTCGTGCTGCGCTCGTTCCTGGTCGAACCGTTCAAGATCCCCTCCGGCTCCATGATCCCGACGCTGCTGATCGGCGATTTCATCCTGGTCAACAAATACACCTACGGCATACGCATCCCGGTGGTCAACCTCAAGGTCGTCGAACTGGGCAGCCCGAGGCGCGGCGACGTGATGGTGTTCCGCTACCCGGCGGACCCTTCGCTCGACTACATCAAGCGGGTGGTGGGGCTGCCCGGCGACCGGCTCGAGTACCGGGACAAGGCGCTTGCGGTCAACGGCGTGCCGGTGCCGCGCAGGCAGACCGGCGATTACGAGTCGCGCGAACGGCTGCAGTATTTCCCCCGCTATCTCGAGGCCTTCGACGGCCGCGAACACGAGATCATCCTGGAGAAGGAAGCGCCGGGATTCGTCGGCCGCGGCATGGATTTCAGGCATTCGGAGAACTGCGACTACAATAGCGGCGGCCTGGTCTGCACGGTGCCGGCCGGCCACTATTTCGTCATGGGCGACAACAGGGACAACTCGAGCGACAGCCGCGTCTGGGGATTCGTCCCGGACGAGAACATCGTCGGCAAGGCGTTCTTCATCTGGCTCAACCTGAACGAGCTGGGCCGCTTTGGCACGTTCCGATGACCGGCACTTTCCGCTGACCCGGCGGGTTCCGGCAAGCGACATCCTGGGAGGTTAGACATGCGCAAAAAGCAGCTAGGCGTTGGCTTGGGCGGCCTGATGGCAGGGGCGGTGATCCTGATCGCCCTCGCGATGCTCGGCCTGAAACTCACCCCGTCCTACATCGAATTCTTCGCCATCAAGAAGGCGGTCAACGCCATCGCGAGCGAAAAGGCCGGCGGCGCTTCGGTGGCGGAGATCCGCAAGAGCTTCGATGCGCGCGCCACGATCGACGATATCTCCTCGGTCAAGGCCGCCGACCTCGAGATCACCAAAGAAGGCAATGAACTCGTCATCGCCGCAAGATACCGCAAGGAGATCCCGCTGGTCGCCAACGTCGGCGTCTACATCGAGTTTGCCGCGGTCTCGAAGGAATAGCAGCCCGGGCGCAGGCGTGGCGCGCCATCCGGTGCTCGAGCGGCGAATCGGCCACCGCTTTCAGGATTCGGCACTTCTCAGCCAGGCGCTCACGCACCGCAGCTTCGGCTCGCCGCACAACGAACGGCTCGAATTCCTCGGCGACGGGGTGATCGGCTGCGTGATCGCGGAGGAACTCTACGCGCGCTTCCCGGACCTTGCCGAAGGCGAGCTGTCGCGGCTGCGCGCCAGCCTGGTGCGCGAGGCGGCGCTCGCCACGGTTGCGCGTGCGCTCGGGCTCGCCGGGTTCCTGCGCCTGGGGGAGGGCGAGGTTGCGAGCGGCGGCGGCGACCGGCCCTCGATCCTCGCGGATGCGCTCGAAGCGGTGTACGGCGCAGTGTTCCTGGATGGCGGCTACGAGGCGGTGCGCGGCTCGGTGCGGCGCACCTTCGGCGAAGCGCTCGAGGCGCTCGATCCGCGGCAACCGGCCAAGGACGACAAGACCCGGCTGCAGGAACTGCTGCAGGCGCGCCGGCAGAAGCTGCCCGAATACCGCGTCGTCGCGACCGCCGGGGCCGCCCACAAGCAGGTATTCGAGGTCGAATGCGTCGCCGCGGGACTGGGTCTGCGCGCGACCGGCAGCGGCAGCTCGCGCCGCCGCGCCGAACAGCAGGCCGCGGGGCAACTGCTCAAGCTGCTGGAGTCCTGAGGCAGGCATGAGCGCATTCCGCTGCGGCACGGTGGCGATCGCCGGCCGGCCCAATACCGGCAAGTCGAGCCTGCTCAACAAGTTGATCGGGCACAAGATCGCCATCGTCTCGCCCAAGGCGCAGACCACGCGCCATACGGTCACCGGCATCCTGACCACGCCGGACTGCCAGTACGTGTTCGTCGACCTTCCCGGGTACCAGACCAGGCACATGAACGTGCTCAACCGGGCCCTCAACCGGCAGGCAACCGAGGGGGCGCGGGACTGCGACGTGGTTGTTTTCGTGGTCGAGGCGCTGCGCTACGCTGCAGCCGACCGCGAAGTGCTGGCGCGCATTCCTGCCGCGCAGAGCGTCGTCGTCGCGGTCAACAAGATCGATCTGGTGAAGAACCGCCTCGAGCTGCTGCCGTTCCTCGAGCGGCTGCAGAAGGAGCGCGAATTCGCGGCCATCGTTCCGGTCTCCGCGCGCAAGGGAAAGAACCTTGCCGAGCTGCTGCGGGTCGTGGCGGGACTGCTGCCGGCGGGCCCGGCAGCCTATCCCGCGGCGCAGCTCACCGACAAGGACGAGCGATTTTTCGCCGCGGAGATCCTGCGCGAAAAGCTGTTCCAGCTCCTCGGCGAGGAGCTGCCGTATCGCTGCGACGTCGCGCTGGAGAGCTTCAAGCAGGAAGGGCGCCTGCGCCGCATCGAGGCGACCGTCTGGGTGGAGCGCGACAGCCAGAAGCCGATCGTGATCGGCGCCAAAGGCGAGCTGCTGAAGCGGATCTCGAGCGCCGCGCGCAAGGACATGGAGCGCCTGTTCGGCGGCAAGGTCTACCTCGGGGTCTGGGTGAAGGTAAAGCGCGACTGGACCGGGGACGAGCGGCTGTTGCGGCAGCTCGGCTACCGGTAAGGGTCAGCGGGGCACGATGAAACGCCGCGCCGAGCACGAACCGGGATTCGTGCTGCACGCCTACCCGTACAAGGAAACCAGCCTTATCGTCGAGGCGTTCACGCGCCGCTTCGGCCGCGTGGGCCTGCTCGCGCGCGGCGCGCGGCGCCCGCGCTCGATGCTGCGCGGGGTGTTGCTCGCATTCCATCCGCTGCGCATGACCTGGTCCGCCTCCGCGGAACTGGGCACGCTGATCTCGGCCGAGTGGGGCGGCGGGCAGGCGAGCCTCGCCGGCGCCGGCCTGATGTGCGGTTTCTACATCAACGAGCTGCTGCTGCGCCTGCTGCCGCGCGACGATCCGCACGAAGCCCTGTTCGACGCCTATGACGCGGCGCTTGCGCGGCTCGCCGCGGGCGGGCCGCAGGCTCCCGTGCTGCGCGGTTTCGAGCGCAGAATGCTGGCCGAACTCGGGTATGCTCCGGTGCTCGACCGCGACGCGGCGAACGGCGCCGCAATCGAGCCGGCGAAGCACTACGCCTACGAAGCCGAGCGGGGCCCGGTGGAGACCAGCCGGACGAACGGGGAATCGGTCATCTGCGGCAGGACATTGCTCGACATGGCAGCGGACAACTACGACGACGCGAGGACGCGCGAAGAATCGCGGCGCTTGATGCGCGCGCTCATCGGCGAGCGCCTCGGGGGCCAGACGCTGCATACGCGCGCCGTGCTTTCGGAGCTGCAGGACCTGTGATCGAACTCGGCGTAAACGTGGATCATGTCGCAACGGTGCGGCAGGCCCGGCGCAGCTACGAGCCGGACCCGGTCTGGGCTGCGGTAGAGGCGCACCTGGGAGGCGCCGACGGCATCACGGTGCACCTGCGCGAAGACCGGCGGCACATCCAGGACAAGGACGTGAGCCGGCTGCGCGAACTGACGCACATCAAGCTC
>MEQQ01000069.1:0-1671 GCA_001770285.1 Betaproteobacteria bacterium RBG_16_66_20
CCTGGGCGACGCAGGTCTGCGAAATCGAGCTCGACACGCAGACCGGCATCGTGCGCCTCGTCAAGGTGACCGGCGCGCACGACGTCGGGCGCGTGCTGAATCGCCTCGGCATCGAGGGCCAGATCGAAGGCGGCATCGTCATGGGGCAGGGCTACGCCCTCACCGAAGACCTGAGGGTCGAGGCGGGCGTGATCCGCAACCCGAACTTCCGCGACTACAAGCTGGTCACCGCCCCCGAGATCCCGGAAATGGACGTCAGCTTCATCGAGACCATGGACGGCGAGGGGCCGCAGGGCGCCAAGGGCGTGGGCGAAGCCCCGGCGATCTGCATCGCCGCGGCGGTGGCGAACGCGATTCATAACGCCACCGGCACACGCATCACCGCGCTGCCGTTCACGCCGGAGAACGTCTACCGCGCGCTGCATGGCGCCTCGCAACCTCCGGTTTGGAATGTCGAGTGAAACGACGCACGGTGCTCAGCCTCGAGCAGGCGCTCTCCATGCCTTACGCGACGCTGAGATTCGTGCAGCTTGGCTGGCGCGTGATCCGCATCGAGGCGCTGGGCTCGGGCAGGGGCCTGCCCGGCGATCCGAACCGGTATATAGGAACACGCGTCGCAGATGATGACCGCCGTAGTTATTACATCGCGCCCAACGTCGGCAAGGAAGCGATCGCGCTCAACCTGAAGAGCGCCGAGGGGCGTGCAGCGCTCAAGCGCCTGGTGCGCGGGCTGAATGCGGACGTGTTCTGCTGCAACACCGTGCCCGAGCGCTACGGCCCGCTCGGCATCGACTACGCGACGCTCTCGGCGGTGAAGCCGGACCTGATCTGGGCGGGCATCTCGGCGCTCGGGCCGGAGTATCCGGAGGTGCCGGGCTACGACCCGGTGATCCAGGCGATGGCCGGTTACGTCGAGCTGACCGGCGATCCGAACGGCACCCCGGTCCTGTGCGGCGTGCCGGTGATCGACCTGAAAGCGGGCGACGAGGTCTATGCCAACGTGATGCTGGCCCTGGCCGAGCGCGCCGAATCCGGGCGCGGCAGCCAGATCCACGTCTCGATGCTGCAGGCCGCCGCTTCCTGGCTGATCACGACGATGCCGCTGATCGATTTCAACTGCGAGCCCTGGGAGATCACGCGTGCCGGCAACGAGCACCGCAAGTTCGTGCCGACCAACGTTTATCCATCGAGCGACGGTTTTTTCTACATGGCGATCGGCAGCGACGTGATGTGGCGGCGCCTGACCGGGGTGGCGCGCTTCGCCTCGCTCGCCACCGAGGCGCGCCTGACCAACGAAGGCCGGATCCGCGACCGGGCAAAGCTTCAGCGCGACATCGCCGCACTGAGCGCGACGGCGACCACGGATGACGTGATGGCGGAGCTGCGCGCGGCGACGATCCCGCATGCGCGCATCAATGGCGTCGCCGCGGTGCGCGCGCTCGAGGCGCTGCGCGACCGGCTCACCTCTACCGTGATGCCCGACGGCAAGCGCGTGCGCATGCAACCGATGGCGGTGGACCTGCCCGGCGCCGCGCGCGAATTCAGGTTTCCGCCGAAATACGGCGAACACACGCGCCCGGTGCTGCGCGAAGCAGGGTTCTCCGATGACGATTGCCGCGCGCTCGCGGCGGCCGGGGCGATTCCGCATTGAGACACGCGTCGTCGTGGCGC
>MEQQ01000069.1:1683-11275 GCA_001770285.1 Betaproteobacteria bacterium RBG_16_66_20
CGCGCCGTGGAGCGGCGCGCTGTGGTCGAGCGGTTTCCGGCCGTTCTTCCTCGGCGCGGCGTCCTATGGACCGCTGCTGCTCGCGCTCTGGTACGGATCGCGCGCCGGATGGTGGGGCTCGCCCGGCGCGGGACTCGCCTTGCCTTTGCTGCATGCGCACGAACTGCTGTTCGGTTTCGCCGCGGCGCTGGTGTGCGGCGTGCTGCTCACCGCGCTGCCGAGCTGGTCAGGCGCCGCCGAGCTGCGCGGCCTGCCGCTCGCCGCGCTGGCGCTGCTGTGGCTGGCGGGCCGTGCGGCGCTGCTCGGCGCGGAATGGATCGCGCGGCCAATCGTGGCCATCATCGACTGCGCGCTGCTGCCGGCGCTGGCCGCGCTGCTTTTCGCGACCATCGCCACGGCGCGCCGGCGCCTGTTCTGGTGGACGCTGCCGCCGCTGGTGGCGCTCGCCGGCGCGAATGTCGCGTTTCACTTCGCGCTGGCAGGCGGCGCGGAGGCCGACGCGCGGTGGGCGCTGATGCTCGGCGTTCACGCGCTCGCGTTCCTGTTCACCCTCTACGGCGGTCTGTTCATCCCGGCGTTCACGCGCCGCTGGCTGCACGCGCGCGGCGAGCGCGCGGCGGCGATCCTGCCGCCGCTCGAGTACGCCACGGCGCTGGCGATGGTGGTCTTCGCCTGCGCGGACCTGCTCGGCGCGCCCCCGGGGTGGACGGCGAGCGCGGCGCTGGCCGCTGCCGCGGTGCATGCCTGGCGTTTTGCGCGCTGGCGCGGCTGGCGCACGGCGAGCGAACCGCTGCTGTGGTGCATCCACCTCGGCTACGCATGGCTGATCGCCGCACTGGTGCTGCGCGCGCTTGCCGAGGTCACTGCCGAGGTGCCGCGTGATGCATGGGTCCACGCCTTCACGCTCGGCGCCTACGGCATGCTGAAGATCGGCCTGATGACGCGCGTTGCGCTGCGCCACACCGGCCGCCCGCTGAAGGCGGCTGCCGCGATGCAGATCGCCTTCCTGATGGTATTTGCGGCATCGCTGCTGCGGCTCGCGTTCTCGGTGCACGATCTGGGCGAGTGGGCGCTCGCCGGGTCGGCGCTGCTGTGGGCGGCGGCCTTTCTGGTTTATCTCGCGCTCCACGGCCCGCTGCTGATTCGCCCGAGCCTGCCGCGTCAATGAAAGGAGTCAATATGCTACGCACCGCTCTTGCCATCCTGTTCGCCGCACTGTGCGGCGCCGCCTCGGCGCAGACGTTCCCGTCCAAGCCCTTGCGCATCCTGGTGCCGTTTCCGCCGGGCGGCGGCACCGATGTCGCCGCTCGCGCGCTGGGCGAGCACCTGTTGCGGGAACTCGGCCAGCCGGTGGTGGTGGATAACCGTCCGGGCGGCAACTCGGTGATCGCGACAGAGGCGCTCGCGCGCGCCGAAGCCGACGGCCACACGCTGCTCCTCACCACCGATTTCCACTCGATCAACGCCGCGTTCGGCGCACCGTTGCCGTATGACTCGCTGAAGGACTTCGCGTTCGTCGCGCGCGTCTCCACTTCGCCGCTGATGCTGGTGACCCACCCGGCGGCGGGACTGAAGTCGCTTGCCGATGCGGTCGCCGCGGCGCGGGCGAATCCCGGCAAGCTGAGCTTCGCTTCGCTCGGAACCTCGAGCCCGCACTACCTCGGTTTCGAGTGGTTCAAGCGCATGGCGAAGCTGGACATCATCGACGTGCCCTACAAGGGCGGCGGTCCGGCGCTCGCCGCGGTGATGGGCGGGCAGGTCACGTTCTCGTTGGTCGTTGCCTCGAACGGCATCCGCCAGGCGAAGGCCGGAAAGCTGGTCGCGCTCGCGGTGACGGGACCGGCGCGGGCGAGCGTGGCGCCCGAGGTGCCGACCTTCGCCGAATCCGGCTATCCGGAATTCGTGCTGCTCAACTGGTACGGCATCCTCGCGCCGGCGGCTGCCCCGCGCGCGGCCGTCCAGCGTCTCAATGCCTCCATCGTCGCGGGCCTGAAGACCGCGGAAGTGCAAGGGCGTCTTGCGAGCGCGGGCGTGGACGCGGCGCCCGGCACGCCCGAGGAACTGGACGCCTGGGTCCGGAACGACATCGCGCATTACCGGAAAATGATCGAGCTCACCGGTGCAAAGCCCGAGGGACGCTGAGGCCGGACCGGTCTACACGACGGTCGTGCACATGCTCGCGCATGCGGCGCGCGGCGCCGCGCGCGTCGAGGCGCTCGTAGATGGCGAACGGCGGCTCGGCTATGGGGAGTACGCGTCGTGCGTCGCAGGTTTCGCGCGGGAACTGCGGCAGCTTGGCGCCCGTGGCGAGCGCATCGCGACAGTGCTCGGCAACTCGATCGAGGCATGCATTGCGGCATACGGCGCACTGGCGGCAGGCGCGCAGCACGTGCCGCTCAACCCGTTGTACGCGCCGCGCGAGCTCGAGCTCATGCTGCGCGACGCTGCGCCCCGCGTGCTGATCGTAGATGCCGCGCTGGAAGCGGGCCTGGCGCCGCTCGCGGCGGCCGCCGGGATCGCGCACCTCATCGTGGTGGGCCAGGGCCGGCGCCTGCTCGATGCGTGGCGCGCGGACGGTATTGCTTTGCGGGATCTTCCCGAGCCGGCGGATCTCGCGCTGCTGCAGTACACCGGCGGCACCACCGGCAGGCCCAAGGGCGTCAACCTCACGCATGGCGCGATCGCGACCAATGTCTCGCAGCGCGAGGCACTGCTGCCCACGCGCGAGGCCGAGCGGATCCTGTGCGTGATGCCGGTCTCGCATGCCTACGGCATGGCGATGGGGTTGTTCCTCGCGCCCTACTGCGGCGGGACGCTGGTGCTGCTCCCGCGCTACGTTCCGGACGAGGTGCTGAGCGCGGTCGAACGCGAGCGGATCTCGGTGTTTCCGGGCAGCCCGACCGTGTTCACCGGGTTGATGGCGCATCCGCGATTTGCCGGCACGGACTGGGGCGCGGTGCACACCTGCTATTCCGGCGCCTCGGCGCTCGCGCAGGAAACGCTCCGGCGCTGGCGCGACGCGGTCGGCGCGCCGGTTTACGAGGGCTACGGCCAGACCGAGGCGGGGCCGGTGCTCTCGTTCAACCCGATGGGCGGCGTGGTGAAACCCGGTTCGGTCGGGATCCTCGTGCCCGGCACGCAGATCCAGATCGTGGACGTCGACACGGGAACGCGCGTGCTGCCGTGCGGCGAACGCGGTGAGATCCGGGCGCGCGGCCCGCAGATCATGCAAGGCTACCGGAACCTGCCGCAGGAGACCGCGCAGACGCTGCGCGATGGCTGGCTCTATACCGGCGACATCGGCGAATTCGACGCCGACGGCTACCTCTACATCCGCGATCGCAAGAAGGACATGCTGATCGTGGGTGGGTACAACGTCTATCCGCGCGAAGTGGAGGAAGTGCTGGTCATGCACCCGGCGGTGCTGGACGCGGCGGTGGTGGGAATCCGCGACCAATACCGCGGCGAGCTGCCGGTGGCCTACGTCGCCCTGCGTTCCGGCGCGCGCGCGGACGGCGACGAGCTGCTGGCGCATTGCCGCGCCAATCTCGCGCGCTTCAAAGTCCCGGCGCGCATTCGCATCCTCGACGCCTTGCCCAAGACCTCGGTCGCGAAAACCGACAAGAAAACGCTGCGGCAATGGGCGGCCGAGGCTGTTTCGAGGAGTGAATCATGAAGCGAAAGACCTTCCGCAGCCTGCTCGACGCCGACGGCCCGCTGATCCTGCCCGGCGCGCACGACGCGCTCGCGGCGCGGCTGATCAAGCGCGCGGGCTTCGAAGGCTATTTCATCGGCGGCTTCGGCGCCGTGGGCGCGCGCTTCGGCGTGCCGGATATCGGGCTGAAGAGCCTGGGCGAGCTCTCGCCGGCGGTGCGCGACATCCTGGCCGCCTGCGACCTGCCGGTGCTGGTGGACGCGGACGACGGCTACGGCGACGTCAAGAACGTGGTCCACACCGTCCACACCTACGAGAAGCTGGGCGTCGGCGCGCTGTTTCTGGAAGACCAGCGCTGGCCGAAGCGCTGCGGCCACCTCGAAGGCAAGGCCGTCGTGCCGGTCGAGGAGCACGAGGCGAAGATCCGCGCCGCGGCGCAGGAGCGCATGTACCCGGACACCTTCCTGATCGCGCGCACCGACGCGCGCGCGGTCACCGGTCTCGATGACGCGATGCGGCGCGCCGAGCGCTATCTGAAGGCGGGCGCGGACTGCATCTTCATCGAAGCGCTGCGCAGCGTCGGGGAACTGGAACGCGTCGGCAAGGCCTTCGACCTGCAGGTGGCCAATCCGCTCGCGGGCGGCGTGTCGCCGATCCTGCGGCCCGAGGAATACTTCCGGCTCGGCTTCAAGATCCTGCCCTACGGCATCGACCTGATCCTGCGCGTCACCCGCACCATGCAGCTCGCGCTCGAGGACATGCGTTCGGGGAAATTCGCGCTGATGGGAACCGGCGCCACGCTGCAGGAATACCTGTCGGTGGTCGGGTATGACGAGTGGACGCGGATCGAGAACAGCTACCGCGCCGCCAAGGTCGGTTCGGACTAGAAACCGTTGCGCGCCGATCGGTTGAACCCGCCACCCAAAACGGTCATTCAAGGTGTAGGCTAATTGCTGATCCGAGATCGGTAGGGTTTTCCGCCTGCAGATTCCGGTGTTTGCGCTGCTATCTGACAATCCGGGGAGAGTCGGATGAACAGGCGTGACACGCTCTTACCTGTGGGTGGTCCGATGTGACCCCGACACCCATTGCTGCGAGATTTGGTACCGGGCGCCGGTATGTTATGGCGTATCTCGGGCCGACTACTGACGCGGGAAGTGCGCATCTTCAACACGCGCTCTTTGCCAGGCTGCACGATTTTGGTTACGTCGAGGGCAAGAACCTTCTCCTCGAGCGTCGTTTCGCGGAGGGTGAATATGATCGCCTCGAGGCACTGGCGGCCGAGTTGGTTGCTTTCAAGCCGGATGTTCTGTTTGTTAGCGGAACGCAAGGGGCGATCGCGGTGTCACGCGTTACGCGCAGCATTCCCGTTGTATTTGTCACGGTCTCGTACCCCGTGGCAATGGGGCTTGTGAGAAGTCTCGCGTATCCTGGTACGAACATGACAGGCCTTGTGAACCCAAGCGACCTTCTGAGCCGCGCGCGCTTGCATTTGCTGAAGGATTTAGTTCCCAAGGCAAAAAAGGTTGCCGTCCTGCACAACTCGCAAAACGCGGTCGAGTCGCTGATGCTGGCAGCGATACGTGAAGCAAACGAAAAACTGAGGATGAGTCTTGCGCAGTTGGCAGTGACATCGGAACAAGACTTGAGCATGGCTTTCGACGCGCTAAGTGGGATGCGTGCGGACGGGCTTTATGTGATTGAGAGCCCACTCAACTTCATGCACCGGGCGCGCATCATTGAGTCCGTGTCCGAAGAGTACTTGCCCGCCGTATACGGATTCTCCGAGTTTGCAGAGGCAGGCGGGCTGATGTCCTATTCCATTAGTCTGGTCGAGCAATTTAGGATCGCAGCAGATTTCATCGACAAGATATTCCGAAGCGCCAAGCCTGCCGAGCTCCCTGTCGTGCAACCAGCCAAGTTCGAGCTGGTTATCAACGTCAAAACTGCCAAGGCGCTCGATATCACCATCCCGCAATCAGTGCTCCAGCGCGCCGACCGGCTGATCGAATGAGTGCGCAAGATAAGAACCCGGCTATGTGCGGGACCACATTAGTTTCGGGAGCATGGCCCCGCCTTTATCGAGCGCAGCTGCGTTCACCATGCCAATCGGACCAACCTGAAACAAGGAGGAGTTATGGCGTATTACATGGTGCAAGCGGCGTATACCGCTGAAGCGATCGCCGCGATGGTAAAAAAGCCGGAAGACCGCGCCGCGGCGATCCGACCAGTGGTCGAAAAATTGGGTGGAAAGCTTGAGGGTATCTGGTTTTGTTTCGGCGAATACGATGTAGTGGGCATATCGGAATTACCCGATAACGTGAGCGCTGCAGCGTTTGCGTTTGCGGTGTCGCAGGGCGGGAAGGTGAAGGCGCTGAGGACGACACCGCTCATGACCGGTGACGAAGCGGTCAAAGCGATGAAGAAGGCGGCTGGGGCCGGATACCGCCCACCTGGCGGCTGAGAAGCAATCTCGACATCGACGGGAGAGACGGTTGCGTCTCTCCCGTCTGCCGTCGTCTAGTCGCCAGCGGATTTCCACCCATAGAAGAAATGGCGTGGACGCCCCCTCACTGATCCAGATCAGGAACAGTGCGGCGTCTCAGGACGCTCCGATGCGTGAGGCGACCGCGCTCAGGCCGAGATAGGTCTCGACCACGCGCGGGTTGCCGGCCAGCTCGCGCGCTGCGCCTTCGAGCACGATGCTGCCGGTTTCCAGCACATAGGCGTAGTCCGCCACTTGCAGCGCCGCGCGCGCGTTCTGCTCTACCAGCAGCATCGAGACGCCGGTGCGCTTGAGATCGGCGATGATGTGGAAAATATCGCGCACGATGCGCGGCGCGAGCCCCAGGCTCGGCTCGTCGAGCAGCAGCAGGCGGGGTTTCGCCATCAGCGCGCGCCCCAGCGCGAGCATCTGGCGCTCGCCGCCGGACAGCGTCCCCGCGAGCTGGCGGGCACGCTCCTTCAACTGCGGAAAGCGCGCGTATACCTGCGCCATGTCGGCACCGATCGCGCGCGCGCCGTCGCGCCGGCGATGAAACGCGCCGAGTTGCAGGTTGTCCTCGACGCTGAGTTCGGCGAACAACTCGCGCCGCTCCGGAACCAGGCACATGCCGAGCGCGACACGGTCTTCGGTGGGCGAGCTGCCGAGCAGCGTGCCGGCGTAACGCAGCGTGCCGCGCGAGGGGAGCAGGCCCATGATCGCGCCAAGGAGCGTGGTCTTGCCGGCCCCGTTCGGCCCGATCACGGTGACGATCGAACCCTCCGCGACGCGCAGGCTGGCGCGCTGCAGCGCCTCGACCTTGCCGTAGGCGACCGAGAGCCCTTCGACTTCCAGCGCTGCGCTCACTCGATGCCCCCGAGATAGGCCTCGATCACCGCCGGGTCGGACTGGATCTCGCGCGGCAGCCCCTCGGCGATTTTCTCGCCGAAATCCATCACCACGAGCCGGTCCACCAGCCCCATGACGAAGTCCATGTCGTGCTCGACGAGCAGGATGCTCATCCCTTCGGCACGCAGCCCGCGCAGCAGCCCGGCGAGCGCCTGCTTTTCCTGGAAGCGCAGCCCGGCCGCCGGCTCATCGAGCAGCAGCAGCACCGGATCGGCGGCGAGCGCGCGCGCGATCTCGACGACGCGCTGCTGGCCGAGCGGCAGGCTGGCCGTCGCTTCGGCGAGGTGTGCGGAGAGGCCGACCCGCTCTACCTGGAGTGCAGCCTCATGCAGCAGGCGCCGCTCTTCGTCCTGGTCCACGCGCAGCATCGCGGCAACGGTCCCCTTCCTGCCGCGCAGATGCGCCCCGATGGCGACGTTCTCGAGCACCGTCATGCTGCCGACCAGATTGACGTGCTGGAAGGTGCGCGCAATGCCGCGCCGGGCGATGCGCCGGGCGGGAAGATCGTCGATTCGCTCGCTGCGGAAGCGGATCTCGCCGCCGTCGGCCGGCAGAACGCCGGTGACGATGTTGAACACGGTGCTCTTGCCGGCGCCGTTCGGCCCGATCAGGGCGAGGATCTCGCCGCTGCGCATCTCGAATGAAAGGCCGTGCACGGCGCTGAGGCCGCCGAAGTTCTTGCGCACGTCGTTCAGCGCCAGCAGCGGCTCGCCGGCGCCCGGGCGCGTGCGCCGTGCGAGCGCGGGTGCCGCGGCCGGCGCCGCAGCGCCGCGGCGCTCGTTCCGGCCGAGGCGCGCGAACACCGGCATCAGCCCGTCGCGCGCGCGGTGCAGCAGCGGCAGCATCAACAGCCCGAACACGATCACCTCGTAGTTGCCGCTCTGCTCGAAGAACTTGGGCAGGATGTCCTTCAGCCATTCCTTGAGCAGCGTCAGCAGCGAGGCCCCGATCACCGCGCCCCACACCTGGCTGGCGCCGCCGACCACGGCCATGAACAGGTACTCGATGCCGATGTTGACGTTGAACGCGCCCGGGCTGACAAAACGCACGAAATGCGCGTACAGCCAGCCGGAGAGCGACGCGAGCAGCGCCGCGTAGAGGAAGATGACGAGTTTCAGCTGCGCCGTGTCGACGCCGAAGCTCTCGGCCATGGTGCCGCGGAACCTCAAGGCGCGCACCGCGCGTCCGGCGCGCGAGTCGAGCAGGTTGCGCGCCGCGACCAGAGCGCAAAGCGCGGCGATCCAGATGAGAACGTAGGATTTGCGCCCCGTGTCCACGGTCCAGCCGAACAGCGACAGCGCCGGGACGCCGCCGAGGCCGTTGTACTTTCCCAGGGCCTCGAGGTTGCCGAATACGAAGTAGACGCTGATTCCCCAGGCGATGGTGCTGATCGGAAGGTAGTGGCCCGAGAGCCGCACGGTGATGAGGCCCAAGCCGAGCGCGATCAGTCCGGTGAGAGCGAGCCCCGCAGCAAGGCCGAGCCACGGCGAGCCGCTGTAAGCCGTGGTAAGCCATGCGGTGACATAGGCGCCGATGCCGACGAAGGCCTGCTGGCCGAACGACATCAGTCCCGCGACCCCGGTGAGCAGCACCAGCCCCAGGACGACGAGCGTCGCCAGGCCGATATAGTTCATCAGCGTGACGTAGAACTCCGAGAGCAGGAACGGCGCGGCAATCAGACAAGCGACGAACACGCCGGGCGCCAGGTACGGGCGCAACGCCGCGCTGCGCGCCGCGCGCAACGGCTTCACTCTTCGTCCTCCTCGAGGTGACGCGAGCGCAGCGACAGCGCCACCAGCACCGGGATGATCAGCGTGAAGACGATGACTTCCTTGAAGGCGCTCGCCCAGAACGAGGAGAACGATTCCAGCAGGCCGACCGCGACCGAGCCGACCGCCGCGAGCGGGTAGCTCGCCATGCCGCCGAGGATCGCGCCGACGAAGCCTTTCAGCCCGATCAGGAAACCGGTGTCGTAGTAGAGCGTGGTGATCGGCGCGATCAGGATGCCCGAGACCGCGCCGATGAAGGATGCGAGCAGGAAGCTCAGATGGCCGGTGAGCACCGTCGGGATCCCGACCAGGCGCGCGCCGACCCGGTTCATCGCGGTGGCGCGCAGCGCCTTGCCATAGATCGAGCGCTCGAACAGCAGCCAGAGCACCAGGATCAGGAGCGCGCTCGCCAACACCACCAGGACGCTCTGCGCGCTGATTTCGACCACGCCGAGCTTGAACTTCGCATCCCAGAACGGCCGCGAGCGCAGACCCTCGCCGCCGAAGAAGACCAGCGACAGGCCGGTCAGAACGTAGTGCACCGCCATCGAGACGATGAACAGCACCAGCACCGAGGCGTTGGCGAGCGGCTGGTAGGCGATCCGGTAGACGATGGGCCCCAGCGGCACCACCATCGCCAGCACCAGCAGCACCTGCACCCACTGGTCGAACTTGCGCGGTGCGGCCCACGCCACCAGCAGCGCCACCGCGACCGGGAGCGCGATATACAGCGCGGCGATGCGCGGCAGCCGGCGCCACGCGCGCTCGCGCAGCGCG
>MEQQ01000069.1:11285-14064 GCA_001770285.1 Betaproteobacteria bacterium RBG_16_66_20
CATTGCCGCCGCGGCAAGCCCGCCGAAGACCAGAATGTAGAGCGTGCCCGGCGTGCGGCCCGCCTCGAGCAGCGCCAGCGACAGCGCCGCGAAGGTGATGAACTCCCCCTGCGGCACGAAAATCACGCGCGTCACCGCGAAGACCAGCAGCAGCGCGAGCGCGAGCAGCGCGTAGATGGCGCCGTTGGTCACCCCGTCCTGGGTGAGCCAGAGGAAGATGTCTGAATTCACTCTGAAATGAAAAGGGGACGGTCGCCCGTCCCCTTGCCTCGCCAGCCGTAATCGCGTGTCACTTCATCAGCCGCCAAGCGCCGTTCTCCACGCGTACCAGCACGCGCGCGCGTTCGTCCAGGCCGTTGTGGTTGGCCGGGGTAACGTTGTACACGCCATGCGTGCCGACCACGTTCTTGACGTTCTCGAGCGCATCGCGCAGCGCGGCGCGGAACGCCGGCGTGCCGGGTTGCGCCTTCTTCATCGCCTCGGGGATCGCCGCGCCGAGCAGCATCACCGCGTCGTTCGAGTAGCCGGCGAAGGCATTGCGGCTGCCGGCGCCGAAGGCGGCTTCGTAGCGCTTGGTGAAATCGAGCGCCACCGCCTTTACGGCGTTGCTCGCCGGCAGCTCTTCCGGAACGATGAGCGGGCCGGTGGGCGCGATCGCGCCCTCGACGTTCTTGCCGCCCACCTTGATGAACTCGGCGTTTACCGTACCGTGGTTGTGGTAGATCCGGCCTTTGTAGCCGCGCTCGACGAGGGCGATATGCGGCAGCGCCCCGCCGGTGCCCGAGCCGCCCACGATTACCGCGTCCGGGTTGGCCGCCATGATCTTCAGAACCTGGCCGGTGACGCTGGTGTCGGCGCGCGCATAACGTTCGTTGGTGACCACCTTGTAGCCGTTCGGGGCGGCAAGGGACGTGGTCGCGTTGTACATCAGGTCACCCCAGCCGTCGGAGAAGCCGATGAAGCCGACGGTCTTCACGCCGTTCGCCTTCATGTGCTCGGCGACCGCGCCCATCATGAGTTCGGTCGGCTGCGGCACCGAGAAGGTCCACTTGTACTGGTCCGGCTTGACCGCGATCGGCGTCAGGCACAGGTAGGGCGTCTGGGTTTCGGTCGCCACCTGCGCGATCTGCAGCGAGGAGGGCACGCCGTTGGAGCCCATCACCACGTCCACCTTGTCCTCGGTGATGAGTTTGCGGGCGTTCTTGCCGGCGTTGGTCGCGTCCGAGCCGTCCTCCAGGATGATGTACTTCACCGGCTGGCCGCCGAGGGTCTTCGGCATCAGCTGGAAGGCATTCTTGTAGTGGATGCCGAGCGAGGCGCCCGGGCCGGTGGCGCCGAGCGTGACGCCGACCGTGACTTCGGCGTTCGCGGCGCCTGCGGTGAGCGCGGTAACAACCGCGAATGCAATACCGAATCTGCGGATCATGTGTGACTCCTCCTTGTGGTCAGCGAATTCCGCTCCCATCCCCCAACCCGGCGGAATGTGAGATTCTAAGGCGCTAATCGTGCACCCGAACCTGATCTAAATCAAACTTCCGAATGGGATTCCGAGTAGGCATCGACGTCGGCGGGACCTTCACCGATTTCCTGTTGATGGGGCCGCGGGGACGCAGCGCCGTGCACAAGGAGCTGTCGACGCCCGCCGACCCCTCGCTGGCCGTCATGGCGGGACTTGGCGCGCTCGCGGCGGGCGAGGCGATGCCGCTGGAGCGCTTCCTGGACGGGGTCGAGTGCATTGTGCATGGCACCACGGTCACCACGAATGCGGTGCTCACCGGAGCCACGGCGCGCACCGGACTGATCACCACGCGCGGCTTCCGCGACGCGTTGCAGATGCGCCGCGGCATCCGCGAGAAGATGTACGACAACCGCTATCACCCGCCGCCGCCGATCGTGCCGCGCTGGCTGCGCCTGCCGGCCACGGAGCGCGTGGCTGCCGACGGCGCGCTGGTGACGGCGCTCGATGGCGGCGACGTCGAGCGTGCGGCGGCGCGCTTTCTCGCCGAGGGGATCGAGGCGGTCGCGGTGTGCTTCCTGCATGCGCACGCGAATCCGCGCAACGAGCGCATGGCGGCGCAGATCGTGCGCCGGCTGATGCCGCGCGCCTACCTGTCGCTATCCTCGCGGGTGCTGCCGCAGGTGCGCTTCTACGAGCGCACCAGCACCACCGTGCTGAACGCCGCGGTCGGCCCGATCCTGGCACGTTACCTCGGCAATCTCACCGCGAAGCTTGGCGCCGCGCGCTATCGCGGCGCGCTCCTGATCATGCAGTCGAACGGCGGTGTCGCCGCGCCCGCCGCGGTTCGCCTGCTTGCGGCGACGACGCTGCTCTCCGGCCCGGCGGCCGCTCCCGCGGCGGGCCTCGCCTGCATGGCGCCGTTGCGCGAGACCAGCTTCATCACCATGGACATGGGCGGCACCAGTTTCGACACCGCGCTGGTGCGCGACGGCGAGCCCGCGGTGACCTCGTCGGGCTCGGTGAACCACTATGCGCTCGCGCTGCCCGGCATGGAGATCAATACCGTCGGCGCGGGCGGTGGCTCGATAGCGCGGCTCGACCAGGGCGGGCTGCTGCGCATGGGTCCGGCGAGCGCCGGCGCCGATCCCGGGCCGGCGTGCTACGGGCGCGGCGGCACCGAGCCGACCTGTACCGACGCCGATCTCGTGCTCGGCTATCTCGCGGCAGATTATTTCGCCGGCGGGCGGATGCGCCTCGACCGCGCAGCGGCGCGGCGCGCGATCAACGACCGCATCGCGCGGCCGCTCGGCGTTTCGCTCG
>MEQQ01000070.1 GCA_001770285.1 Betaproteobacteria bacterium RBG_16_66_20
GAAATTCGCGCGCGAGGCCTGCTGGATGAGTCCGGCTATCCGCGCGTGGCGGCGAGTTTCGGCGGCGGCGGCACGCCGCAGTCCTACATGGGCACGTTTCCCGCGTTCCTCGGCGCCTGGGGCGCGGTCGACATGGGCTTCGGCTCGGGGCAGGGCGTCAAGTGCACGCATTCGGAGCACCTCTACGGCGAGTTCTGGCACCGCGCGTTCACGGTTTCGCCCGACACCCCGTTGTGCGAGTACGTGATCTCCTGCGGCGCGAACACCGAGGCCTCCGGCGGCGTGGTCGGCGTCTGGCGCCATGCCGAGGCGCGCATCCGCGGCATGAAGCGGGTCCAGGTGGAACCTCACCTGTCGATCACTGGAGCCTGCTCTGCCGAATGGGTGCCGATCAGGCCCAAGACCGATCCCGCGTTCCTCTATGCGCTGATCCACGTGATGCTGTTCGAGCATCCGCGCGAGCGGCTCGACCTCGATTTTCTGCTGCGGCACACCTCTTCACCCTATATGGTCGGCCCGAACGGATTTTTCCTGAGGGATCCCGGAACGAGAAGTCCTTTGATTTCCGATGTCCTGGAAGGTTCTTTCTCCAGGGATGCCGTTGAAATCGGTCCGGATGAGGAAGTCCTTGCAAAAGGAAACCTGAACGGCGAGACCGCGTTCTCCAAACTGCTCGCGCACATGAAGCCGTATACGCCGGAATGGGCGGCGGGCATCTGCGACGTGCCGGCCGCGGCCATCCGGCGCATCGCCGGCGAGTACCTCGATCACGCGCATATCGGCGAGACCATCGTGATCGACGGCAAGACGCTGCCGTTGCGCCCGGTCGCGGTGGCGCTCGGCAAGACGGTCAACAACGGCTGGGGCGGCTTCGAATGCTGCTGGGCGCGCACCATGCTCGCGGCGCTGGTGGGCGCGCTCGAAGTGCCCGGCGGCACCCTCGGCACCACGGTGCGCCTGAACCGCCCGCTGTCGGAGCGGCACGCGAGCGTCAAGCCCGGCGCGGACGGTTTCATGGCCTATCCGTTGAATCCTACCGACAAGGAACACTGGAGCGCGCAGCCGAACATCCGCAATGCCTACCGCACGCTGGTGCCGCTCGCCGCCAACGGGCCGTGGAGCCAGGCGCTCGGGCCGACGCATTTCTCGTGGATGTTCCTCGGCGAGACGCCGCCGGGGCTGCCGCGCGTCACTTATCCCGAGCTGTGGTTCGTGTATCGCACCAATCCGGCGATCTCGTTCTGGGACACGGGCCAGGTGGCCGAGCGCATGGCGAGCTTCCCGTTCGTCGTTGCGCTCGCCTACACGCGCGACGAGACCAACCATTTTGCCGACATCCTGCTGCCGGACCAGGTGGACCTGGAGAGCCTGCAGCTCATCTACATCGGCGGCTCGAAGTACATCGAGCAGTTCTGGAAGCATGAGGGCTATGCCCTGCGCCAGCCGGCGGTGAAGCCGAACGTGGACGCGCGCGATTTTACCGACATCGCCACCGAGCTCGCTGCGAGGACTGGGCTCCTGGAACGCTATAACGCCTCCATCAACCGTGGTGCTGCAGGGGTTGCTCTCGAAGGTCCCTCCTGGAACTTCTCCTTGAACGAGAAAGAAAAATATTCGAGAGACCAAATCTGGGACGCGGTATGCCGGGCGGCGAGCGCCGAGCTCACCGATGGCGCGGAAACGCATGGCCTCGACTGGTGGAAGCAGCACGGCCTGCGGGTGAAGCCGTTTCCGCAGTCCGACTGGTACCTGTTCCCGACGCTCGCCGGGAAGGGCCTGCGCTTCGAGCTGCCCTACCAGGAGCAGCTGTTGCGCGTCGGCACCGAGCTCGGCCGCCGCCTGCACGAGAACGGCATGCAGTGGTGGGACCAGCAGCTCGCCGAGTACCAGGCGCTGCCGGCATGGAAGGATTTCCCGAAACTGTGGGAAGACGAGATCGCGCGCACCGGCGGCCGCGTTGCGGACTTTCCGTTCTGGCTGCTCACCTCGCGCAGCATGCAGTACGCCTGGGGCGGCAACGTGGGGATGCAGCTGATCCACGAAGTCGCCGCCAACGTTTCGGGCCACGGCGGCGTGATCATCAACGCGGGCCGGGCGGCCGAGCTGGGGATCGCCGACGGCGACATGGTGGAGATCGCGACGCATGTGAAGAACGTGCGCGCCAAGGCGGTGCTGCGCCAGGGCATCCGGCCCGACACGCTGCTCCTGATCGCGCAGTTCGACCATTGGGCGACGCCGTATGCGAAGGACTTCGGGGTGCCGAGCATGAACAGCCTGACCCCGATGTCGATGAATCTCACCGACGCAACCGGTTCCGGCGCGGATGTGGTCAGGGTTTCGTTAAGGAAGACCTAGTCGCGTGAAAAAAATCGATCCAGAAGGAACCCGGACCCCATGACTCGTTGGGTCATGATCGCCGACCTCAGGCGCTGCGTGGGGTGCCAGACCTGCACTGCGGCGTGCAGGCACAGCAACGCGACGCCGCCGGAAGTGCAGTGGCGGCGCGTGCTGGACATGGAAGTGGGCGAGTATCCGGCCGTCAAGCGCGTCTTTGTCCCGGTCGGCTGCATGCACTGCGCCGATCCGCCGTGCATGCACGTGTGCCCCTCGACCGCGACGCGCAAGCGGGCCGACGGCATCGTCACCATCGACTATGACCTGTGCATCGGCTGCTCCTACTGCGCGGTCGCCTGCCCCTACCAGGCTCGATACAAGACCGATGTTGCGGAATTTGCGTATGGCAAGGCGATGCCGAATGAAGAAATTCGTCATGATGAAAAGAGACTGGGCGTCGCCACGAAGTGCACCTTTTGCTCGGACCGCGTGGATGCGGGCCTCGCGCAAGGCCTGAAGCCCGGCATCGACCATGAGGCGACGCCGGCCTGCGTCAACAGCTGCATCGCGCAGGCGCTGCAATTCGGCGATCTCGAGGACAAGCAAAGCAACGTCTCGCAGCTGCTCGCCGAGAACCAGTTTTTCCGCATGCATGAAGAACTCGGTACCGAGCCCGGCTTCTACTATCTCTGGGACAAAAAAGAGGTGCAAGCATGAGTTACGGTCCGCGCCCGTGGCAGCAGACCAACTGGGACTGGCGTGCGGCCGCGAATTTCATGCTCGGCGGAACCGGCGCCGGGCTGATGATCGCAGCGGTTTTTGTCCAGAATCCATTGCCTCATGCGGTCTTGGCCGCGATGCTTCTGATCGGCGGCGGGCTGGGAACGGTGTGGCTGGAAATCGGCCGCAAGCTGCGCGCGATCCACGTGTTCTTCAATCCGCAGACGTCCTGGATGACGCGCGAGTCGTTCGCTGCCCTGCTGCTTTTCGTCCTTTCCTCGATTGCATTATTCCTTGATTCAAGACAAGTCCTCGTCGCAGCCGCGCTCGCCGCGCTCGCGTTCGTCTATTGCCAGGCCCGCATCCTGCGCGCCGCCAAGGGCATTCCCGCCTGGCGTGCGCCGCAGGTGGTGGCGCTGGTCATGGCCACCGCGCTGGTCGAGGGATCCGGCTTGCTGATGGTCATGAATCCGGATCTTCTCGTAATCAGCCTTTTCACCGCCGCCGTCATTGCGCGGGCCGTCGCCTGGTCGGCTTACTGGACGGCGTTGAAGCAGGCCGGCAGCAGGACCGCGCTGGAAACCGCGGGCAAGGCGCTGGTCCAGATCGGAACCATTGCGCCGCTCGCGCTCGTCCTCGGCGCGTATTTCCTGCCGCAGGCCGCGGCGCTGGCCGGGATCGCGGCGCTCCTCACGGGCTGGCGGCTCAAGTACGTGCTGGTGACGCGCGCTGCATTGAACCAGGGCTTTGCGCTGCCGCAGCTGCCGGTGCGCGGCACGCGATAGGAGGGGAATGCAGATGAAATATCGCTTCGAACCCGCAGCCGAAACGATGCCGCGCGCGAAGCTCGCCGCGCTGCAGCTGAAGCGCCTGCGCCAGACCCTGAAGAACGCCTACGACAACGTGCCGCTGCACCGCAAGCGCATGCGCAAGATCGGCATCGAGCCCGGCGACGTCAAATCGCTCCAGGACCTGACCCGGCTGCCCTTCACCGTGAAGGGCGATTTGCGCGACCACTATCCGTTCGGCATGTTCGCGCGGCCGCGTGCGCAGCTCGCGCGCCTGCACGCCTCCAGCGGCACCACCGGCAAGCCGACCGTGGTCGGATACACGCTCAAGGACCTCGCCACCTGGGCGGAGCTGATGGCGCGCTCGATGGCCTGCGCCGGCACGAGGCCCGGCGACGTGGTGCACAACGCCTACGGCTACGGCCTGTTCACCGGCGGCCTCGGCGCGCACTACGGCGCCGAGCGGCTCGGCGCCACGGTAGTGCCCATGTCGGGCGGCTCGACCGAGCGCCAGATCGTGCTGATCAAGGATTTCGGCGCGCGCGTGCTGTGCGCGACGCCCTCGTATGCCCTGGCGATCGCCGAGGTCGCCGAGAAGGAGGGCGTCGACCTGCGCAAGTCGAAGCTGCGGATCGGCCTGTTCGGCGCCGAGCCCTGGAGCGAGGCGATGCGCAACGAAATCCAGATCCGCCTCGGCCTCAAGGCGGTCGATGTCTACGGCCTCTCCGAAATCCTCGGCCCCGGGGTGGCCTGCGAGTGCGAGGAGATGCAGGCGGGATTGCACGGCTGGGAGGACCATTTCATCTTCGAGGTGATCGACCCGGACACCGGCCAGCCGGTCCCGGAGGGCGCGCAGGGCGAACTGGTCATCACCACGCTGACCAAGGAGGCGCTGCCGATGCTGCGCTACCGTACGCGCGACATCACGCGCGTGAGCACCGAGCGCTGCGGCTGCGGCCGCAGCCACCTGCGCATCAAGCGCATTACCGGGCGCAACGACGACATGCTGATCATCCGCGGCGTCAACGTCTATCCGTCGCAGATCGAGGCGGTGCTGGTGGGTCTGCCGGAAATCGCGCCGCACTACCAGCTGGTGGTCGAAAGGAAGGGCAACCTCGACCACGTTACGGTTGAAGTCGAGGCGTCGCCGGACGTCGTGCCGGGCGCCGAGGCGTATGCGCGCATCGGGGGTGCGGCGCGCCACCAGATCAAGTCGATGGTCGGCATCACCACCGACGTGGTGGTGAAGAAGCCCGGTGAAATTCCCCGGTCCCAGGGCAAGGCGGTGCGCGTCCGCGACCTGAGGCCCAGGCAGTTGTAGCGCGCGTCACAATCCAAGGAGCCGTTGTAATGGAACTGCAGCGCCAGATCAGCCGCAAGCTGTACGAAGAGCATGTCCACGTGATCGACCTGCTCGGCCGCTTCGGGCGAGCGCTCGATCGCCTGCGCACCGGGCCGCCCGCGGCGGACGATGCGGCCTGGCGCGTGCTTCTGGAGCAGCTCGGCACCGCGCTCGAATACGAGATCACGCGCCACTTCGACCTCGAGGAGACCCAGCTGTTTCCGCGCCTGCACGCGCGCGGCGAGGGCGACCTCGCGGAACTGCTGTTCGAGGACCACGAGGTGATCCGGGAGGTGACCCGCCCGCTGCTCGCGCTGGTCGCGCGCGCGCAGGCGGGCATACTCGACGACGCAGGCTGGCGCTCCCTCAAGGCCTCGGGGCTCGAGCTGGTGGAGCGGCTCAGCGCGCACGCGGAGAAGGAGCAGGGCGCGCTGGTACCGCTGGTGGACGAGATGCTGGATGAGGCTACGGACCAGGAAATATGGACCCAATACTGCAACTGAAACTGCGGCGCATGGCGCCCGCCGACCTCGACGCCGTGGTGGCGCTCGACGCGGCGATCACCGGGCACACGCGGCGCACCTACTTCGAGCGGCGGCTCGCCGCGGCGCTGCGCCAGCCCGAGCTGCACCTGCAGTTCGCGGCGGAGGGGGGCGGCGCGTTCCGCGGCCATGCGCTCGCGCGCGTGCTCGAGGGTGAATTCGGGCGCACCCGGCCCGGGCTGCGGCTCGAGGTGATCAGCGTGGCGCCGGCGGCGCAGAGCCGCGGCGTCGGCCGCGCGCTGCACCGCGCGCTCGAGGAGGCGGCGAGGAAGCGTTCGATCACCGAATTCCACACCGCGGGCGCCTGGCGCAACCACGCCATGCTGCGCTTCCTCGACGGCATCGGCTACCAGCTTGCGCCGAGCCAGATCATCGAGTGCGGGCTGCACGACAATCCCGCGCTGGCACGCGCCGAAACCGTCACGTCACCTTCGCGCGACAAGCGGGGCGACCCGAACGACTGGAGCGCGCCGGCGGCGAACGACTTCGAGCAGCTGGCGCGCGACGTAGCCGACGTGCGCCTGCTCTCGGCGAAGGACTTCGAGGACGTGGTGCGCATCGACCGCCACATCACCGGCCGCGACCGGCGCGCCTACATGCAGCATGCGCTCGACGAGACGCTGAGCGAATCGGGCGTGCGCATCTCGCTTTCGGCGCGCGTCGACGGCATCATGGCTGGTTTCGTCATGGCGCGCGCCGACCTGGGCGACTTCGGCCGCACCGAGCCGGTGGCGGTGATCGACACGCTCGGCGTCGCTCCCGAGTACGCGCACCATGGCGTCGGCCATGCGCTGCTGCAGCAGCTGTTCCTCAACCTCGGGGCGCTGCGCATCGAGCGCGTGGAGACCGTGGTGGACCGGCTCGCGTTCGACCTGCTCGGCTTCTTCTACGACGTGGGTTTCGCGCCCGGGCAGCGCCTCGCGTTCGTCAAAACCCTTGCCGCGTCATAGAATAGACCCCATGCCCATCTACGAATACGCGTGCAACAAGTGCGGCCAGGAGTTCGAGACGCTGGTGCGCTCGGGCATGGTTCCCGATTGCCCGGGCTGCCGCTCGACCGACCTCGAAAAGAAGCTGTCCGTGTTCGCGACGCCCGGATCGAGCGCCGAAGCAGATCCCGCCGCCGGTCCCTGCGGCTCCTGCGGCCATCCGGGCGGGCCGGGGGCCTGCGCACTGAACTGATGTATCGCGGCTAGGCGGCCTCATTGTCGCCGATTGCCCGGGCTTCGCCGTATATCCGTTTCATGTCCGGAAGCTCGGTTGAATAATAGTGCACCCAGATATAGACGTGGTTGAACAGCGCCGCACCCAGCGCCGCCAGCGAGGCGTACCACAATGCGGGAACCCAGATGAGGAGGAAGCCGTAAATGTACATGCCGTTGCGCGTAAACCGGAAAATTCCCTTGCGCACGAACGGTAAAGACCGATAACTTGCATCGAAATGATCGATGCCAAATGCGCGTTGGAAACTGAAGTAGCGCTTCACTGAGTAGAACAGATATGCCGCCGGGATCAGCGCGATGACGGCGAGAACCCTGAGAGCCGTGAGATCCGCCGGCAGCGTGTCCCGGTTCGATATCGCGAGAACGAAGACCGCGGCTACTCGCGAAATCCCCAGGATCGAAAACCCCGCGGCATACACAGGAAACCCGGATTTCCCGAGAACCCGGGTGAGCCAGGATCCATGCAGCTGGGTTCGCCAGCAAAACCACACATATACCTGGTGCGCGATGGCGAGCGCGACGGCGAGCCAAAGCCACACCGGGGTGGTGACTCCCCAGATCTGCCCACTCCGAAAATTGTCGGCGCCACTGGCCAGTGCCACTCCAACAAGCAAGGCGGCAAGAACAGACGCATGAAGCCATTGCTTTTCAAGGATCAATTGCGCTTGAGACATACGGCGCTCGTCACGGACGTCTGCGGCGGGAGCATCGCGGTCGGTCGCGCGGTCAGGGG
>MEQQ01000071.1:0-6805 GCA_001770285.1 Betaproteobacteria bacterium RBG_16_66_20
GCCGCAGCGTGGAGAGCACGATGAACACCGCGTAGAGAAAACCCGCCGCGCTCTGCAGCACGTGCATCGGGTTTGTTTCGCGCGACACGAGGTAGATCAGGACGCTGGGAACGCTCGTCTCGACGAACGCGTTCAGGTACCGCAGAGCGTCCGGCACGCTCCTTCCCAGCTCCAGCCAGCGACCGATCCTGTGCCGGATGGCAAGCTCGTAACAGACCAGCAGGCCGATGAGCGCGAGCATGTAGATGAACGCGGCGGGCGACAGGAAACGCTGCAGGTAGTCTTCGTGGAACAGCGCGTACAGCAGGCCGAAAAACACGATCAGCACGCCCAGCAACCCGGCAAGGATCGCCATGCGCATGCGCTCGCTTTGGATGATCTCCCGGGCGAGATGATCCTCGAACGATGCGACCGGTTCTGTCAGGCGGGCCTCAGTCCAAGGGTCCAAGCATCGCCTACTATACTTCGCGCCCATGGAGCCCCGCCACTTCCGGCACTGGCCGCCCGACATGCCGCGCTCGCTGCGCGCGCCGCGCATCACGCTGCAGGAAATGTTCCTGCTTTCGGCGCGGAAATTCCCGCACAAGCCGGCCGCGATTTTTGACGGCCTTGCGCTCAGCTATTCCGAATTGCGGGAAAGAATCGAAAACCTCGCCGGTTACCTGCAGGCGGCCTGCGCGGTCGGGCGCGGCGAACGGGTGCTGCTCGACATGCAGAACGGCCACGACTTCGTCATCGCCTTGTTCGCCATCCTGCGCGCCGATGCGGTGGTGGTGCCGGTGAGCCCGATGAACCTGGCGGAGGAATTGCGGCAGTACATCGTGGACAGCGACGCCAGGGTCGCGCTCACCGAAAAGGATGTCGCCGAACGATTTTCGGGTTTGCCTCTTGAGCATCTTTTCATTGCAGGAGAAACCAAGACAACGGGAACAAAACCAGGACCCGGCAGCGCACAGCCCGACGATCTGTGCATGCTGCCCTACACCTCGGGCAGCACCGGCCGGCCCAAGGGCTGCATGCACACCCATGCGACCGTGCTGCACAACGTGGCCGGCGCGGCGGCCTGGAAGCATATCGACGAAAACACGGTGGCCCTGGCTACGGCGCCGTTTTTTCATGTCACCGGCCTCGTCCACAGCCTCCTCTCGGCCATCTACGCCGGTGGCACCATGGTGATCCAGCGGCGCTGGGATCCCCTCGAAGCCGCGCGGCTGGTGGAACGCCATCGCTGCACCCACTGGGACAATGTGCCGACCATGGTGGTGGACCTGCTCTCTCACCCGGAGGCGCTGAAGCACGACATCACCTCGCTCAAATGGATCTTCGGCGGCGGCGCCGCGATGCCCGAGGCGATCGCGCAGAAACTGTTCGACCTCTGCGGCGTGCGCTACGTCGAGGGTTACGGCATGACCGAGGCGATCTCGCAGACGCACATCAACCCGCCGCAGAATCCGAAGAAGCAATGTCTCGGCATCCCGGCCTTCGATACCGAAGCGCTGGTCGTGGACCCCGACAGCCTGGAGGTGCTGGCACCGGGGATGCAAGGCGAAATAGTCGTTCGCGGGCCGCAACTGCTCACCGGCTACTGGAAAAACGAGCAGGCCTACGAGGAATCCTGGTGCGAAGTGGATGGCAGGAGATTTTTCCGCACCGGCGACCTCGGCCGCACCGACGAGGACGGCTACTTCTATATTTCGGACCGCCTCAAGCGCATGATCAACTCAGCCGGCCTGAAAGTCTGGCCCGCCGAAGTCGAGGCCGCCATGTACCAGCACCCCGCGATCAAGGAGTGCTGCGTCATCGCCTCGCCCGATGCGCGCAAGGGCGAGACGGTGAAAGTGGTGGTGGTACTGAAAGATGATTTCCTGGGCAAAGTAACCGGAGAAGAAATTCTTTCCTGGTCACGTTCCCAAATGGCGGCCTACAAGGCCCCTCGCCTGCTCGAATTCAGCAATGCGCTGCCCCGCACCGCCTCCGGCAAGCTGATGTGGCGCGCATTGCAGGAAAAGGAATTCACTCGACCCTGATGCCGTTGCCGCGGATCGGTTCGTGGACAATGTCACAATCCGGCGCTAACTTGGGATCGTCCTTCCGGCGTACTATCGTCCTTCCGGCGCGAGGCGGCGATGGACGAAATCCTGAACGGCAAGACGGTGCTGGCGGTGGACGACACCGCGGTGATGCGCATGCTCGTCGCCGACATCCTGAAACCCGCCGGCGTCACGCTGCTCGAAGCCGCAAGCGGCGAGCAGGCACTGCAGCGCGCGAACGGGAACGCGATCGACGCGTTCCTGCTCGACATCCGGCTGCCGGACATGAACGGCATCGAGTTGTGCCGCGAACTGCGCTCGATGCAGCAGTACAGAAGTGCGCCCATCGTCTTCATTACCGCCATCGACCAGCGCGAAGTCCTGCAATGGGCGCTCGAGGCCGGCGCCGACGACTTCATCCAGAAGCCGCTCCACGCCATGGTGTTGCGCAGGCGCCTCGCCAACCTGCTGCAGAAAGCCGCCTCCATCCGGCAGGCGGAACTGATGAGCCTGTCGCTGCAGCGCTACGTGTCGCCCCGCACCGGGGAAATCGCCAAAGCCTACGCGGCCACGGGATCCCTGCCGGCGCCGCACCGCCAGGAAGTCTGCGTTCTGTTCTCGGACGCGCGCGGTTTCACCGAGATGAGCCAGGAACTGGAACCCGAACCGCTGTTCGAGATGCTGAGCGAGCAGATCGCCGCGCAGGTGGACCTGGTCTACCGCCACGGGGGCTTCATCGACAAGTTCTCCGGCGACGGCATCATGGCGGTGTTCGACGCGCAAGGCATGGCGCGCGAGTGCTGCCGCTGCGCGCTCGCTATCCTCGAGCGGTCGCGGGAACTCGCCGAACGCAAAGGCCCGCATGCAATCCAGCTCGGCATCGGCATCCACCAGGGTTACGCCATGGTCGGCAACCTCGGCTCGAGCGAGCACCTCGACTACACCATCATCGGCAAGACCGTGAACCTCGCCGCGCGCCTGTGCGGCCTCGCCAACCAGTCCATCGTGGTTTCCCGGGCGGTGCGCGACGCCGTCGCGAACGCGCCGGAATTCGCGTTCCAATCGGAGCGGCCAGCGACGATCCGCGGCTTCAGGGACCCCGTGACCGTCTACGAGCTGCAGCGACCGGCGTCCGCGGCCGCCTGAAGCCGCTTCGCCACCGGCTACCTGAACCCGAGGGCGCGGTCCAGCGACAGCGTTCCGGCGCCGCGGCCCGCCAGGTAGAGCAGCGCCACCGCCCAGGTCAGGTGCGTCGGCCAGGCATCGGGATACACGAAGAACTGGATCACCGCGGTCATGCCGAGCAGCCCCAGCGCAGACAGCCGGGTGAACAAGCCGAGCACCAACAGCACCGGAAGCAGGTGCTCGGCGTAGGTGGCCATGTGCGCCGCGAATTCCGGCGGCAGCAGCGGCAGCTTGTAGTCCTCGCGGAACAACGCATACGCGCTATCGTTGACGGTGAGAAAACCATCGACCTTGGTGCGCCCCGAGAGGAAAAAGACCGCGCCGATGCCGATGCGCGCAGCGAGCGCGAGCAGGCCGTGGCTCACGAGGCCGGTCAGCCAATCGGCGACGCGGTTCCAGGCGCCGCGCAACCCTGCCGCGGGCGGAGCGCTTGCGGTTGCGTTGGTGCGATTCAAGGACATTCCTCTACGGGCAGCCGGTCGTCTTGCGGATCAGGCGGCGGCAAGCATCTTCTGCGAGTGGCCGCGCAACCAGGCTTCAAGTTGCGGCGCCGGCAACGGCTTGCTGAGGAAATAACCTTGACCGAAATCGCAACCCCAGCCTTGCAATAGACTCAAGGTCTGGGCGTCTTCGATCCCCTCCGCCACTACTTCGAGCCCCATGCTGTGGGCCAGATTGATCGTCGAGCGAACAATCACCGTATCGTTCGGATTGGTCGGAAGCTCCAGCACGAATGACTTGTCGATCTTCATCTCTTGTACCGGCATGCGCTTCAATTGTGCGAGTGACGAGTATCCGGTTCCGAAGTCGTCCACGGACAGTCGAACACCCAGTTTGGCGAGGCGCTTCAGTGCCTCGCAGGCGCGCTTCGGATCGTCCATCACCGCGCTTTCAGTGACCTCGAGGGTAATCCTGTCCGCGCCCAGTCCGTGCTCAAGCAGCTTGTCATCGACGAACGACGGCAGGTCCTCGTATACGAGATCACGCGCCGATACGTTGATTGCGACGCCGATATTCAATCCAGCGCGCCGCCAGCTGACGATTTGCGCCAGGCTCTTGTCGATGACCCATTTCGTAATCTCCCTGATGAAGCCGGTGTGCTCGGCAAACGGAATGAACTGGTCCGGCGGTATCATCCCCCGCTCGGGATGCTGCCAGCGAACCAAAGCCTCCACGCTGTCGCAGCGCTTGGAGCCGAAATTCACCTTGGGCTGAAAGAATAGAATCAGCTGTTCTTCGGCAACTGCCCTGCGCAATTCGCTCAACAGCGAAACCGTTCCTTCGCTGTCTGCCTCCATTGCAGGGTCGAACACGGCAATTCCGGTCTTCGCGCGTCTCGCCGCATCCATGGCTGCGTCCGCGCGCGCAAGCAAGAGGCTGGCCTCGCGACCATGTTCCGGGCTCGAGGCGATGCCGATACTCGCCCCGACATCAACCAGTTGGCCGTCCAGCGTCATCGGTGATGCCAGCGAGCGAAGCAGCCTATTCGCCACCCCGGTCGCCTCACGGACGTCCTGGGACGCGAGAAGGATGGCAAACTCGTCCCCGGCGAGACGCGCAACCGTGTCCGACTTGCGAGGCAGGGCTTCCTTCAGGCGGGCAGCAACCCCTTTCAGCAGCTTGTCACCGTATTCGTAGCCCAGGACCTGATTGACGCTCTTGAAACGGTCCAGATCCATGACGAGCACGGACACCGGATACCGGCTGCGTTCGGCGTTGGCAATCGCCTGACGCAGACGGTCGCCGAAAAGCGACCTGTTGGGCAGCCCCGTGAGCGGGTCCCGGTAGGCGAGTTCGCTGATTCGCTCCTCGCGGGAGGCGATTCCGGCTCGCATTCGACTGAACGCCTGCGTCAGCGCCTTCACCTCCCGCGGGCCACCGGCAGGCAGCGACCCGTCGAATCTTCCCCCCGCAATCATGTCGGCGAACTGCACCGTTTGCCGAAGCGGGACGGCAATCGACCGCGCGATAAGCCAGCTGAACGCGAAACCCACAAGGGAGCCGAGGAATCCGAGAAATACGATTCGCTGCTTGCTGCGCTCCTGGGCCGCGGTCAGTTCCGCCGTGTACCGTTCAGCGGCAGCGGCCTGCGCGCTGACCAGATCATCGATCGCCGCCAGCATGGTTTGGAGCGCGGGCATGGTCTTTTCCAGCATGACCTTCCTTGCGTCGCTCGCATCGGGGTCGAGTTCTATCAACTCGACCGCTTCCATAGACGCGCTGTTAAACGCCTCGCGCGCTTTCTGTATTCTTTCTAGGGCGCTTCGCTCGTCCTCACGACCCGCTGAATCGATCAATTTCATCATCGACGCGTAGAGGCTCGCCCGGTGCCGGTCGATCTCCAGATAGACCGGGACCCTCCTGTCCCGCTCGCCCAGCAGGAACAGCGAGTGAAGCCGGGTGGCTTCGGACTGTGCATCGTTCTGGGCCGAGCGAGCAAGCGTCACCTTTCGCAAGCCTTCCCGAACGAGCGCTTCGCCCCGTACGCTGACGGCATCAAGCTGGTGGATCGCCACGGCACTGACGCCGGCAAGTACGGCTACCACTATCGCGACCGACGCGCCGAGGCGAAAGCCAACGCTCTGCATGTCGACGAACTTCATTCGTTCGACTGACGGTTGCCGCCCATGCCCCTGAAGGCGCCTGCTTCGAGCAGCGTGGACATCAATCGTGCGAGGTCGGAATCAACCTGCACGCGAAGCGCCGCCTGCGCGGCCTCGGCCAGCGTGCCGCCCGCGGCGCAGGCATCGAGAAACGCGCAGCCCGCGGCGTCGAGCGCCATCCACGCGACGGCGTCGTGCGGCCGCACGAGCAGCACGCCTTCGGGTTGCCAGTCGAGATCAGCGGCAGGGGTGCCATCGGCGCGATTCCGCGACCAGATTGTGTAGATCGGCGCATCGGCAAACCACGTCCAGCGCGCGGCCGGATGCGGGTGCAGCACTGTTTGCGCGAGCGCTTCGGGCGTAAGGCGGGCAACGGCGGTGGCGTCGACCACGCCTGCGTCCGGCGCGGCATGCGCTTCGGTCCAATGGCGGTCGAGTCGTGCCACGCCGTGCAAATAGGGAAGTTCGGCGGCCGGTTCGAAGCGTGCGAGGAAGTCCGCGAACCCCGTCCCGTAACGCAGCAGTGTAGGCTCGGCGGGCGGTGTCTCGTGCACGTATATCGCGGCGGCGGCGCGAAACCATTCTTCGCCGACGAGCCGGGCCACCGCCGGATAGTTGGCCTGCAGCGCATCGATGCAGCCTTTCATCACGGTGTTGCGGTAAACGGCGAAACCCGGCTGCGACGCAAACCCGTCTGGCGCCGCCTCGCTGCCGGATGCACGCAATGCGCGCACGAAGGCGTCCTGGAACTTCGCGAGCCCGGCAGCGGCGTTCATGCGGCCCTCGCAAGCGGCGCGCGCAACGCGGCTTGCGCCCTGTCGCGCTCTGCGAGCAGAACGCCGAACGCCGGAATGTTGTCGTCGCGTTCGATCAGCGTCGGCCGCGGACCGATGCGCGCGACCAGGCGCTCGTACAGCGCCCAGACCTCGGGCGCCACCGGTGCATCGTGTGAGTCCACGAGCAGCGCCGGCCCGAGCACCGGATCGG
>MEQQ01000071.1:6826-8907 GCA_001770285.1 Betaproteobacteria bacterium RBG_16_66_20
CTTCCACGACCAGTTCGCCGGGAAAGGCGTCGATGTACGACTCCGCCGACGCGCCGAGATTGCGCGCGCTGACGTACACGTTGTTCACGTCGAGCAGCAAGCCGCAACCACTGCGGCGCGCGAGTTCGGCGAGAAAATCGACCTCGTCCCAGGCATGCGCCTCGATCCTCAGATAGTGCGAAGGGTTCTCCACCGCGATCCGGCGCCCCAGCGCATCCTGTACGCGGCCGACGTTGGCGCAGATCCTCGCCAGTGCCTCGCCGGTACGCGGAAAAGGCAGCAGGTCCGGGTAATACGCGCCGCGCCACGCCGACCACGCGAGGTGCTCGGACACGATGAACGGCTCGACGCGCCGCGCGAGCGCCGCAAGGCGCGCGAGATGCGCCTCGTCCGGATTGGCGTCCGCCGCAAGCGAAAGCCCGACGCCGTGCAGCGACACCGGATGCCGCGAGCGGATCGCCTGCAGCCATCCAAGCCGCGGGCCGCCGGCGACCATGTAGTTCTCGGGATGAACCTCGAACCACAAGCCGTCCGCGGGCGCGGCCAGCGCCTCGGCATAATGCGAGGGCTTCAACCCCAGCCCGGCAGACGGCATTGCAGCCAGGGCGGCGCTCCTTCAGCTCTTCATTTCGGTGACGGAGCCCATGCCCTTGGGCGTCTTGATCGTGGTGCAGCTGCCCTTGGCGACGTACTTCCAGGCGTTGGCCTGGTAGTCCACCTTGCTGGTACCGGCGCAGGTGGTGCCGGGGCCGGCGGCGCAGTCGTTCTTTCCGGCCATCGAGACGCCGTAGCACTTCTCCTTGGCCCCCTTGATGGAGGCGCCCTTGTCCTGGGCGATGACGGTACCGGCGGCGAGCACGCCGGCGGCGAGCGCGGCGATGGTGAGGGTGCGATTCATTTTTCAGACTCCTGTTCGACTAAAGTGGTTGTGGGCGACCGCGGTGGCCCTTCCCTGACTCGGGTCCGGGCCGCGCGGTCTGTGCGTTAGTTCGGTTTCGCGGGTGGCCACGTTACAGTTGCGGTGAAAATATTTATTTTCGCCGGCCTGTAACCGCGGACCCCGGCGCCGCGAACTGGAAAGGAAGGCGGGGTGGACGGAGCCGAAGACCGATTGCGCAGGCTGTTCGCGGATGCGCTCGCAGGTGACGCGGCGGCGTACCGCGCCTTCCTGAAGGACCTGGGCGCACACCTGCGCGGATTTCTTCGCAAACGCCTCGAACGCCTGCCCGACGACATCGAGGACCTGGTGCAGGAGACACTTTTGGCCATACACAACCAGCGCCACACGTACGATGCAGGCCTGCCGCTCACCGCCTGGGTGCACGCGATCGCCCGCTACAAGCTGGTGGACCTCCTGCGCCGCCGCGCCGCGCATGAGGCGATGAATCAACCGCTCGACGACGAGGAGGAGTGGCTCGCCACCGAGGAGACCGAATCGGCCGGCACCAGGCGCGATCTCGCGGCCCTCCTCGCGCGCCTGCCCGACCGGCACCGCCTGCCGATCGTCCACATGAAACTCGAAGGCCTTTCCGTTGCGGAAACGGCGAAGCGCACCGGCATGTCCGAGTCCGCCGTGAAAGCCGGCGTGCACCGGGGCCTGAGAGCCCTCGCGGCGATGATCAGGGAAGAAGCGTGAAAACCGACGATCTCATCGAGATGCTCGCCGCCGGGAACGGCGCCACCGCGGCCGGCGCGCCGGGGCGTCGCCTGGCTGCGGCACTCGGCTGGGGCGCCTTGGGCGCGCTTCTTCTGATGGCCGTTGTGCTTGGCGTACGCCAGGACCTCGGGCGCATGGCGCTCGAGCCGATGTTCTGGGCGAAGCTGGCCTACACGGGAGCGCTCGCCGGCGCGGCACTGATCGTGGTCTTGCGGCTGTCGCGCCCGGGCGCTCGCGCGGGCCGCGCCGCGGCCGCGCTTGCGCTGCCGCTCGCCGCCATGTGGCTGCTCGCGGCGCTCGCGCTCGGCGGCGCCGGTCCGTCCGAGCGCGATGCGCTCGTGTTCGGCACTACCTGGGGCGTGTGTGCGTTCAATATCGCCTTGATCTCGCTGCCGCTGTTCGCGGCGCTGCTCTGGGCGATGAA
>MEQQ01000071.1:9071-11819 GCA_001770285.1 Betaproteobacteria bacterium RBG_16_66_20
GATCATCGGCCCCCGCCTGCTGCGCTGGTAGGCTGTTTGAATCCAGGGGCATCGCCACCGGGATAGACTTGGACCGCCTATGAAGCCCCCTTTTCGCGCCGACCAGGTCGGCAGCCTTCTTCGACCGCCGGAGCTGGCGCAAGCCAGGGCCAGTTTCAGGAAAAACGAGATAACGGCAAATGACCTGAAAGCCATCGAGGACAGTTGCATCCGCGAAGCGGTCGCGAAGCAGGAAGCGATCGGCCTGCAGTCGATCACCGACGGCGAGATGCGCCGCGACTGGTGGCACCTCGATTTCATGACCCGGCTCGACGGCGTCACCGCGGTCGCCAACCCCGGGCCGAAGTTCGGCGGCACCGAGGAGCAACCGCCGATTCCTTCGGTCACCGGCAAGGTGGATTGCACGAAGCCGATCATGGTCGAGGATTTTGTTTTTCTCAAAGAAAATACGACGAGCACCGCGAAGTTCACGATTCCCTCGCCCGCGATGCTGCACCTGCGCGGCGGCCGCGGCTCGATCTCGAAGGAGATCTATCCGGACCTGGGCGCGTTCTGGGCTGACACCGCCGCCGCCTACCGCAAGGCGATCCGGCATCTGGCCGATGCGGGCTGCAGCTACCTGCAGCTGGATGACGTGAGCTTCTCCTACCTGTGCGACCCGAGGATCCAGGAGACCTGCCGCAGGAACGGCGACGACCCGGCACAGCTGCCGCGCACCTACGCCGACGCGGTCACGGCTGCGCTCAACGACCGACCGGCGGGCATGACCGTGACCATGCACACCTGCCGCGGCAACTTCAAGAGCAGCTGGGTGGCTTCCGGCGGCTACGAACCGGTGGCCGAGGCGATGTTCTCTTCGGCGGTGGACGCATTCTTCATGGAGTTCGATTCCGAGCGTGCCGGTGGCTTCGAGCCGCTGCGCTACCTGCCCAAGGACAAGAAAGTCGTATTGGGTCTGGTCACTTCGAAAACTGCCGCTCTTGAGTCAAAGGATTTTCTGAAGAAAAGAATTGAACAGGCAAGCAAATTCGTGCCGCTGGAGAATCTCTGCCTGTCGCCGCAATGCGGCTTCTCCAGCACGCACCACGGCAACGCGCTAACGGCCGACGAGCAATGGCGCAAGCTGGAACGCGTCGTCGAGGTCGCGCGCGAAGTGTGGCGCTGAAGTGGCGGCCCCGCTCTCCATCGCACATACGCACGTCCATTCGCTGCGCCTCGCCTCGGGCGCCGAGGCGCTGGTGGCGCGGGTGCGCGCCGCCGACGGCACCGCGGGATTCGGTTTCACCCTGAATCTGGAGGCCGGGGTCGCGCGCGACATGGCGGCCTGGGATGCGCTCGGGCGGAGCAAAGGGGTCGCTTTGAATGCTTTGCTGGGTGGCAGTTGCCGGCGGAAAATCAAGTGCGTGAAAGATGAACTTCCTGCAATTCCTCCCGACTGGACGGCTCTGCGAAAAGACATTCTTGACGGCCGCCGCGAACTGCTGCGCATCGATCCGTTCGCCTGGGGCTCGCTGGAGATGGTGCAGACGATCGCCGCGGTCGCGGCAGCGTCCGACCTCGGTATCGCCTTGCTCGCCCCGAACGCGCATCCCTGGGAAATACAGTATTGCGCCGCGCTCGCCGCGACGTTGAAAAGCGATGACAGCACAATCATTGTTCGTTCCGTTCCTTCTGTTTCCTCGATTTCTGTTTCTGAGCGTCCGGGAATAGGAATCGACTGGCCTCTCGAACCGTCTTTCAGTTCGATCCGGTGGCAAAGCTAGGCAAGCGGCGATATCGAGGCCACTCGCGATGGCGGTAGAGTCCAAGCGTCGATTTGGCGCAGTCGTGCTAGCCGTTGCGGTGTTCATCGTTGGTGTCCCCGCTATCGCCGCATTGCTGTTCTTTCCGGTCATGTATCTGGCCGGCGCGCACACCGGTGTGTTGTCGGGGCCGCCTGCCGGTGCTGTATGGGTGGCCGGTGTGGCGGCTGCGATCCTCGTTCCGGCGTGGCTCGCGGTACGGACGTACCGGCGCGTCCTCAACTCAGCGGCGATCGCCACGAGGAATTGATGGGACTGTATCGCAGGTACATCCTTCCGCGAGTGGTCCACTTCACGTGTGGCTTGAAGCCGAACATGCGCCAGCGCGAGAAGGTGGTGCCGCGCGCCCGTGGCCGCGTTCTGGAGATTGGTATCGGTTCCGGCTTGAATCTCCCCTACTATGATTCCGCGAAGGTGAGCAAGCTCTGGGGCCTCGATCCGTCGCCAGAGATGACCCGGATGGCGAAACGGACCGCAGGCTCGCTCCCCTTCGAGGTGGAGTTCATCGGCCTGCCGGGCGACGAGATTCCGCTTGCGGACCACAGTGTCGACACCGTGGTCGTGACGTACACGCTTTGCACCATTCCTGATACGACCCCTGCACTGCGCCAGATGAACCGGGTCCTGCGGCCAGGCGGCGAACTGATCTTCTGCGAGCATGGGGCGGCGCCGGATGCGAGTGTCCGCCGTTGGCAGGATCGCCTCAATCCGATCTGGAAGCAGCTCGGCGGTGGATGCAACTTGAATCGCCCGATCCCCATGCTTATTGAGGCAGGAGGGTTCCGGATCACGAGCTTGGACACCATGTACCTACCGGGCTGGCGCCCGGCAAGCTTTAACTACTGGGGTACTGCCGTTCCGCGATGAGTACCATCCCAGGCCGTCAGCCTAGCCGCGCGTCTTTGCGAGCGAATGTTGGGCGGGCGTTACGTGGAATGCTGCATTA
>MEQQ01000072.1:0-864 GCA_001770285.1 Betaproteobacteria bacterium RBG_16_66_20
CCCTGCGCGCGCTGCTGCTGTTCCTGCGCAAGAACGCGCGGCTCGACCGGCTGCCGGATTACATCGTCGTCGAAGGCCCGCTCGCCGGGGGGCACCTCGGTTTTGGCATGGACTGGGCGGAGTTCGATCTCAAGACCATCGTGAACGAGATCCACCGGCATCTCGCGCAGGAGGGGCTGAACATTCCCGTGATCCCGGCGGGAGGCATCTTCACCGGCACCGACGCGGTCGAATTTCTCGAGGCCGGCGCCGGGGCGGTGCAGGTCGCAACACGTTTCACCGCCACGAAGGAATGCGGCCTGCCAGACAAGATCAAGCAGGAATACCTGAACGCTGAAGAGGAAGACATCGAGGTCAATCTGATTTCGCCCACGGGCTATCCGATGCGCATGCTCAAGGCAAGCCCGGCGATCGGTTCCGGCATCCGGCCCAATTGCGAGGCCTACGGATATCTGCTCGATGCTTCAGGTCACTGCGCGTACCACGACGCCTATAACCGGGAGCTGGAAAGGCACCCCGATGAAAAGACCCTGTCGGTGAAGGACAAGACCTGCCTGTGCACGCACATGCGCAACTTCGATTGCTGGACCTGCGGCCACTACACCTACCGGCTCAAGGACACCACGCGGCGATTGCCGGACGGCAGTTATCAGCTGCTCACCGCGGAGCACGTGTTCGAGGACTACCTGCACAGCACCGATCACCGCATCGCCCTGCCACCGCTGCAGGTGCCCGCCTGATCAGGCGATCGCCGCGACGCGCCGTTTGAGGGCCTTGGCGGCAAGGAACAGACCGCCGTCGGCGCCGTCGATGAAGTGCAGGTGGCGGCCCGAGTAGTTGAACACGAGGCAAGTCATCTGCGCG
>MEQQ01000072.1:886-6664 GCA_001770285.1 Betaproteobacteria bacterium RBG_16_66_20
AGACCAGTTCGCGCTTCGCGTAGCGTTCCGCGAGCCAGGCGTCGAGCGCCGCGCGCTGGGCGGCGTTGCCGGCGAGGATCTGGCGGTAGATATCGTTGAATTTGCGCACGTCGGTGTTACGCACCAGCGTTTCCTTGTAGCGGCTCCAGTCGGTCTGCCCGGTCTTCAGGCCGAACTCCATCAGGAACCAGCCGAGCAGCACCAACCAGCGCGAGCGCATGAGGTAGAGCCACTTGCCGAAGGGGCTGCGGTCTGCGGCGCGCACGCCGACCTCGTTTTCCAGGCGCATTGCATCGAACGCAGGTGTGAGCGCTGGCAGGGTGATCGGATGGCAGGCATCGTCGCTGCCGTAGATTTCCCGTACTTTGGCGATGACTTCCCGGTAGAGCTGCGCGGTCTTCGCGGCGTCAACCGCGTTTCCCGGGCTTATCGCGCGCACCATCAGGCTGACGGTCTCGCCGTGGCGGCTCGGGATGTCCTGCCAGCGGCATTCGAGCCCCTCGAGGCTGCCGCGTGGCGCGATGCTTCCGGCCTTCACCTCGCAAAGCGCCGAGGTGGCCGGGTCCTTCATGTACCTGTCGGCGAACGCCATGCCGCCGCCCGCGAACGCGGCCTGGATGTAGTTTTCCGAGACCCTTACGCGCGCGACCAGGATGTCGAGGCCCGCGTCGCGGATCGTCGCCACCGGCAGGGTGGCGACGCGCAGCTCCAGGCCGAAGGACGTGCGCGCCATCTCCTGCGTCTTGACGAGCGCCGCCTTGGCGTCCTCCAGCAGCTGCGGCGGCACGCAGAAAGCGCTGCCATCGCCCTCGAAGACAAACGGAATGTCGAGCTCGCCCGCGGCGTTCAGCATCGCGGTGACCGCGGAAGCGCCGACCGTGTTGACGTGCTTGTAGTTGCCGGCCTGCACCGCGACGGTGGAGTTGCGCACGTCGCAGGTGGCGACGTGCCAGTCCACGGGCAGCGGCGCAAAATTCGCGGCGTCGGCGACCGCGCTGAACTCGGCGAGCACCGGCAGCCCGGAATAGAAGGCCGCGCTGTCCAAGGCGTCGCTCATCGGGGTTGCCTGCCGTACAACGGCAATACTCTCGGCAGATTCGCCTCGATGTCCCTGATCCGGCTCTGGTGCGACGGGTGGGTGGAGAGGAACTGCGGCGGCTGGCCGCTGCCGCCGGCGCTGTTCTCCACCGTCGAGGCCGGAAGCAGCAGCAGGCGGCTTTTCTGTACTTCCACGCCTTCCTGTCTTGTTTGTGCTGTTAGATTGAATGCAACCAGCAACAGCGCGACCAGCAGGGCTCTCATAACGTATTGAAATACTTCGCCATGCGCGCTCGCATCGCCTCGCCGGGCAGCGCGCCGAAGCCCGCGGCGACGTTGTCGGCGATGTGCTCGGGCTTGCCGGTGCCGGGAATCACGCAGGTGATCGCCGGATGGCCGACGATCCACTTGAGGAAGAACTGCGCCCAGCTAACGACGCCGATCTCGCCCGCCCACGGCGGCAGGGGCTTGCCGCGCACGCGGCGGAACATCGCGCCCTCGGCGAACGGGCGGTTGGCGATGACCGCAATGTTCCTGTCTTTGGCTATGGATAAGAGACGCTTTTCGGATTCGCGCTCGGCGAGCGAGTAGTTGATCTGCAGAAAGTCGTACTTCCCGGCCTTGAGCCGCGTCTCGACCTCGGCATACGCGGACGACGTGTAGTGCGTGATGCCGTGGTAGCGGATCCTGCCCTTTGCTTTCCAGTCCAGGAGCGTCCTTGTATGAACCCCCGCGTCCTTAAGGTTGTGGATCTGCATCAGATCCATCTGCTTCACGCGGAGGCGCCGGAACGAGGTCTCCATCTGCCTGATGCCGTCCTCGCGGCCGCTGGTCCACACCTTGGTCGCGATGAACAGCTTGTCGCGCAGGCCGAGCTCCGCGACGAGGTCGCCGACGACCGACTCCGCGCTGCCGTACATCGGCGAGGAGTCGATCATCTTGCCGCCGGCCTTCGCGAACGCCGCAAGCACTGCGCGCAACGGCGCGCGCGCCGCGGCATCGCCGCCCGCATCGAACACCTGCCAGGTGCCGAGGCCGACGGCCGGGATGTCCTCGCCCGTGGAGGGGATTTTTCTCGTCATGATCTTGTTATCCTGACCCATGCCCGAATTCATGGCGAGCAATGTCCAAAATCCTCCGAGCGTCCTCAGTACCTTGCGGCGGCCGGGATCCACGTCGGCCCTACCAGATCGATTCGACTTGGGGAAGCTTGCGCAGTTTCGCGTCCGCGGTGACGAGCTTTGCGCGAAGTACGACCGCGGTGGCGACGATGATCCGGTCGGCCGGGTCGGCCGGGACGAATTCGGGAAATTCGCCTGCGAGCTGCGCAACGTGCGAGCCGACCGGCTCGATGCGCAGTTCTGCAATCCGGTGCAGTTCGGCGAGCCATTCGGCAACCGGCAGCCCCAGGTCCAACCGGCCGCGGCGTACGGCAGCAGCGATCTCGAACAGGCTGATTGCCGACGCGGCGACGGGGCCGAGGCGCCGGGCACTGGTCACTTCGCGCCGCGCGCGTGCCGACAGCCGGGAGGAACCCGACACCCACCAGAGGAGGGCATGGGTGTCGAGAACGATCACCGATTGATGTCCCACTCCTTCGGGTCGATGACCGGCTCGGTCGGACGATCAAAGCGCAGGACGGTGCCGCGCAGTCGTTTCCACGCGGATGCCGATTCGGATTTCGCCGGCTCCGGAGGCGCCAATTCGGCAACGACCTTGCCGCGCGAGGTGATGCGAACACGCTCGCCCCGCCTGACTTTGGCGAGGTAGGCGGGCAGGTTCTGCCGCAGTTCGGTGACTTTGACTTCCTTCACGGCGGGCGCCTTATCTGTACTGAGCAACTGTACAGAGGCGGGAAGCGGGTGTCAATGCGCCGCCGGCGCGCGCGCGAACCGCTCATGCTTGCAATCTAGTAAAGTCCGGTACGGAGGCACGAACGCGCGATGCAACTGCGGTTCCGCTCGGTACGCCCTGGCGAGGGCAAAGCGCTTTGCTGGTCGTTCGCCTATTTTTTCTGCCTGCTCGCCGGCTACTACGTGCTGCGGCCGCTGCGCGACGAGATGGGAGTCGCGGGCGGGGTGAGGAACCTGCAGTGGCTGTTCACCGCGACCTTTCTCACGATGCTCGCGGCGGTGCCGCTCTACGGCGCGCTGGTGGCGCGGCTGCCGCGGCGGCGCTTGATCCCGGTGGTCTACCATTTTTTCGCCGCCAACATCGCGCTGTTCTGGCTGCTGCTGACCTTCGACCTCGAGCGGCTCGCCGTCGCGCGCGTGTTTTTCGTCTGGATCAGCGTCTTCAATCTTTTCGCCGTATCCGTGTTCTGGTCGTTCATGGCGGACCTGTTCTCTTCCGAGCAGGGCAAGCGCCTGTTCGCAGTCATCGCCGCCGGCGGCAGCGCGGGCGCGCTCGCAGGCCCGGCGCTGACCGTCTGGCTGGCGGTGCCGCTCGGGCCGACCAACCTGCTGGTCATTGCCGCCTTGCTGCTGGAGGCGGCAGTGCTGTGCGTGAGGCGACTGGAGTCCGTTTCATCTGAATCGGAAAGGCAATTGAATCGTAAGACCGAATCGGAGGCACTTGGCGGCGGCTGGTTCGACGGCATCGCGATGCTGCTGCGCTCGCCCTACCTCGCCGGAATCGCGCTCTGGGTGACGCTGCTTTCGGTCACCGGGACCTTCCTCTACTTCCAGCAGGCGAACATCGTCGCCGCCGCGTCCGACGATCCCGCAGTGCGCACCCGCATGTTCGCCGCCATCGACCTCGCCGTCGGCCTGCTGACGGTCGTGGTCCAGTTTGTCGCGACCGGGAAACTGATCGAGCGCTTCGGCATCGGCGCGGCGGTCGCGTTCCTGCCGCTGGTGTTCGCGGCGGGATTCGCGGCGCTCGCCGCGGCCCCGGTGCTGGCCGTGGTGATCGGCTTCCAGGCGGCGCAGCGCACCGCCAACTTCGCGATCTCCAATCCGGCGCGCGAGGTGCTGTTCACCGTGCTCGCGCGCGAGGAGAAGTACAAGGCGAAGAACGTGATCGACATCGTGGTGTTCCGCGGCGCCGACGCCGCGGGCGGCTGGCTGTTCGCGGCGCTGCGTTCGCTGGGGATGGAATTGCGTACGATATCGCTGGTCGCGATTCCGCTCGCGGCGGCGTGGCTGGTGCTGGCGCTGGCGCTCGGGCGCGCCCAGGAACGACGGGCTGGAGGTTGACATGACCAAATCGGATTTTTCGTATTGCAGACGTTTTTCCCGTCGCGACGTCCTCGCGCTGGGCGGCGCCATCGCGGCTGCCGCCGCGCTGCGCCCGGCCGCGGCGGCGGGCCCCCTCATGACGCGCCCGATCCCGCGCACGGGCGAGCGGCTGCCCGCCGTAGGATTGGGTACGGCAATCGTATTCGACATCGGCGAGGACGCGGCGCGGCGCGGCGAGCGCAGCCGCGTGATCGCGGCGCTGGTCGAAAACGGCGCGCGCGTCATCGACACCGCGCCTTCGTACGGCACGGCGGAGAGCGTGGTGGGCGAGCTGGTCGCGGCGCTCGGGGTGCGCGACCGGATATTCCTCGCCACCAAAGTGCGCGTCGCGCCGCGCGACGCGGCCGTCGCGGAGATGCAGGCGTCCCTGCGCAGGTTGCGCAGCGGCCGGCTCGATCTGATGCAGATCCACAACGCGGGCCCCGACCCGGGCGCGGCGGCGGACCAACTGGGCCTGCTGCGGGAATGGAAGGAACGAGGCGTCCTGCGCTATGTCGGGGTGACGCATTTCCGGGAATCCGCCAACGAGCAGCTGATCGCGCTGATGGAGCGCGAGAAACTCGATTTCGTGCAGGTGAACTATTCCATGGCCGAGCGCAGCGTCGAGCAGCGCCTGCTCGCGGCCGCTGCCGCGACCGGCACGGCGGTGCTGGTCAACCTGCCGTTCGCGCGCGGCAAGCTGTTTGCCGCTGTGCGCGGCAAGCAGGTCCCGGAATGGGCGGCCGAGTTCGAGGCCGCGAGCTGGGGCCAGTTCTTCCTGAAGTACGTGCTCGCGCAGGAGGCGGTGACCTGCGTGATCCCCGGCACCGACAAGCCCGAGTACATGCTGGACAACCTGAACGCCGCGCGCGGCCGGTTGCCCGACGCGGCGATGCGCCGGAAGATGACCGGATTCCTGGACGCGCTTCGCTGAGGCGCGGCGCCGCGCCCCGCCGGCGGCCGGCTCATGGGAACGTCCTCGCGCATGCGTTATAGTAGCCGAGGCAGCATCAAATCTTCCGGGGAGGCGTCATGGCTGGCTGGATCGCTCTTTCTTTCCTCGCAGTCGTCGTTGTGGTCGTGTTCTGGGCGATCGCGATCTACAACGGGCTGGTGCAGATGCGCAACCGCTACAAGAATTCGTTCGCGCAGATCGACGTGCAATTGAAGCGTCGCTACGACCTGATCCCGAACCTGGTAGAGGCGGCCAAGGGCTACCTCACGCACGAGCGCGGCACGCTGGAGGCGGTGACAGCGGCGCGCGGCGCGGCGGTGAGCGCCTCGCAGCGCGCGGCTGCGGCGCCCGGTGACGCCGCGGCGATGCAGGGCCTGGCGCAGGCCGAAGGCGTCCTCGGCGGCGCGCTCGGCCGGCTGATGGCGGTGTTCGAGGCCTATCCGGATCTCAAGGCGAACCAGAACATCCTGCAGGTGCAGGAGGAGCTGACCAGCACCGAGAACAAGATCGCGTTCGCGCGCCAGGCGTACAACGACACGGTGATGGAGTACAACACCAAGCGCGAGG
>MEQQ01000072.1:6702-10064 GCA_001770285.1 Betaproteobacteria bacterium RBG_16_66_20
CTGCTCGAGGCGACCGAGTCGGCGGAAGAACGCAAGGCGCCCAAGGTTTCATTCAAATAGCAGTTTCCTTTTTCGCCCAGCAAGAACGCGCGCGGCGCGCGGGCAGGACGCTCGCGGTGCTGTATGTCCTGTCGGTGGCGGCGATCGTCGCCAGCGTCGATAGCCTGGCGGCGCTTTTCTGCTTTGTCTTTTCCTACCGGACCTCGGCAAATCTCTACCTGATCGCGAGCCTCGGCACGCTCGTGGTGATCGCGCTCGGCACGCTCGAAATCCTCGCCCGCCTGTCGCTCGGCCAGGCTGAACTCGCGACGCTGCTCGCCGGGCGGCCGATCGGGCGCGGCAGCGGACGCGACGACGAGCGGCGCCTGATCAATATCGTGGACGAGCTCTCGATTGCTTCCGGCCTGGCCGCGCCGCCGCTCTACGTGCTCAACCGCGAGAGCGGCATCAACGCCTTCGCCGCCGGCGCCTCGCCCAGCCAGGCGGTGATCGTCGTCACGCAGGGCGCGCTCGAGCAGCTGTCGCGCGACGAGCTGCAGGCGGTGATCGCGCACGAGTTCAGCCATATCCTGCACGGCGACATCCGTCTCAACCTGCGCGCGGTGTACGTGCTGCAGGGCATCGTTTTCCTCTCGGCGATCGGCCGCTTCATGATGCAGTACTACTCGGGCGCCGGCACCGAGGAAGGACGCCGTTTCTTCCATCTGCCGTTCGCGCTGGTCGGTGCGGGACTGTTCGCGATCGGTTCGGTGGGGCTGCTGTTCTGCCGCATCATCCAGGCCTCGATCGCGCGCGAGCGCGAGAACCTTGCCGACGCGAGCGCGGTGCGCTTCACGCGCAATGCCGACGCGCTGTGCGGCGCGCTGGCGCGGATCCGGATGAACGTCGAGGGCTCGCGCGTGCGCAACTGGCACGCCGACGCGCTCGCGCACATGCTGTTCGCGCCGCCCTCGCCGGGCTGGCTGCGCGCGCTCGTCGCGACGCATCCGCCGATCGAGGAGCGGATGCGCAGGACCAACCCGCATGTTTCTCCCGCGTTCTATTTCGACAAGGCGAGAAGACCGCGGATCACCGAAGTAAAGCAAAGAGAAGAAAAAATACCTGAAAAAGAAAAGCCCCAAACCATTGTGCCCAGGCGCCTGACCGGCGTCGCGGCGCTGATCGCCACCATCGGCGAGCCGGGCGCCGAGCACCTGGAGTACGCCTCCGGCCTGCTCGCCTACCTCGCGCCGCCGATCCGCGAGGCCTTGCGCGACCCCCTAGGTGCGCAGGCGGTGATGCTGGGCTGCGTGCTGGAGGAGGAAATGACCAGTCGCGTGCGGCAGCTGGAGGCGCTGCGCGCGCTCGGCATGGAGGACCTCGCGCGCAAGGCCGAGGTGATCGCGCCGCACCTGCGCCAGCTCGACCGTGCCTACCGTCTGCCGCTGGTCGCGCTCGCGGTGCCGGCGCTCAAGGCCCTGGAGGAGACCGGGCGCGGCGCGTTCCTGGAGGCGCTGCGCCGCGTGCTGCAGGCCGACCAGCGCTTCACCCTGAGCGAATTCGTGCTGGCGACGATCCTGGACTGGACGCTGGGCCCCAAGGCGCGCCGTGCCGGGCGCGTGCGCTACCGCGAGCGCGCCGAGCTCGCCGCCGAGACGGCGCTGGTGCTGTCGCTGCTCGCGCATGCCGGTGCCGCGGCGGGCGATGCCGCGGCCGCGCAGTCGGCCTTCGACAGGGGGCGCGAATCGCTGGCGATGCCCGCGCTGGTCCTTGCTGACAAGGATTCGCTGCAGCTGTCGCAGGTATCGCAAGCGCTCGAGCGCCTGAGCATCCTCGCGCCCCTGGAGAAGGCAGGCCTGCTGGAAGGTTTCGCGAGCGCCGTGGCCGCTGACGGCAACGTCAGGTTGACCGAGCATGAACTGTTGCGCGCGGTGGCCTGCGCGCTCGATTGCCCGATGCCGCCGTCGCTGGGTGCCCTGGACCCGCGCTTGCTGCGAAAATAGCGCGCGGGACCTAAACCGGACATGGCCTCCTTCTTCGAAAACCAGCAGCTCGCGCGGCGCAACACCAGGGTCCTGGTGCTGCTCTACGCGTTGGCGGTGGTCGGCGTGATAATCGCGGTGGACGTGGTGCTCGCGGCGGGTTACCTGTACGGCTTCGCCGACCTTTACGCGCCCAAGGGCAGGTCGCCGGGCATGTTCGCGTTGCTGCGAGCGGTGCCGGCGAAGATCTACGTCATGGGCGCGCTCGGCACCGCAATGGTGATCCTCGCGGTCAGCGCCTGGCAAATGATGCAGCTCGCGAGCGGCGGCAAGGCGGTGGCCGACATGGTCGGCGCGCGCCGCGTGCCGACCGACACGCGCGACCCGCTCGAGCGGCGCCTGGTCAACGTGGTCGAGGAAATGTCGATTGCTTCCGGGGTGCGCGTTCCCGCGGTCTATGTCATGGACGGCGAGCCGGGCATCAACGCCTTCGCCGCCGGCTACGACGTCTCGGATTCGATCGTGGCGGTGACGCGCGGCACGCTGGAGACCTTGAACCGGGATGAACTGCAGGGCGTGATCGCGCACGAGTTCAGCCACATCCTGAACGGCGACATGCGCCTCAACATCCGCATGATCGGCGTGCTCGCGGGGATCGTGTTCATCGGTTCGATCGGCGAATTCATCATGCGCAGCCAGCGCGGCGGCAGAGACAGCAAGGGCGCGGCGCCGATTTTTCTCGGCGGCCTCGCGCTTCTGATAATCGGTTATATCGGCCTGTTCTTCGCGCGCCTCATCAAGGCCGCGGCGTCGCGCCAGCGCGAATTCCTCGCCGATGCCTCGAGCGTGCAGTTCACGCGCAATCCCGACGGCATCGCGGGCGCGCTCGACCAGATCGGCGCCTCGGCGGCGGGGGCGCTGATCGCCAACCGCCATGCCGAGGACATGTCGCACATGTTCTTCGGCCAGGGCATCCAGGTGAGGCTCTCGGGTTTGTTCGACACCCATCCGCCGATCGAGGAACGCATCGCGCGGGTGCACCAGCGCTTCGACCGCTCCGGCTACCGCAAGACGAGGGCGGCCGCCGTTGTTGCAGTTGATGTTGAAGAAACAGATCTTCAAGGAGATGAAAAGCGAAAGACCGCTGCTGCCGCAATTCTCGCCGCTGCTTCCATGGGTTTCGCAGGCCGGCGCAATGCGGACCTGAGCGCGCAGTGGGGGCGCTCGGCGGGGGAGAGCGCGAAGCTGGTCGGCTCGATGGACCGCGCCAAGGTGGATTACGCGGCGCGGCTGCTCGGCGCGCTGCCGCCGGAGCTGCGCGACAAGCTGCGCCAGCCCGACGGCGCGCGCGCGGCGCTGGTGGCGCTGCTGCTCGCGCCCAAGGACGACGTGATGCAGGGG
>MEQQ01000073.1:0-318 GCA_001770285.1 Betaproteobacteria bacterium RBG_16_66_20
CCCTGCTCCTGCCAGCGCTCGTCGTGGGGCTTGACCTCGGCCTCGAGGAAGCGCCGGACGCTGTCGCGGAAGGTCTCGTGCTCGGGGGTGAATAGCGTTCTCGGGATCATTGACGGATGATATTCCATTGGGGGAGACTCACCAAGCAAATGCTTTCTTCCAGCGCGCAACCCAAGGTCCTCGACTGATGCCCGCGATCCAGTCCAAGCTCGATCCCGCCTTCGAATCGTTTCAGCGCAATCGCGCCCGAATGCTCGAGTTGATTTCAAGATTGAGAATGTTGGAGGACAGAACCCGCAAGGAATCCGAAAAAGCAAG
>MEQQ01000073.1:404-5231 GCA_001770285.1 Betaproteobacteria bacterium RBG_16_66_20
CGTCGATGGCGGGCTTCTGCCTCGACAACCCCGACCCGGAGAAATCGATCCCGGGCGGCGGCGTGATCACGGGCATCGGCTACCTGGCCGGCGTGCGCGCGATGGTGGTAGCAAGCGATTCCGGCATCGACGCCGGCGCGATCCAGCACATGGGCCGCGAGAAGCTGCTGCGCGCGCAGGGGCTCGCGCTCGAAAACAAGCTGCCGTTCGTGCACCTCGTCGAGTCGGCGGGCGCGAACCTACTCAAGTACCGCGTCGAGGGCTTCATCCACGCCGGCGCGATTTTCTACAACCTGGCGAAGCTCTCGGCAGCGGGACTGCCGGTGGTCACCGTGGTGCACGGCTCTTCGACCGCGGGCGGCGCCTACATGCCGGGGCTCTCCGACTACGTGATCATGGTGCGCGGCCGCGCCAAGGCATTCCTTGCCGGGCCGCCGCTCCTCAAAGCCGCGACCGGCGAGATTGCGACCGACGAGGAACTGGGCGGCGCGGTGATGCACACGCATGTTTCCGGTCTGGGCGAATATCTGGCGGAAGATGACTCAGACGGGGTTCGTCTTGCCAGAGAAGTCCTGGGCCGTCTGGATATACGAACCGAACAACCAAGAAATTCAAAGCCTCCCCGCTATCCCGCCGAAGAACTTCTGGGAGTAATGCCTCCGGACTACAGAAAACCAGTCGACATGCGCGAAGCCATTGCGCGCTTCGCGGACGACTCCGACTTCCTCGACTTCAAGGCCGATTACGGCATGGCGACCGTGTGCGGCCACGCCGCGATCCAGGGACACAAGGTCGGCATCGTCACCAACAACGGGCCGCTCGATCCCGCCGGTTCGACCAAGGCGACGCATTTCATCCAGGCCTGCTGCCAGGCCGGGCTGCCGATCCTGTACCTGCAGAACACCACCGGCTACATCGTCGGCAAGGCCTCCGAGGAGGCCGGCATGATCAAGCACGGCTCGAAGATGATCCAGGCGGTATCCAACGCCAACGTGCCGCAGATCACCCTGATGTGCGGCGCCTCCTTCGGCGCCGGCAACTTCGGCATGTGCGGCCGCGGCTACAACCCGCGGTTCCTGTTCTCCTGGCCGAACGCGCAGACCGCGGTGATGGGCGCCGAGCAGGCAGCGTTGACGATGGCCATCGTCATGGAGGGTGGAATGAAAAGGAAAGGTTTGGACATTGATGTTGAACAAATAAAAAAAATGAAACGCAAAATCATCGAAAACTTCGAGAACCAACAAAGCGCGCTCGTTACGAGTGCCCTGATGCTCGACGACGGCATCATCGACCCGCGCGACACCCGGAATGTGCTGGGATTTGTCCTTTCAATCTGCAGTGACAGCGAGAACAGGAAATTGAGGCCGGTACAGTTCGGCGTCGCAAGGCCATAGGAGTCCGCATGCATTTCACCCAGGAACACGAAGAGATTCGGCGCAATCTCAAGCGCTTTATCGACAGCGAGATCAACCCGCACGTGGACGAGTGGGAAGCGGCCGAGCAGTTCCCCGCGCACGCGGTGTTCAAGAAACTGGGGAATCTCGGCATGCTGGGCCTGACCAAGCCCGAGGCCTACGGCGGCGCCGGGCTCGACTACAGCTACGCCATGGTCATGGCCGAAACGCTCGGCCATATTCAGTGCGGCGGCGTGCCGATGGCGATCGGCGTGCAGACCGACATGGCGACGCCCGCGCTGGCGCGCTTCGGATCGGATGAGCTGCGCAGGCAGTTCCTCGCGCCCTCGATCTCCGGCGACCAGGTGGCCTGCATCGGCGTATCCGAGCCGGGCGCGGGCTCGGACGTGGCCGCGATCAAGACCGCCGCGCGCAAGGACGGCGGCGATTACCTCATCAACGGCGCCAAGATGTGGATCACCAACAGCCTGCAGGCCGACTGGATGTGCCTGCTCGCGAACACCTCGGAGGGCGCGGCGCACAAGAACAAGACGCTGATCTGCGTGCCGATGGACACCAAGGGGGTCACGAAGGCGAAGAAAATCCGCAAGATCGGCATGATGTCCTCGGACACCGGGCTGATCCACTTCGACGACGTGCGCGTGCCGCAGCGCTATCGGATCGGCGAGGAGGGCATGGGCTTCACCTACCAGATGCAGCAGTTCCAGGAGGAACGGCTGTGGGCGGCGGCGAGCACGGTGCAGGCCCTGACGCGCAACATCGCCGAGACCGTCGCCTACATCCGCGAGCGCAAGATCTTCGGCCAGGCGATCCTCGACTTCCAGTACGTGCACTTCCGGCTGGCGGAGCTGAAGACCGAGATCGAGGCCCTGCGCGCCCTCACCTATCGCGCCTGCGAGCTGTACGTGGGCGGCGAAGACGTGACCGAACTCGCCTCGATGGCGAAGCTCAAGGCCGGCCGACTGCGCCGCGAGGTGTCCGATTCGCTGCTGCAATACTGGGGCGGCATGGGCTACACCTGGGACAACCCGGTATCGCGCGCCTACCGCGACGGGCGCCTGGGCTCGATTGGCGGCGGCGCCGACGAAGTGATGCTCGGCATCATCTGCAAGTACATGCAGATCCTGCCGCGCAAATAGCGGTAGCGCGCAACCACATGACATTCCGCTCGTTGCTGGTCGCCAATCGCAGCGAAATCGCGCTGCGCATCATGCGCACCGCGCGGCGCATGGGAATGCGCACGATCGCTGTGTATTCGGACGCCGACCGCGGCGCGCCGCATATGCGCGCCGCGGACGCCGCGGAACATATCGGAGGCTCCGCACCGAAGGACTCGTACCTGAACATCGAATCCATCATCGCGGCGGCCAGGCGTTCCGGCGCCGAGGCAATACATCCGGGTTACGGCTTTCTCGCCGAGAGTGCAGCATTTGCGGAAGCGGTGCACAGGGCGAACCTGGTGTGGGTCGGCCCGCCCGCAGCCGCGATCCGTGCCATGGGCGACAAGGCGAACGCCAAAGCGATCGCGGCCAAGGCAGGCGTTCCGGTTCTGCCGACCTACGACAAAGACCCCGAATTCCCTGTGCTTATCAAAGCAGTCGCAGGGGGTGGTGGCCGCGGCATCCGTCTCGTTCTTTCGGAAAAAGAATTTTCAGAAGCATTTAAAACCGCTCAATCCGAAGCCGAGCACGCCTTCGGCGACGGCCGGGTGCTGCTGGAAAAAGCCGTCGCAGCGGCGCGCCACGTCGAAGTGCAGATATTCGCCGACCGCCACGGCAACTGCATCCATCTCGGCGAACGCGACTGCTCGGTGCAGCGCCGGCACCAGAAGCTGGTCGAGGAATCCCCCTCGCCCGCGGTGGACGACAAGCTGCGCGCCGCGATGGGGGCGGCGGCGATCGCGGTGGCGCGCGCGGTGGGCTACGTGGGCGCGGGGACGGTGGAATTCCTGCTCGGAGAAGACGGCAGGTTCTGGTTCATGGAAATGAACGCCCGCCTGCAGGTCGAGCATCCGGTCACGGAGGCGATCACCGGACTGGATCTGGTCGAATGGCAGCTGCGCGTCGCCGCGGGCGAGCCCTTGCCAGCCAGGCAGGAGGATGTGTCCCTGGCCGGCCATGCGATCGAAGCGCGCCTGTGCGCCGAAGACCCGGACCAGGGCTTTCTGCCGCAGGCGGGGACCCTTGCGTTGTGGCAACCGTCGCCCGCGGTCCGCATCGAGCACGCGCTCGAATCCGGCGCCGCCATCCCGCCGTTCTACGATTCGATGATCGCCAAGCTGATCGCGCATGCGGCCACGCGTAACGAGGCGCGCGAGAAGCTCGCCGCGGCTCTCGACGCGACCGTCGCGCTCGGCGTAACCACCAACAAATCCTTCCTCGCCGCCGTGCTGCGGGACGAGGTCTTCGCCTCAGGCAAGGCAACGACGGACTTTCTTTCCGAAAAATCCTTTCCTGGAAAGAGGCCCGAAGACTCCGATATCATCCTCGCTGCGACCTTGTTCGTCGGCGACTACGGCGAATGGACCGGCTGGAGCAACAATCCCGCCCACAGCTCGCGCGCGAAGTTCGACGGCCGGCTGGTTTCTTTTTCGCCCACCAATCAAATCTTGAAGGCGCGAAAGGAACTGCAATACGTCGTTGACGGAGACGCGGTGCACTTTGCGCGCGGCGGCGCGAGCTTTTCATTCCGCAACACGCTCTACGACCCGCCGGAAAAGAAAGGGGTCACCGCCAGCGACGGGCGCCTGGTCGCGCCCATGAACGGCCGGGTGGTCGCGGTGAATGCGAAAGCAGGCGAGAAAATCGAAGCCGACAAAGTGCTGGTCGTGCTGGAAGCGATGAAAATGGAACATGGACTGAATTTGCCCTTCGCCATAAAGGTATTGGCAATTCATGTAACCATCGGCACCCAGATTGCGCCCGGAAGACTTCTGATCGAGTTCGAGCCAGCATGATGGGATGGGAACCATGACGCGGAAGAAGACCGGGGAGCTGCACGCGCTGATGAAGCGGGTGATGGAGAAGCACATCGCCTTCAACAAGCACCTGGGCCTGAAAGTCGAGTCCTTCGACCCGGCGGCGCCCAAGCTGCGCTTCGAGATGCGCCCCGAGCTGGTGGGCAATCCGAGCCGGCAGATCCTCCACGGCGGGGTGATTTCCGCGACCCTGGACGTCGCCGGCGGCTTCGCCATCATGCTGTCGCTCTCGGGGGAGCACGAAGTGACGCCGACCTCGTTCCCGAACATGGGCACCATCGACCTGCGCGTGGACTACCTGCGCCCGGGACGCGGCAAATACTTCATCGCCACCGCCCGAATCGTGCGCAAAGGCAGCCGCATCGCGGTGACCCACATGGAGTTGCACAACGACGCGGGCGAGCTCATCGCCACCGGCGGCGCCGCCTACGTCGT
>MEQQ01000073.1:5244-5423 GCA_001770285.1 Betaproteobacteria bacterium RBG_16_66_20
GTGAAGATTGCGGCAGCGGCGATCAGTCGGTGATGTAGTCGGTGGTGCTGACCCACCTGCCGTTCTGGATCTGGCAAACCTTCACCCGGGCCGAGCCGAGGTGCTTCTTCGGACCGAAGGTCTGCGCGTCGCCGCCGAACATGTCGTGCGGCACGGACAGGCTTTCCAGCGCCTTGTTG
>MEQQ01000073.1:5640-12063 GCA_001770285.1 Betaproteobacteria bacterium RBG_16_66_20
GGCGATGATGCCGTCGTAGGAAGCGGTCGTGCCGATGAACTCTGGACTGAAGCCGAGCTTGCGGGCGGTCGCGACCGTGCCGATCGTCTCGCGGATGATGGTGCCCATCACAACGACCTCGCAGCTGGCGCCCCTCATCCTCTCGACCTGAGAGGAAAAATCCGTTGCACCGCGCTTGAACGTCGTGACCTCGGTGTACTTCATGCCGAGCTCCTTCAGCGCCGCCTCGCCGCCGTCCTTGACTTCGGCACCGAAATCGTCGTCCTGGTAAATGGTGCACACGCGCTTCAGGCCCTTTTCCTTCACCAGGCGCTTGAGGCCGGCGCGCATCTGCTCGAAGTACGGCGCGGCGAAGGAGTACTTCAGTTTCTGCAGCGGTTCGTACATCTGCCGCGCGCCGGTGAGCGGGAACAGGTGCGCGACGTTCTTCTCCAGGTACAGCGGCATGGCCGCCAGCGCGGTCGGGGTACCGATCGACCCCAGCACCGCGAAGATGCGATCTTTCTGGATCAGCTTATTCGCCGCGAGCACCGCTTTCTTCGGGTCGTAGCCGTGGTCCTCGACCACCAGCCTGAGCTTGCGGCCGTGGATGCCGCCCAGCTGGTTGATCTCGTCCACGCGCATGCGCATGCCGTTGACCGTGGGTTTCGAGAATCCGACGATCGGCCCGGACAGATCCTGCACCGTGCCGATGACGATCTCGTTCTTGCTCACGCCCTGCGTCTGCGCGAGCGCCGTGCCGCCCACTGCCGCGCCTGCAAACGCCAGCGCGATGATTTTCGCCTTATAGGTCATGGTCTTTCTCCCCCGGCTTGATTGATGATTTATCCCTGTGCCCCCTACTCTAACACCCTAGGCGGCTTCCTTCATGTACATGGAGTCGATCAGGGCCTTGTACTTGTCGTTTACCAGCCTGCGCTTCAACTTCATGGTCGGGGTGAGTTCCTCGTCCTCGGCGGTGAGTTTCTGCTCGATCAAGCGGAATTTCTTCAGCTGTTCGACGCGCGCGAAGGTTTTGTTGACGCGCTCGATCTCGCCCTGGATCAACTCCTGGATCTCCGGCCGCCGGCACAGGCTCGCATAGTTGGAGAACGGGATCGCGTTGTCCTGCGCGTACTTCTCCACGTTCTCGTGGTCGATCATGACGAGCGCGGTAAGGTAGGGGCGCTTTTCGCCGATCACCACCGCGTCGGTGATGTAGGGCGAGAACTTGAGCTGGTTCTCGATCTCCGAAGGCGTGATGTTCTTGCCGCCCGCGGTGATGATGATGTCCTTCATGCGGTCGGTGATGTAGAAGTAGCCCTCGGCGTCCACCTTGCCGACATCACCTGTGTGCAGCCAGCCGTCCGCGATGGTCTCCGCGGTCTTCTCGGGCTGGTGCAGGTAGCCCATGAACACGCCCGGTCCCCGCACCAGCAGCTCGCCCTCTGGCGAGAGCTTCACTTCGCTCGGCGGCATCATCGGTCCGATCGAGCCCGGTTTCACGCCGCCGCGCGGATTTCCGGTCACTGCGCCGCAGCTTTCGGTCTGCCCCCAGGCCTCCAGCATTTCCAGGCCGAGCGCCATGTACCAGCGCACCAGATCGGGCGCTATCGGTGCCGCGGCCGTGATCAGGATCTTCGAGCGGTGCACGCCGATCGCCTTGCGTACGTTGTTGAGCACCAGCAGGCGCGCCAGCCAGAACGCGAACGCGAGGCCCGCCGGAACCGGCTTGCGCTCCTCGCGCAGCTTCGCCTGCCGGTAGCCGATCGCGATCGCGACCTTGTAGGCCGATTGCTGCAGCGCGCCGGCTTCCTTGAGGCGGATCAGCACGCCCGAATAGAACTTTTCCCAGACGCGCGGCACCGCGGTAAACACGGTGGGCGCGATTTCCCGCACATTCTCCGGCACGGTCTCCGGGTTCTCCACGAAATTGAGCACCGCGCCGGTGTAGAGTGCATGGTACTCGCCGCCGACGCGCTCGGCGATGTGGCACAACGGCAGGAAGGCCATGCGCTCGTCGTTCTCGTCCTGCGGGAACAAGGCCTGGTAGGCGGCGCAGGTGGCCATGATGTTGCCGTGCGAAATCATCGCCCCCTTGGGCTTGCCGGTAGTGCCCGAGGTGTAGCAGAGGATCGCCAGGTCCTCGGGCTTGCGCAGACCGATGCGCCGCTCCCACTCGCCCGGATGCGCCGCGTCATGCTCGCGTCCAAGCGCGCGCAGCGCGTCCAGGGACATGACCTGGGGGTCGTTCAATTCGTGCAGGCCTTCCATGTCGAAGACCACGATCTTGCGCAATCCGGGCATCCGGTCACGCACTTCCAGCACCTTGTCGAGTTGTTCCTCGTCCTCAACGAACGCGTACACCGAGCCCGAGTCGAACAGCAGGTATTCGACCTGTATCGGCGCATCGGTCGGATAGATGCCGTTCACCACCCCCGCGGCGCCGAGCGCGCCAAGATCGGCAGCCATCCATTCCTTGTTGGTGTTGGACAGGATCGAGACCACCTCTCCCGGCGCGTAGCCGAGGGACGCAAGCCCCATGCCGATCTCGCGCGCGATGCGCCCGAGTTCGTCCCAGGTCACGGCCTGCCAGATGCCGAAGTCCTTCTGGCGAAAGATGGTCTTTGCGGCGCGCGTCTTGACGCCATGCCAGAACATCCTGGGTACGGTGTCGGCGTGGTTCGCGCTCGCGCTCATCTCCATTGCTTTTTCTTCTTCCATCTGCGCTGTCCCCGCACTCCCTGCGCCTTCATGCCGAGATAGAACTCCTGCACGTCTTCCTTCTCCAGCAGGCGCTTGCAGGTATCTTCCATCACGATGCGGCCGACTTCAAGCACGTAGCCGTAGTCGGCAACTTCGAGCGCCATGTTCGCATTCTGCTCCACCAGCAGGATGGTGGTGCCCTTCTCGCGGTTGATGCGCACGATGATGCGGAAGATCTCCTGCGTCAGCAGCGGCGATAGGCCGAGGCTGGGCTCATCCATCAGCATCAGCTTGGGCCGCGAGAGCAGCGCGCGGCTGATCGCGAGCATCTGCTGCTGGCCGCCGGAGAGCTTGCCCGCCTCCTGCCTGGCGCGCTCCCTGAGAATCGGGAAATAACCGTAGACCGTCTCGATGTCGCTCGCAATGCCGTCGGCGTCGCTGCGCGTATACGCCCCCATGCGCAGGTTCTCCTCCACCGTGAGCAGCGCAAACACCTCGCGCCCCTCGGGCACGTGGCCGATGCCGCGGCGCACGATCCAGTCCGGATCGCGCTTCTGGATTTCCTCGCTCTCGAAGCGTATCTGGCCCTTGCTCGGATCGATGATCCCGGAGATGGTCTTGAGGATCGTGGATTTACCGGCGCCGTTCGCGCCGAGAACGGTAACTATTTTTCCTTTGAATACTGAAAGGCTTACGCCACGCAAGGCCTGGACCGGGCCATAGCTTGCCTCCACGTTCGCCAGCTCGAGGATTACGTCGCTCATGCAGCTTTGCCCAGGTAGGCCTCGATTACGGCCGGATGCGCCTGCACTTCGGCCGGCGTGCCCTCGGCGATCACCGTGCCCAGGTTGAGCGCGAGCACACGGTCCGAGACGCGCGAAACGAGGTTCATGTCGTGCTCGACCATCAGCACCGTGACCCCGAGATGCCGCCTGATGTCCTCGATCCAGAACGCCATGTCGTCGGTTTCCTCGGGGTTCAGGCCCGAGGACGGCTCGTCGAGCAGCAGGAGGCGCGGCTCGGTCGCGAGCGCGCGCCCGAGCTCGACCACCTTGCGCACTCCGTACGGCAGGCCCGCAACCAGGCTGTCGCGGTATTTCGCCAGGTCGAGGAAATCAATCACCTGCTCCACTGCCTCCCGTGCGGCAAGCTCGGCGCGCCGCACCGCCGGCGTGAACAGCAGCTCCTGCCAGAGCGACGCGGCGCGGTGGCGGTGGCGGCCGATCAGCAGGTTCTGGAGCACGGTGGCATGCTCGAACAGCTCGATGTTCTGGAACGTGCGCGCAATGCCGAGCTGGGCAATGCGGTGGGGCACGGACCCCGTCAGGGGTTTGTCTTCCAGAAAAATCTGTCCGCTGGTCGCCGGATAGATCAATCCGATGAGATTGAAGATCGTGGTCTTGCCGGCGCCATTGGGCCCGATGATCGTGTAGACCTCGCCGCGCCTTACTTCAAAGCTCACCTTGTCCACCGCGACCACGCCGCCGAAGTTGATGCCGAGATTCGCCACCTTGAAAAAACTCATCTCAGCCGCTCCGATTTCATGTAGCTCTTCTGGCGGCGGAACATGCCCTTGCGGTAGAACGGGAACAGCTCGAACCAGGTGCGCACCTTGAGCCAGCGGCCGTACAGGCCGAGCGGCTCGAAGATGATGAAGCCGATCAGCACCAGCCCGAACACCACCGCCTGCAGGCCCGTGCCGCCGACGTTCGCCGGCAGGTAGTCCTTGGCGAGCGAGATCAGCTGCGGCAGCACGATCAGGAACGCCGCCCCCAGCACCGCGCCGTGCAGGAAGCCGACACCGCCGAGAATCACGATGGTCACCAGCTCGATTGACTGCAGCAGGGTGAACTGCTCGGGCGAAATGAAGCTGACCTTGTGCGCGTAGAGCGCGCCGCCGATGCCGGTGAGCGCCGCCGAGATCGCGAACGACAGGGTCTTGTACTTGGCGAGGTTGACGCCCATGCAGCTCGCCGAAATCTCCGAATCGCGGATCGCGACGAAGGCGCGGCCCGTGGGCGAGCGCAGCAGGTTCATGAGCGCGAGGATGGAAAGCACCGTCAGTCCGAGGCACAGATAGAAGAATCCCGCGTCGCCGTCGAGCGTCACTCCGAAGATCTCTACCGGCTTCAGATGCAGGCCCGAGTTGCCGCCCGTCAGCCCCTCCCAGCGCGTGATCACCTCCTCCACGATCACGTTGAAGGCGAGCGTGGCGATCGCGAGGTAAATGCCCTTCAGGCGCAGCGCAGGCAGGCCGACGATCAGGCCGGCCGCCGCCGAGAACAGCGCGGCGCAGGGCAGCGAGATGAACACCGGCACGCCTTTGGCCTGCAGCAGCGCCTCGGTATAGGCGCCTACCGCGAGGAACGCAGCGTGGCCGAGCGAGATCTGCCCGGTGAAGCCGACCAGCAGCATCAGCCCCAGGCCGACGATCGAGTAGATGCAGATGAAATGCAGCTGCGACATCACGTACTCGTCCACCAGGAAGGGCGCGGCGAGCAGCAATGCCATCAGCAGGCCGTACCAGAACACCTGCCCGCCGTGCTTGAACAGGCGGATGTCCTGGTCGTAATCGGTCTTGAAGAGGAATCTCACGGTTGCGGAACCTCGCTCAGACTTTCTTTTGCGCGGTTTCGCCGAAGATGCCGGAGGGCCGCAGCAGCAGCACCACCAGCACCACCACGTAGGCAGCCACGTCCTTGAAGCCCTCCGGCATGTAGCGGCCCGCAAACGCCTCCACCAGCCCGATGATCAGGCCGCCGACGATCGCGCCCGGCACGCTGCCGAAACCGCCGACCACCGCCGCGGGAAAGGCCTTCAGGCCGATGAATCCCATGTTGGAGTGCACGAAGGTCGCCGGCGCGAGCAGGATGCCGGCGAACGCGGCGACGCCGGCGGAGAGCCCCCAGATCATCATGTTGACGCGCCGCACCGGGATCCCCATGTAGGCGGCGGCGAGCTGGTTCTGCGAGGTCGCCTGCATCGCCACGCCGAGCTTGGAAAAGCGGAAGAACAGGTACAGCACCGCGCACAGCGCGGCGGTCATGCCGATCACCGCCACCTGCTGCACCGCGAAGATCACCTCGCCGATCTGGAACACGCCCTCGGAAAACGGCGTCGGCAGGGTGTAGGTGTCGGTGCCCCAGCCGGGAATCATCGTCACCACGCCGCGCAGCACGTAGCCGACGCCGATGGTGATCATCACCACGGTGAACGCGGGCTGGCCGAGCACCGGGCGCAGCACCAGGCGCTCGATCAGCATGCCGACCGCGGCCATCGCGGCGACCGCGAACACGATGGTCGCCCAGTAGGGCCAGCCCAGGATGACGCTCGAGGTGAGCGCGAAGAAGCCGCCCAGCATCATCAGGTCGCCCTGCGCGAAATTGACCGTTTCGGTCGCCTTGTAGATCAGCACGAAGCCGAGCGCGACCAGCGCGTAGACGCAGCCCTGCGCGACCCCCGCGAGCAACAGTTGCAATACCTGGCTCAACACCCGCCTCCCGCGGCGGATTCTAGCAAGCAATTGCTTTTCGCTTGAGGCGAAACTAGACTCGATCGCGATGAAAACCGTCCGCGTCGGCGCCGGCCTCGGCTTCTACGGCGATTCCTGGCGTCCGGTGCGCGCCTCGATCGAGCGCGGCGGCGTGCAATACATCGCCTCCGACCATCTCTCCGAGCTCACGCTCGCGATCCTGCAGAAGGACCGCCAGAAGGATCCCGCCGCGGGCTACGCGCGCG
>MEQQ01000074.1:0-7116 GCA_001770285.1 Betaproteobacteria bacterium RBG_16_66_20
GATGTCGAGGGCGCCGAACTGGCGCGCGAAATCGAGGCCGTTCGCCTGCTCGATCATGCGCCCCATGTCGGAAGACAGGAGCCAGGCGTCGCCGCGCGGGTTGCATTCGATCACGTGCAGCGTGCCGGTCTCGGCATCGCGCACGATGTCGGTTCCCAGCAGCGGCTGCTCGGGGAAGGCGGCATGCGCTTTTTCGGCGAGGGCGATCACCTCGGCATCGCGCGCCAGCGCGTAGCTCGAGTCCCGCTTGTTGGAAACCACGGTGATGCCGCCTTTGGCCTTGAAGTCCCAGCGGGAATGGAGCGGGACATGGTGGTGCGCGGCTTCGCAGCGCCAGCACAGCAGCGTCCGGCCGAAAAACGTCACCACGCGGAAGTTCGACGGCCATTGGCCGGTGTAGATGAAGCGCTGCGCGATGAGCGGCGCCCGGTGCGCGGGATGGTCCTCCGGAAAGCTCTCCGGCGGGCGGTAGCGCACTCGCCCGGCGCGCTTGATGTAGATCTCCGCCCCCTTGCGGCCGAGCGCCGGCTTCACGACCACGTACGGACCCCATCGGGCGGGATCGAGCGCCGTATCCGGCAAAATCGCGGTCCAGTCCGGCACCGGCACGCCAAGCCCTGCCAGCCTTCGATACTGCTCGTCCTTGGGAAATTCGTGTCCCTGGCAGACGGCACCGGGCGGCGGCGAAAACCGCTTGACCGGCATCGGCGAAACCGTCAGCGTGGGCGCGCCGCGCTCGAAGCGCGGATCAGCCCAGTTCTCCTCCTTGGTGTCGACGACGAAAACGCGGATCTCCGCCGCGCGCGCGCCAATCTGCCGCGCGATCGCCTCGAAGTCGGCGCGGTCCTGCTTGGTCTTCTGATGCACCAGAATGAGGTTCAATACGCGATAGACTAACCCATGCATTCAAGGTGGCCCATGCCGGAACTCGACTCGCTGATCGTCCATTTCGACCGCGCGCTGCGCACCGTGGCCGGCGTGCAGCGTGCGCAGCGCGCCTCGCCCGCCGCGGGCCTGGCCGAGGGCGCGCTTGATGCCGCTGCACGCGCCGACGCCGCGGCACTGATGCGGGTCAACCACGTGGGAGAGGTTTGCGCCCAGGCCCTCTATCAGGGACAGGCGATCACCGCGCGCAATCCGCACAACCGGCAGGCGCTGGAAAAAGCGGCGCTCGAAGAACAGGACCATCTCGCCTGGAGCGCCGAACGCATCCATGAACTCGGCGGGCGCGCGAGCCTGCTGAATCCGCTCTGGTACGCGGGCGCGTTCGCGCTCGGGGCCGCGGCCGGCGCGCTGGGCGACCGCTGGAGCCTCGCCTTTGTCGCGGAGACCGAGCGCCAGGTCGAGGCGCATCTTTCGGGGCATCTTGAGCGCTTGCCGCCCGGGGACCGGAAAACGCGCGCGCTTGTCGAGGCGATGCGCGACGATGAGATCCGGCACCGCGAGAGCGCGATCGCCCTCGGCGCCGCGGAACTTCCCGAAGCGCTCAAGCTGGGCATGCGTGCGATGGCGATGGTGATGACGACCGTCGCCCATCGCGTGTGATTCACTGTTCGAGGATCTCGAAATCCTTTGTGATCTCGGCGCTCTTGGCGAGGATGGCGGTCGCGGAGCAGTATTTTTCATGGGTCAGCCGAACCGCCTGTTCGACCAGGTTGCGTTTGAGGTTCCGGCCGCGGATCGTGAAGCGGTAGTGGATCCTGGTGAACACTTTCGGATCGGTCGCCGCGCGCTCGGCCTCGAGCCTGACCTCGCAGCCGGTCACGTCCTGCCCGTTCTTCTTCAGGATCACCACCACGTCGTAGGCGGTGCAGCCGCCGGCGCCGGCGAGCACGACCTCCATCGGGCGCGGCGCGAGGTTGCGGCCGCCGCCTTCCGGGGCGCCGTCCATGGTGAGCAGATGATTGCTCCCCGTTTCGGCAAGAAAGGTCATACCTCCGGTCCAGCGCACAGTGCAGTCCATGCAAAGCCTTTGATGAATCCTAATTGCATGATTTTAGGGTCTTTTGGTCCGACGAGATGCGATGTTGCAATGCAGCAGGCGCTAAGGCATAATGATTCTGTCTCATCCACCCTCCTCCAATCGGTGGATTTGGCGCAATCTCAACAGGTTGCGCCATTTTTTTGATAACATTCGCGCCTTTTCTCAAGCAGCCAAGTTGATGAAGACATTTGCCGCCAAAGCCGAGGACGTCGTTCACGGTTGGTACGTCGTAGACGCCCAGAACAAGGTGCTCGGTCGCCTGGCGTCGCAGATTGCCACGCGCCTGCGCGGCAAGCACAAGCCGGAGTACACGCCGCATGTCGACACCGGCGATTACATCGTGGTGCTGAACGCGGCCAAGATCCGCGTCACCGGGCGCAAGACGCTCGGCAAGAAATACTACCGGCACACGAATTTCCCGGGCGGGATCAAGGAAACCGATTTCGCCAAGCTGCACGCGAAGTTTCCGGACCGGGCGCTGAAACAGGCGGTGAAGGGCATGCTGCCCAAGGGCCCGCTCGGCTACGCGATGCTGAGAAAACTCAAGATCTACGCCGACGGCACGCATCCGCATACGGCGCAGCAACCGAAGGCACTGGAGATCTGACATGGTCGGGGACTACTACTACGGCACGGGGCGGCGCAAGAGCTCGGTCGCGCGCGTATTTCTCAAGCCCGGCAAGGGCGGGTTCGTGGTGAACGGCAAGCCGGTGGACGTTTTCTTCGCCCGCGAAACCGGGCGCATGATCGTGCGCCAGCCGCTCGAGCTCACCAAGAACCTGGCGAGCTTCGACATCAAGGTGAACGTGCACGGCGGCGGCGAGAACGGCCAGGCCGGCGCGGTGCGCCACGGCCTGGCGCGCGCCATGATCGAGTATGATGCGGCGCTCAAGCCGGTGTTCCGCGCCGCGCGGCTCGTGACTCGCGACGCGCGGGAAGTCGAGCGAAAAAAGGTCGGCTTGCACAAGGCGCGGCGGCGCAAGCAGTACTCGAAACGCTGAACCCAGGGCCCCGGGGAAAAACCGGGAACCAAAGACTCCAAAAAGCCGCCTTCGGGCGGCTTTTTGTTTCGGGAAGGTTAACCGCATGATTAAGGCAGGAATCGTAGGCGGTACGGGCTATACCGGAATCGAACTGTTGCGGCTGCTGTCGCAGCATCCGCAGGTCGAGCTGGCGGCGATTACTTCGCGCCAGGAAGCGGGCACGGCGGTGAGCGCCATGTTCCCCAGCCTGCGCGGACGCGTGTCGCTCTCGTTCTCGCATCCGGACAAGGCGCCCCTGAAGAATTGCGACGTGGTGTTCTTCGCCACGCCCAACGGCGTTGCCATGGGCGAAGCGCGCGCGCTCGTCGATGCCGGCGCGCGCATCGTCGACATTTCGGCCGATTTCCGGTTGAAGGATGTCGCCGAATGGGAGCGCTGGTACAAGGTGAAACATGCGGCGCCGGAACTGGTCGCCGAGGCCGTATACGGCCTGTGCGAAGTGAATCGCGACAGGATCCGCGGCGCGCGGCTGGTGGCGAACCCGGGCTGCTATCCGACCGCCGTTCAGCTCGGCCTTCTGCCGCTGGTTGAGGCCGGGGCGGTCGATCTGGATCACCTGATCGCGGATGCGAAATCGGGCGTGTCGGGCGCCGGCCGCAAAGCGGAACTCAAACTGATGCATGCCGAAGCATCCGACAATTTTGCGGCCTATGGCGTCGCCGGCCACCGGCACTGGCCGGAGATCCGGCAGGGGCTCGCGCAGGCGGCCGGGCGCGAAGTGGGCCTGGTCTTCATCCCCCATCTGACGCCGATGATCCGCGGCATCCACGCCACGCTGTATGGGCGCATCACGAAGGAATTGGATTTCCAGGCCCTCTACGAGAAGCGCTACGCGGGTGAGCCTTTCGTAGACGTCATGCCGGCGGGTAGTCATCCGGATACCCGCTCGACTCGCGCGGCGAACGTATGCCGGATCGCGGTGCACCGGCCGCGCGAGCGCGGCGAGCGCGGCGACACGCTGGTGGTGCTCTCCGTGATCGACAACCTCATGAAGGGCGCATCAGGCCAGGCAGTGCAGAACATGAACCTCATGTTCGGCCTGCCGGAGACGGCCGGTCTCGAGCAGGTATCGGTTGTTCCGTAAGGGATCCCGGATGGCTGGCCGCTTCGCCAAGCTGCGCCAGCGTTTCGGCATCGCCGCGCCGAAGGTCTCGGTGCGCACGCATGTGCCCTGGTACCTGCGCTGGCTCGGCTTCGCGGTGATACTCGCGTTCTCGGCCGCGCTTGCGGCATGGATCTACGACGCCGGGCGCAGGTTCGCGGGCTTCGACCGCAGCGAGGTCGTGCAGGAGCTCTCGAGCGCGCGCAGCGAGCTCGCCAAGCTGCGCGACGAGCTCGAGCGCCTGCGTGCCGTGGCCAATGCGGCCGACAGCAAGGTCGCGATCGAGCGCACCGCGCAGCAGAAACTGGCGCAGCAGACCAGCACTCTGGAGCAGGACAATGCCCGCCTGCGCGAGGAACTCGCGATCTTCGAGAGCATGCTTTCTTCGGATACCGCGAGCGCGGCGCCGCTCTCCGTCCTGCGCTTCAAGGTAGAACCCGACGTGCTGCCAGGGGAATTCCGCTACCGTATCCTGCTGCTCGCCTCGGGGCCGCGCCGGGGGCGGGAGTTCCAGGGCCGGCTCGAGCTCGCGGTCAGCCTGACGGAAGCCGGCCGCAGTGCTATGATGGTCGTTCCGAAGGAGGGCGCGTCGGAGTCTTCGACCTTCCGCTTGGCATTCAAGCACTTCCAGCGGATCGACGGCATTTTCCGCGTGAATCCCAAGGCCAGGGTTGCAAGCGTTCAGGCCCGCATATACGAGGCCGGCTCGGCGGAGCCGAAGGTGACCCGCAGCGTGGCGCTGGATTGAAGGAGAGGCAAGCATGTTTCGCAGAGAAAGCAAGCCGCAGAACCGCATCGACAGCCTGATCGGCGCCACCACGCGCATCGAGGGCAATGTCTTCTTCAGCGGCGGCCTGCGCGTCGACGGCGCGGTGCGCGGCAACGTCGCGGCGCTTCCCGACCAGCCAGGCACGCTGGTGGTCTCGGAGCAGGCGCGCATCGACGGGGAGGTCCAGGCCGCCCACGTCGTGGTGAACGGCACGATCAACGGCCCCGTGGACGCGCGCGAGACGCTCGAACTCCAGGCCAATTCGCGTGTCAAAGGCGATATTCACTACAAGAGCATCGAGATCCAGCAGGGCGCCGTGATCGAGGGGCGGCTGGTGCACCATGCCGCCGAGGTCAAGAGCGTCGAACTGAAGATCGCGAAATAGCGAACCGCAACAGGAGAAATGCATGAACACAGCAACTGACATGCCGGCGCCGCTGATCTTCTCGGACAACGCGGCGAGCAAGGTAAAGCAGCTGATCGAGGAGGAAGGCAACCCGGAGCTCAAGCTCCGCGTGTTCGTCACCGGCGGCGGCTGCTCCGGCTTCCAGTACGGCTTCACCTTCGACGAAGTTCAGAACGACGACGATTCGGTGATGGAGAAGAACGGCGTCCAGCTGCTCATCGACCCGATGAGCTACCAGTATCTGACCGGCGCCGAGATCGACTACACCGAGGGGCTGGAAGGCGCGCAGTTCGTGATCAAGAACCCCAACGCGCAGACCACCTGCGGCTGCGGCTCCTCTTTCTCCGTTTAGTTTCTCTTTCTTACCCCGGGTAAACCGCGCCCAGCACGCGCGCCCCGCGTGCACCGGTCACCGAGGGCAGATTCCCCGGCAGGCCGTCGAGCGTCTGCTTCGCGAGCCAGGCGAATGCGGTTGCTTCCACGAGCTGAGGATTGATGCCGTGCGCTTCGCTCGTCTCGACGCATGCGGGCGCGGCGAGCTCGGCGAGGCGGCGCATCAGAGCCGCGTTCTTCGCGCCGCCGCCGCTGACGATCAGACGCTGCGCGCCGCGGCAGTGGCGCGAGACGGCGTTTGCCACGCTCAGCGCGGTCAGTTCGAGCAGCGTGGCCTGCACGGCCTGCGCTTGCTCGCCGTCTTTGAGCATCTTGCGCAGCCAGGCTTCGTCGAACAGGTCGCGGCCCGTGCTCTTGGGCGGCGGCGCGGAAAAATAAGGCTCCTGCAGCATGCGCTCGAGCAGCGCCGGAATAGGCTGTCCCGCTGCAGCCCAGTTTCCTCCCGCATCGTGGCTGGTGCCGAGGTGCCGCGAGACCCACAGATCGAGCAGGCAATTTCCCGGGCCGCTGTCAAAACCGGTCACCGCGCCGCTGCGCGGCAGGAAGGTGAGGTTCGCGATGCCGCCGAGGTTGATCGCTACCCTGTCTTCCGCGGCGTCGCCGAATACCGCGGCATGGAACGCAGGCGCGAGCGGCGCGCCCTGCCCGCCGGCGGCGACGTCGCGGCTGCGGAAGTCGGCCACCACGCGGATTGCGGTCAATTCGGCGAGCAGCGCGGCATTGCCGATCTGCGTGGTGTAGCCGCGCTCCGGCCGGTGCCGCACGGTCTGGCCGTGGCAGCCGATGGCGCGGATTTCAGAGGCCGGGATTTTCGATCGGGAAAGGACCTCGGCCACGGCGGACGCATATCTCGCGGCGAGCGCGTTGCCGGCGAGCGCGGCGCGCTCGATTTCGTTCTCGCCGCGCGAATTGAGGCCAAGCAGTTCGCGCCGCAGCGGGGCGTCGAAGGCGATGCAGGCGTCGGCAATCAACCGCGGCTTGGCGCCGGCGAGATCCGCCAGCACCGCATCGACCCCGTCGAGGCTGGTGCCCGACATCAGGCCGACGTAGAGCTCGCGATTCACTCTATGGCAGCGACCTGGCTGTTCGCGAGGAGATCGAGTTGCGCGACGAGCGGTTGCGCGCGCGCGCGGAATGCGTCCATGTCGTGACGCGCAACCGGGGTCCCGGCGGGCAGGGCCACGGCGAGAGGATTGCGCGCGGCGCCCGCGATCCTGAATTCGTAGTGCAGGTGCGGCCCGGTCGCCCATCCCGTCTGGCCGACCAGGCCGACGGTGTCGCCCTGTGCGACCCGCGCGCCGTTGCGGATGCCGCGCCCGAATTCCTTCAGGTGCGCATAGAAGGTGGAAACCCGGCTGTCATGGCGGACAATCACCAGGTTGCCGTAGCCGCCCTGCCGGCCCGCGAACTCGACGACGC
>MEQQ01000074.1:7131-18483 GCA_001770285.1 Betaproteobacteria bacterium RBG_16_66_20
CGCACGCGCGTGCCGGCGGGCGCCGCGTAGTCCACGCCCTGGTGCGCGCGCCAGGACTGCAGGAACGGGTGCCTGCGCATGCCGAACCCGGAGCTGACGCGCGACAGTTCGAGCGGCGAGCGCAGCAGCGCCTTGCGCATGTTCCCGCCGTCGGGGGCAAAGTAGCCGTCGGCGAACTTCAGCGCGCGGCGCGTCCTGCCCTGATTGGTGAACTCGGCGGCCAGCACGCGCCCCGCGCGCAATGGCCGGCCCTCGACCGAGTGCATTTCGTAGACGACCGAGAAACGGTCTCCCTGGCGCAGTTCGCGGTGGAAGTCGATGTCGCTGCCGAATACGTCGGCCAGCTGGATCGCGACGCTGTCAGGAATTCCGGCCGCATCCGCGGCGGCGAACAGGGACGAGCGGATCACGGCCGATTTCAGCTCGGTGCGCGTGGCGATCTGGGCCCGTTGCTCGCTCGCGACGATGCCCTGGCCGACGCGTTCGATGCGCACCACGCTGTCGCGCGACCCGAAAAAGCTCAGCCACACGAGTTCGCCCTCATGTTCGCTCCCGGCGCGCACCTCCGCGGTGACGACGGCGCCCGGCCGGAGCAAACGCGTCTCGCGCAGTCGCAGGAGTCTTTGCGCTTCGGCCTCGCCGATCGCGAGCCGCGCGAGCAGGCCCGGCAGCGTGTCGCCGCGCTGGAAGCGTTCCTCGCGCACGTAGGTCGCTGGCGCGGGCAGCAGCGCCTCATCGATGCGGATCGCGAGCGGCTCGAGCACGGCAGTCTTGGCGAGCAGCAACTCCGCGTCGCTCGATGGCGCAATCGTGGCAACCGCGGCGACGGCGCCCGAAAGCGCGAACGCGGCGAAGCCTGCGGCGCGGCGCAGCGGTACCCCCCCCCTCATGGGTCCCCCCTCATGGATCGGCTAGAATCCCTTGTTATTCAGAGACCTGGGAAGTGTAGCACGCATGACGGACGTTACTGAAGCGTTGGCGCGCATCAAGCGCGGCTGCGACGAGCTGATCGTCGAGGAAGAACTGCTCAGAAAGCTCAAGACCGGGCGAACGCTCAGGATCAAACTCGGCCTCGATCCGACCGCGCCCGACCTGCACCTCGGGCATACCGTGGTGATCAACAAGCTGCGCCATTTCCAGGACCTCGGCCACCAGGTGCAGTTCCTGATCGGCGATTTCACCGGGATGATCGGCGACCCGACCGGCAAGAACCAGACGCGGCCGCCGCTGTCGCGCGAGCAGATCCTGGAGAACGCGCAAAGCTACCGCGCGCAGATGTCGAAAATCCTCGACCCGGAAAAGACGCAGGTGCTGTTCAACTCCGAGTGGTCGGACAAGCTCGGCGCCGAGGGCGTGATCCGGCTCGCCTCGCGCTACACCCTGGCGCGGCTGCTGGAGCGCGACGACTTCTCCAGGCGCTACAAGGCCGGGCAGCCGATCGCGGTGCACGAGCTGCTCTATCCGCTGATGCAGGGCTACGACTCGGTGGCGATGAAGGCCGACGTCGAGCTGGGCGGCACGGATCAGAAATTCAACCTCCTGGTCGGGCGCGAGCTGCAGCGGCATTTCGGCCAGGAGCCGCAGTGCATCCTGACGATGCCCCTGCTCGAGGGCACCGACGGTGTGGAAAAAATGTCGAAGTCGCTGGGAAACTACATCGGCATCGCCGAACCGGCGCAGGAGATATTCGGCAAGGTGATGCGGGTCTCGGACGAGCTCATGTGGCGCTACATAGAACTTCTGTCGTTCGAACCGGTCGCTACGGTGCGGCGGTGGCAGAAGCAGGTGAGCGAAGGAGGCAATCCGCGCGATATTAAGGTTCTTTTTGCCAAGGAAATCGTCGTCCGGTTTCACGGCATCGATGCGGCAAAATCAGCACACGATGCATTTGAGAGACGATACCGGGATCAAGAGGCTCCCGAGAATCTGGCGGAGACGCGGGTGAGCCTGCCTTCCGACTCAATTCGCCTGGACCAGTTGCTTAGACAGCTTGGGGAATGCAAATCCGCCTCGGAGGCAAAGCGTGCAATATTGGGTGGCGGAGTGCGGATAAACGGCGAAAAAATCACCAACGCAGACTCGACTCTCCGAAGAGGAGAGCGTCTACTCCTTCGCGTCGGGAAAAATCCCTTCCGACTGGTGCTGCTTCAGTAGGGACGTGCGCAGATCGCTCTTTGCAACGATGTCAATACCCGAACCTCCTTTTTCTGATCCGCAGCCGCCAGTTCTTCCAGCAGTGCCCTCAAGCGTTGGCAAGATTACGCTGACCCTGCCAGAAGCGCTGCAAAGAGCTGCAGCCGCGTACTCGCGCCGTGACTGGGTTGAAGCGGAACGGCTATGCCGACTGGTGCTCAACGCCAGGACGGATAACTTCGATGCCTTGACTTTGTTGGGCATTATCGCAGCCCAAACGCAACGCACGCAGGAAGCTGTAGAGCTGTTTGGGCGTGCGGTCAGTGCGAATCCAAACAACGCAATAGCGCACAGCAATCACGGCAATGCATTGCGAGAACTCAAGCGACTGGATGAGGCACTGACCAGATACGAACAGGCCATCAAGCTCGCCCCTGACTTTGCAGACGCCTACAACAATCGCGGGACTGCGCTGCAAGAACTAAAGCGACTGGATGAGGCACTGGCCAGCTACGAACAGGCCATCAAGCTCAGGCCTGACTATGCAGAGGCCTACAGTAATCGTGGCCATGCGCTGCAAGAACTAAAGCGCCTGGACGAGGCTCTGGCCAGCTTCGATGAAGTCATCAAGCGAAAACCTGACTCGGCAGAGGCCTACAACAATCGCGGGACTGCGCTGGGAGAACTAAAGCGACTGGATGAGGCACTGGCCAGCTACGATGCAGCCATCAAGCGAAAGCCTGACTATGCAGAGGCTTACTATAACCGTGGCCGTGCGCTGCAAGAATTAAAGCGGCTGGATGAGGCACTGGAAAGCTACGCACAGGCCATCAAACTCAGGCCTGACTATTTGGAGGCCCACAACAACAGTGGCAATGCGCTGCAAGAACTAAAGCGACTGGAAGAGGCACTGGCCAGTTACGAACTGGCCATCACGCTCGAGCCTGGCTTCGCAGAGGCTTACTGTAACCGTGGTCTTGCGCTGCAGGAATTAAAGCGGCTGGACGAGGCACTGGACAGTTGCGAACAGGCCATCAAGCTCAGGCCTGACTTCGCGGAGGCCTACAGAAATCGCGGCAATGCCCTGCAAGAACTGAAACGGCTGGATGAGGCACTGGACAGTTACGACAAAGCACTTTCAATCGAGCCGGGGTTTGAATTTTTGTTTGGCAGCCGACTGCATTTAGAGATGCGCATGTGCGATTGGAGTGATGCCGAAAGTCAGATTACTGAACTCTTTCAAAAGGTCCAGCTTAACGAGAAAGTCACTTCCCCGTTCCCCGTTCTTGCAATAACAGATTCATCAGCCCTACAGCGTAAAGCGGCAGAGATTTGGGTGAATGACAAGTGGCCCGCAAGCCTCGCGCTGCCGAAATTCCCCAGGCGCCAAAAGACCGGGAAGATACGCATCGGGTACTTTTCTGCAGATTTTCGCAACCATCCCGTTGCGTTCCAGACGGCGGGCCTGTTCGAAACACACGACCGGTCCCGGTTTGAACTGACCGGCTTTTCTTTCGGACCGAATATGCAGGACGAAATGACGCAGAGGATGGAGGCTGCATTTGGTCGATTCGTAGATGTGCGTGCCCACTCGGATAAGGAGGTGGCGCTGCTTTCGAGAAATCTGGAAATAGATATCGCGGTTGACTTGGGAGGATTCACGCAGGATAGCAGGACAAAAATTTTTGCGCTGCGAGCCGCACCGCTGCAAGTGAGTTATCTGGGCTACCCCGCCACTATGGGCGCGGAATATATTGATTACATTATTGCAGACGGCGTTTTGATTCCGAACGCGAGCCGGCAATATTATGCCGAAAAGGTAGCGTATCTCCCCAACAGCTATTTCGTTAATGACAGAGCAAGGGCGGTAGCGGAAAAAACATTCTCGCGCGAAGAATTGGGCTTGCCCGCGACAGGTTTTGTGTTCTGCTGCTTCAACAACAGCTACAAGATCAATCCGGACACGTTTGATGGCTGGATGCGTATCCTCGGGCAAGTTGAAGGCAGTGTGCTGTGGTTGTCGGAAGCCAATCCGACGGCGGTCCTCAATCTGCGCAAAGAGGCCGAAGCAAGAGGCATTCGCGCGGCGCGATTGATATTTGCCAAACGAATGCTGCTGATGGAAGAGCACTTGGCAAGACTTCGCGCCGCTGATATGTTCATCGACACGTTTCCTTACAACGCACATGCCACCGGCAGCGATGCGCTGTGGGCAGGATTACCCGTTCTGACCCGTGTCGGACATACATTTGCAGGCAGAGTCGCGGCAAGTCTGCTCAACGCAATAGGTTTGCCGGAACTTATCACCAAGACACAGAGCGAATATGAGGCTCTGGCGATCGAACTCGCCACCAATCCTGATCGGCTGATTCAAATCAGGAAAAAGCTGGAAGCGAATCGGCTTGCTGCACCACTGTTTGATACCGAACTGTTCACGAGGCACATGGAAAACGCCTACGTGCAGATGTATGAGCGATATCACGCGGATTTGCCGCCAGATCATATCTATGTGAAAGGACTCTGAAATTGTTGGCAGCAGCCTGAAGTAATGCGGTCACCAGTGAGCGCGATTGCTTATGAGGTCTACGCGATCAAGTACGCGCAGCACGCGCGGCGCGCCTCGGAGAATTTCATCGGCGGCATGCCCCACGATGCCCACGACGGCCCGATGCCGCTCGATTATTTCGTCTGGCTGCTGCGTGGCGAAGGGCGCGAAATCGTCGTCGATACTGGTTTTTCGGCGCCAATGGCGGCCAAGCGCGGGCGCGAGCATCTTCGTTGCCCGACGGAGGGTTTGGGTTTCTTGAATATTGATTCAAAAAAAATCAAGGACGTGGTGATAACGCATTTGCACTACGACCACATCGGCAATTTCGACCTCTTTCCCGCAGCGACCTTCCACCTGCAGGACCTGGAGATGAACTATGCGACCGGCCGGCACATGGCGCAGCCGGTTTTCGGCGGCGCCTACGAGGTCGAGGACGTGGTCGGCATGGTGCGCCGCGCCTATGCAGGCAGGGTACGTTTTCACGACGGCGACAGCGAACTCGCCCCCGGCGTCTCGCTGCACCTCGTCGGCGGCCATACCATGGGCCTGCAGGTCGTGCGGGTGGCGACGCGGCGCGGCTGGGTGGTGCTCGCCTCGGACGCGTCGCACTTCTACGCCAACATGGACGAGGTCCGACCGTTCCCGATCGTCTACAGCGTCGCCGACATGGTCGAAGGCTACGCCAGGCTGCGCGCGCTCGCCGATTCGCGCGAGCACATCATTCCCGGACACGATCCGCTGGTGCTGGAGCGCTATCCCGCGCCATCCGAGGCGCTGCGGGGGATTGCCGCGCGCCTGGACTGAGCATGGGGTTCGACTTCGATACACCCGTGGAGCGGCGCGGCACCTGGAGCACGCGCTGGGAGCGTTATCCGGCCGATGTGATCCCGCTCTGGGTGGCCGACACCGATTTCCGGGCGCCGCCCGCGGTGCTCGCCGCGATCTCGCGCCGCGCCGCGCACGGCATTCTGGGCTACACCACGCCGCCCGCCGAGCTGCGCGACGCGGTGATCGAACGCATGCAGCGCCTGTACGGCTGGCAGGTGGCGCCGGACTGGATCGTATTCGTCTCCGGGGTCGTGCCCGGGCTGCATCTGGCCGCGCGGCACCTGACGCGCCCGGACGAGCACGCGCTCGTGCCGACGCCGGTCTATCACCATCTGAAGCGCTCGCTCGAGCTCGCGCGGCGGGCGCATACCGACGTGCCGCTCGTGCTCTCGGAGGGCAGGTGGGTGTGGGACGAGGCGTTTCTCGCCGCCGCGGCGAAACCCGATTCGCGGCTGCTGTTCCTGTGCAATCCGCAGAATCCGGGCGGAACCATCTTCACGCGCGGGGAGCTGGCGCGGCTCGCCGCCTTCGCGGAACAGCATGATCTCGTCATCTGCTCGGACGAGATCCACGCCGACATCCTGCTGGACAAAGGCAAGCCGCATGTGCCGATCGCGAGCCTGTCGCGCGAGGCGTCGCGCCGCACCGTGACGCTCGTCTCGCCCAACAAGGCGTTCAATTTTCCGGGCGCCGGCTGCGCCTTCGCCGTGATCGAAAACGCGGAGCTCAGGCGGGCATTTTCGGCGGATCATCACGCCACGGTGCACGATCCTTCTGTTTTCGGCTACGAGGCCTCGCTCGCCGCCTATCGCGAGTGCGGCGACTGGCTGGAGGCGCAGCTGGATTACCTGCGGGGGAACCGCGACCTGGTAGAGCGGGAAATTGCGGCAATGCCGGGGCTGAAGATGGCGCATGTCGAAGCGACCTACCTTGCGTGGATCGACGCCTCCGGCCTCGGCGTACCCGATCCGTACCGGCACTTCCTCAAGCATGGCGTCGCGATGTCCCCGGGAGCGCAGTTCGGCGCGCCGGGCTTCGTGCGGTTGAATTTCGGCACGCAAAGGTCCCGCCTCGAACAAGCCCTGAAAAGAATCAGCTCCGCATCCAGGCCGAGCCCCAGAGGTTGAGCGTGCGCTGCTCGTGCGGCCAGGTGCGGAACGCGGTTTCCCTCGGCACCAGTTCGAGCTCCGCGGAGAATTCGACCTTGTGGCCTTCCGGGTCCTCGATCATGAAGAACAGGTTGTTCCCCGGCCCGTGGCGGCCCGGACCCCACCACAGCGGTATCCGCAGGCGCGCCATGCGGTCGCCCCAGTCGCGGATGTCGTTCCAGCTGCCGGTTTCGTAGCAATGGTGATCCGGGCGCGATTCGGGCGCCCGGAACGCGGCGAAACTGTGGTGCTCGGGATCCGAGCGCAGGAATGCGGCGGCGAGCGCGCCGTCTTCCAGCACGCGATCGGATTCGACCAGGCCGAGCCTGTCGCGGTAGAACGCGAGCATGTTTTCCAGCTGCGTGCTGGCGCAGACAAAATGCTGCAGGCGCGCGACTGTCTTGCCTTCAGTTCCGGAAGCGGAAGCAGGCAGGCCAAAAACGACACGCCGGCCGTCCGGATCGGCGACCGCAAATGCACCCGGGGCGAACAGCGGCGATGGCGACGGTTCAATGGCCGCGCCGCGCTGCTCGAGCTCGCGGCGGTAAGCGCCGAGCTGCGCAGCATCGCGCATCTCGAGAGCGAAATAGGGCACTGCGCATTTTGCGCCCTCGCCCACGACGAGCATCCGGCCGCGCCCCGCGACCAGCCATTCGCCTCCCGGCAGCGCCTCGACCCGGTCGCCCAGGAGCTCGCCGTAGAAGCGCGCGAGCCGCTCCGCCTCGGGGCTGTCGCGGCGCAGGTGATGCAGTGTTGCGGGCCAGAGCGCTGCAGTCATTTTCGTTTCCCTTCGGAAAGGTCGCGCGCCGCTTCGAGCACGCGCGCGAGGTGCGGGTCGTTCACGCCGAGCGCGAGCATGTGCTCGAGGGTATTGCGGATGTAGTCCACGCAGCGGCCGCGCTGCCCGATGCCCTGCGCGACGAGGCGCGCGCGGCCGTGCAGGTCGAGTTCGCGGACGAACTGGCGGTGCGAGGTGTCGGCGACGAAGGCGAGCGCGCGGATGCGCCGCTTCGGCCCCACGGTGACCGGTACCAGCGTGGGCACGTAGACCCTGTTGAGCATCTCCCGCTTCCACAGCGCGCCGAGCACGCGGCGCACGCGCGCCGCCGGCACGCGAAACGTCATGCCCCAGCAGGAGCCCCCGCGGCACAGGCCCATCACCAGGCCGGGCCTCTCGGGGGTGCCGCGGTAGCGATTCGACAGGATGCACAGCGCCCTGTGGTAGCCGCGCACCAACCCGGCCCGCTGTTCGGCATGGCGGAAACCCGGCGACCACATGAGCGAACCGTAGCCGAAGACCCACAGGTCTCCCGCCGGTGCGTCCTCGAGGAATCGCGCGATCTCCATCAGCGCCTGCTCATATTGCGGCCATTATAGAATTCCCCGAACGGCGTAGCGGCGCAACGAGTGGAGGTCAATGTCCGATGAGGCGCAAGGAAAGTCCGTGGCCCGACCGGGTCTACAAGACGCTCAAGGCAGCGGGCGTGCGGCAGGTGGGCTACGTGCCCGATGCCGGCCACAAGCGGCTGATCGAGCTCTGCCTCGCCGACAGGGAGCTCGACGCGGTCGTGCTCAGCACCGAGGAGGAAGGCATCGGGCTTGCCGCCGGCGCCTGGCTCGGCGGCGTGCGCGGCGCGCTGCTGATGCAATCGAGCGGCGTCGGCAACTGCATCAACGCGCTCGGCATGACGCGCGAGTGCCGTTTCCCGCTGCTGATGCTGATCACCATGCGCGGCCAGTTCGGTGAATTCAATCCCTGGCAGGTGCCGATGGGGCAGGCGACCCCGGGCGTGCTCTCGGCCATGGGCGTGGTGGTGCACGAAGCGAACGCCGCCGATGAGATCGCGCCGACGGTGGACGCCGCGGCGCGGCTCGCCTTCGGCAGCTGCCAGGCGGTGGCGGTGCTGATCGCGCAGGGCGTCATCGGCATCAAGAGCTTCCAGGAGCAGGCCTCCCGATGACGATCGCGCTGCGTCGCAGGCAAGTCGTGGAAATTCTGTTGCGGAAAAGAAAAGACCTGTTGGTGGTGGCGGGCCTCGGATCTACGGCCTGGGACATCACGGCGGCGGGCGACTCGCCGCTCAGTTTCCCCTTGTGGGGAGCGATGGGCAACGCCGCGATGATCGGTCTGGGGCTCGCCCTCGCCCAGCCCGCGCGGCGCGTCCTGGTCGTCACCGGCGACGGCGAGATGCTGATGGGGCTGGGTTCGCTCGCCACCATCGGCGTGCAGCAGCCGCGCAACCTCTCGGTCGTAGTGATCGATAACGAGCGCTATGGCGAGACCGGCATGCAGGCGACGCACACCGCCTCGGGGGTGGACCTTGCGAAGGTCGCCCACGCCTGCGGCTTCGGGTCCGCCAGGCAGGTCCGGGAGGCCGCGGAGCTGGGGGCCCTGCGGGCGGCGATCCATGGCGCCCCGGGGCCGCATTTCGCCCAGGTCAAGGTGGTGGCCGAGAAGCTGCCGCTGGTCCTGCCGCCCCGGGAGGGGGGTCTCCTGAAGACCCGTTTCCGCCGGGCCTTGCTGGGGGCGGGGGCGGACCTCGCCTAGGCTCCGGCGGCCGCCGTCGGTCCCCGTCAACCGCCAGCCCGGAGGCGCGTTATTCCGCTTGGTTCAGTTTCGAACCATGTCTATAGACCAGGAGATATCAAGATGCTTAAGCAAAAACTGATCGTTGCGCTGGTCGCCTCGGCGTTTGCCGTGTCGGTCCAGGCCCAGGCGCCGGCGAAAGCCCCTGCCGCCGCCCCGGCGAAAGCCACGCCCGCGACGCCGGCAACCCCGGCGACGCCCGCAACCGCCCCGGCGAAAGCTGCCCCGGCGACGGCTGCGCCCGCTGCCGCCGAAAAGCCCGCGAAAAAGGGCAAGGCGAAGGCGAAAGCCAAAGGCAAGAAAGCCGCGAAGTAAGTCTTTCGCTGCCATCAGAGCCCGGCTCCGGCCGGGCTTTTTTTTTGCCTGTTGCCGCCGGATGCGGAATACTGTTGCTGCATACTGGGCCATGCAATCCCCACTGACGGCAATCCTGCTCTGCTGCGTGACCGTTGCTGCCGCCCAGGCGCAGGACGGCGGCGAGCGGGCGCCCTTCGTCACCACGCCGGACGAAGTGGTCGAGCGCATGCTCGCGTTCTCCGGCACCCGCGAGGACGATTTCGTGATGGACCTCGGCTCGGGCGACGGCCGCATCGTGATCGCCGCGGCGCAGAAGTTCGGCGCGCGCGGCCTCGGCGTGGAGATTGACGCGCGGCTGGTGGCGCTCTCGCGCGAGAACGCGCGCCGTGCCGGGGTGGCCGGGCGAGTGGCGTTCGAGGAGGGCGATGTCCTCACGGCCGACCTCCGGCGCGCGACCGTGGTGACGATCTACCTGCTCCCCTTCCTCATAGACAAGCTGCAGCCCAAGCTGCTGCAGGAGCTGCGGCCCGGCGCACGCATCGTCACGCACGCCTTCGCGATGACGGGCTGGAAGCCCGACCGCACGGAAACGATGCGCATCGCGAAGCGGCACCCGGGCCAGGGCGACGAGAGCCGGATCTTCCTCTGGCTGGTCCCGGCGCAGGTGCGCGGCAGCTGGCAGGGGCGCGACTGGCGGCTGCGGATCGCGCAGAATTTCCAGGAGATCGAAATCGAGGGCGAGGCGGGGGGCCGGCCGCTCGCGATCAAGCAGGCGAAGCTCGAGGGAACCGCGCTCAGCTTCTCGGGCGAGGGGTTCGAATTCCGCGGCCGCGCCGGCACCGGCCGCATCGTCGGCGAGCTGAAGAGCGGCGGCACCGCTGCGCCGCTGGTGCTGACGAGACGGTAGCGGGACGCGTAAAATCTGCCGGCAGTCTGTTGCAAGGAAACGCCATGAGCGATCTGGACTTCTCCAATACCGCGCCTATGAAGCTGCCGGCTCAGCCGGCCGCGCCGCCGCCGCCGCCGGTCTACAACGCCGCCATGGCGATGGAGTTCTTCAAGTCAGCGGGCAAGCCGGAGAGCTTCGCGCCGGGCGCGACGATATTCAAAGAGGACGACAAGGGCGGCGGCCTGCTGGGCAAGCGTGACCGGATGTACGTGCTGCTCCTGGGCGAGATTGAAATGATCGCTCAGGACAAGGTCATCGGCACCGTCAGGCCGGGGGAGACCTTCGGCGAGATGGCGGTGATCGCGCAGGCCGCGCGCACCGCCACCGCCAGGGCGAAAACCGCCTGCACTCTCATTGGCCTGGACGACAAGCAGTTTCAAGTGGCATTGCAGCACAAGCCCGAATTCGCCTTGATGCTGATGAGCATCATGAACAGCCGCCTGCGCAGCACCATCAGCCGCCTGCAGGCGAGCCGCGCGCTGCACGCCGGCGAAGCGAAGGAATCCGTGGTGTTCGACAAGAAGCTGCTCGCTGGTCTGGTGAACCTGATGGGCAGCCAGGGGCCGGTGCGCTACGACGCCGGTAAGATGATCATGCAGGAGGGCACCGCAGGCGCGCTGATGTACGTGGTGCTCGAGGGGCGCGTCGCGATCTCGATCAAGGGCGGCATCGTCGGGCGCGCCGGGCCGGGCGGCGTGTTCGGCGAGATGGCGCTGGTGGACCAGTCGGTGCGCGCGGCCACCGCGACCGCGGAAACCGACTGCTCGCTGCTCGCGATCAACCGCAATGCGTTCCTGCAGCTGGTGAAAACCAGCCCCGCGTTCGGTGCTTCGCTGCTCGCCGGGCTCGCCGAACGCGCCAA
>MEQQ01000075.1 GCA_001770285.1 Betaproteobacteria bacterium RBG_16_66_20
AGCTCGGGCGTCGGGTTTTTCTTCAGCTCGAGCAGCATCTCGGCAAAGCCGGTGTGCAGGCAGACGATGTCGCCGCGTTCTATTTCCACTTTGTCCATTTCAATGATTCTTTTCAAATCATCAAAACCGACTGCATGCCGCTTTCTGCCGAAGTGGGCGTGCAGATCGATCATCACGCCGCGGCCCTGCGCGCCGTGCTCGGCGAGGTTCTGGATGCCGAGCGCCCCGGCGCGGCTGCCTTCGAAGCGCGCCCAGGGCTCGGCGTTTGAATTTTCCTTTGCGGGCACTATTTCTTCGCCTGCCCGATAGCCGTTGTAGAACACCTGCTCGGGGGCGCCGTCGCCGTCGGCGTCGAACATGCCGCCGACGTGCGCGAAGGAATCCCATTGGGTGGAATACTGCAGCGTGAGCAGTACCAGGTCGTCGCAGATGACATCGGTGTGCAGGGGGTTCTCCTGACCGACCGCGTAGCAGAAGTTCTGCCTGCCGTCGCGCTGCGTGGCGGCGATGCGCGGCGGATGGCGCCGCGCGTTGAGCGCGTTGCCGCCCGGATAGTCGAGCGGCAGCGACAGCACGAACGTGATTCCTTCCTTCACTTCCGCCACGCCCTGCAGCACCTTCTCGCGCGTGACCCAGTTCATCCGCCCGCGCTGGTCGTCGGGACCGAACTCACCCCAGTTGGAATTCGGCGGACGCCGCTGCCATCTGTTTTTTTTCATGCTCTAGAAGAAGTGCCTGCCGATCGCCTCGGCGACCATCACCGGCTTGTCGCCGCCCTCGCGCTCGACGCTGACGCTCCAGGTGACCTGCACGCCGCCCCCGATCTTTTCGTACCCGGCGAGGGTGAAGTGGCCGCGGATCCTCGAGCCGGCCGGCACCGGCGCGGTGAAGCGCACCTTGTTCAGGCCGTAGTTGACGCCCATCTTGCGGTCGGAGAATTCGAACGTCGACTCGGCGAGCTTGGGCAGCATCGACAGGGTGAGATAGCCGTGCGCGATGGTGCCGCCGTAGGGCGAGTCCTTGGCGCGCTGCGGATCGACGTGGATCCACTGGAAATCCTCGGTCGCCCTGGCGAACAGATCGATCCGCTCCTGCGGCATCTCGACCCAGGGCGAAACGCCGACCTCTTCTCCGACCCTGCTTTCGAGACTGCGCAAGCTGAGGTTTGCCTTGCTCATCGCGCTCCTGTGCATTGCTTCCGTTGCTTCAAATTCTAAATGCTCTACCCTGCGACAAAGCGCTCGATTTCGCCGCACACGAGATCCGGCTTCTCGTGCACGATCCAGTGCGAGGCGTCGGGCACCCGCAGCAGCTTCAGGTCGGGCACGCACTGGCCCAGGCCCTCGATGCAGCCGCTGAGCAGCGCCGTGTCGCGCTCGCCCCAGAGCACCAGCGTCGGCACGCGCACCATGAAGTCCTCGGGCCTGAATTGCAGCTTCTTCGCGCCCGGATCATCGGCGGTGGCCGGATGCAGCGGCGAGGCGCGATAGTAGTTCAGGCCGCCGGTGAGCGCGCCAGGCTGCGACCACGCCTGCACCAGCTCCGCGGACCAGGCCTTCTCGAGCTGGCCGAACGCGGTCAGCAGGCGCGCGTAGCCGTTTTCGGACAGCACGCGCTCGGCCTCGGGCAGGCGGAACAGGTTCATGTATTGGCTCGCCTTCTGCTGCGCCGGGCTGTTCGAAAGCTCGCGCCAGAAGAGGTACGGATGGGGCGAGTTGATCATTACCAGCCGCTCCAGCCGGTCCGGGTGCCCGATCGCCACCGCCCAGGCGACCGCGCCGCCCCAGTCGTGCGCGACGAGCACGAATTTGCCCCTGGCGTAATGCGCCGCGAGCGCGAGCACGTCGTTGACCAGGTGCTTCACCTTGTAGGCGTCCACGCCCGCGGGCTTGTCCGATAGGTTGTAGCCGCGCAGGTCCGGCGCCACCGCGAGCCAGCCGCGCGCCGCGAATTGCTCCATCGGCACGCGCCAGGCGGCCCAGAACTCCGGAAAGCCGTGCAGGAAAAGCATCAGCGGGCGTCCGGTTTCTCCGGCGACGGCGCAATGCAGCTGCACGCCGCCGCAGTCGACCTGCTCATGGCGCACGCCGGCCGTCATTCGCGCCGCTCGCGCGGCGCGGGGGCGGGCTTCGCCTTCGGTGCCTTGTCTGGCGCCTCCGGCGGCTTTGCCGGTGCCGCCGATCCGGACTCCGCCGCGGACGGCGGCGTGCGAACCGGCGGAATCACTTCGACCTTGGGCGCGCCGCGCTGCGCCGCCTCGTCCCCGTACCACGGCGGCGGATAGCTCGAGAATTTGACCGAGCCGGTCTCCGGATCCACCCAGCGATAAAGATCCGCGGCCGCGGGTCCCGCCTGAAAAAGGCAAACCGTCAAAAGGGCGAAGGCGATCCGCATCACGGCTCCTTCCCTAGGCAGGCGCGAACCCCGCCGGCAACTGCGGCGGCGATCCTGCGGCGAACTTCCGGATCGAGCATTCTCCTCTCTTCTTCCCGGTTGACGATCACGCCCGCCTCCACCAGCACCGCGGCCATCGGGGCGCTGCGCGCCACCGCGAGGTTGTCATAGTAGTGCACGCCGTTCGGTTCATCGGCGAAAGGCCGCGACTCCCCCAGCACCGGATCGGCATGGTAACGCGAGGGCGTGAACCCGGCACCGCGCAGCTGCGCGCCGATGGCGCTGGCGCAAGCGAGGCTCTGTCCCGCTTTTGGATTGAATTTTGAAACAAAAAGCGAAAACCCGGAAAACCTGTCCGCCTCGGGCAGCAAGCGCTCCTTGACGGAATCATGGTGGATCGAGACGAGCAGCTTTGCGCCCTGCGCATCGCGCGTGCGATGGTGCAGCACCGCGTAGTCGCCGCGCTCGCCGATCATGCGGACCTGCAGTCCCGCACGTTCCAGCTCCGCCTTCACTTCCAGGGCGAGATCGCGGTTGTATTCGAATTCCGGTCGGCCGCTTGCGGATATCACGCCAGGCTCGGCCGCATAGTGGCCCACATCCACGGCGATCAGCAGCGCCGCGGCGAGGCACGGCGCCGCTCGGCACGCGGTCCTAGAATCGCGAGAAATCAGGTTTGCGCTTCTCGAAGAATGCGGTCATCGCCTCGTGCGCCTCGGGCGAGGCGAGGCGTTCGCTGAACACCTTCATTTCCTCGTTCATGGCCTCGGTGACGCGCGGCGCGAAGCGCCCGCGCATCAGCGCCTTGGTGGCGCGCACCGCCGCCGGCGGCAGCGCCGCGATGGCGAGCGCCCCGGCCCGGGCGCGGTCCAGGAGTTCGCCCTCCGGAACGATCGCGGTGACGAAGCCCGCGGCATGCGCCTTGTCGGCATCGAACGGCTGGCCGAGGAGCAGCAGCTCGGCCGCGCGCTGATAGCCGGCGATGTAGGGCAGCAGGAAACTCGAACCCGCCTCGGGCACCAGCCCGAGCGGAACGAAGGGCAGCTGGAAACGCGCGCCGGGCGCGGCGTAGACCAGGTCGCAGTGCAGCAGCATCGTGGTGCCGATCCCGACCGCGGCGCCGTTCACCGCGGCAAGCAGCGGCTTGCCGAAGGTCGCGATGCCGCGCAGGAAACGGTGCGTGGGACTCGCCTCCGAATGCGGCGGCCGGTTGAGAAAATCCTTGAGGTCGTTGCCCGCAGTGAAGCAGTCGCGCGCGCCGTGAATCAGCGCCACGCGCACCGCCGGGTCGCCGTCGGCGGCGGCGAGCGCATCGGCCATCGTGCCGTACATCTCCTGCGTGAGCGCGTTCTTCTTCTCGGGGCGCGCGATCTCGATGCGCAGTACGCGATCCCTGGTTTCGGTCTTGATCACGCGGGAAGTTTGTAATCCTTGAGTTGCCGGCGCAGGGTCAGCTTGGAGAGCTTGCCGGTCGCGGTATGCGGCAATTCCGTGACGAACACCACGTCCTCCGGCATCCACCACTTGGCAATCTTGCCCTCGTAGAACTTGAGCAGGTCCGCCCTGCTCAGCTCCTGCCCGGCCTTTTTCACCACCACCACGATCGGGCGCTCGTCCCATTTCGGATGCGAGACGCCGATCACCGCGGCCTCCGCCACCGCCGGGTGCCCGACCGCGATGTTCTCCAGGTCGATCGAGCTGATCCACTCGCCGCCCGACTTGATCACGTCCTTGGAGCGGTCGGTGATCTGCATGTAGCCGTCCGGATCGATGGTGGCGACGTCACCGGTGGGAAACCAGCCGTCCTTCAGCGGGTCGCCGCCCTCGCCCTTCAGGTAGCCGGAGGCGATCCACGGTCCCTTGACCATCAGGTTGCCGAAGCGCTTGCCGTCCCAGGGCAAATCCCTGCCTTCCTCGTCCACGATCTTCATCTCGACGCCGAAGATGCCGCGGCCCTGCTTGGCCTGCACCGCGTAGCGCGCTTCCTTGTCGAGCGCGGCCTGCTTCGACTTGAGCGAGCCGACCGTGCCGAGCGGGCTCATCTCGGTCATGCCCCAGGCATGGAACACCTGCACGTTGTAGTCGTCCTGGAAGGTGCGGATCATCGCCGGCGGACAGGCAGCGCCGCCGATCACCGTGCGCTTGAGCGTCGAGAACTTCACCTTGTTCGCCGCCAGGTGCTGCAGCAGCATCAGCCAGACCGTCGGCACGCCAGCCGACAGCGTCACCTTCTCCTGTTCGATCAGGTCATAGACGCTCTTGCCGTCCAGATGCGGGCCGGGAAAGACCATCTTGGCGCCGACCATGGTGCAGGCATACGGCAGGCTCCAGGCATTGGCGTGGAACATCGGCACCACCGGCAGCACCGAGTCGCGCGCCGAGAGGTTGAGCGCGTCGGGCAGCGCCGCGCCATAGGCGTGAATCACGGTGCTGCGGTGCCCGTAGAGCGTGCCCTTCGGATTGCCGGTCGTTCCCGAGGTGTAGCACAGCGCCGCCGCCGTGCGCTCGTCGAACGCGGGCCACTCGAAGCGCTCGTCCTGCTTCGCCATCAGGTCCTCGTAGCACAGCAGGTTCGGGATCGTCGTGCTCGCCGGCATGTGCGCGCGGTCGGTCAGCAGCACGTAGCGCTTTACCGTCGTCAGCTGCGCCGCGAGCTTCTCCACCAGCGGCAGGAAGGTAATTTCGAAGAACAGCGCCGTGTTCTCGGCGTGGTTCGAGATGTAGCTGATCTGGTCGGGAAACAGCCGCGGGTTGAGGGTATTGATGACCGCGCCGATGCCCGAGACGGCGTAGTAGAGCTCGTAGTGCCGGTAGCCGTTCCAGGCGAGCGTGCCGACCCGGTCTGACATCTTCACGCCCAGGCCCTGCAGCACCTTGGCGAGGCGGCGCGCGCGCGCGTGC
>MEQQ01000076.1 GCA_001770285.1 Betaproteobacteria bacterium RBG_16_66_20
AGACCTCCGCGGTGGTCGGCTGGAACTGGATCAGCTGCATGAGTTCGGTCTGATAGACGACCTTGCCCGGCGTGGTGGCGACGTTCTTGCCGAGCTGGAACGCATTCTCGTCGGTCATGCTGATGCGCAGGTTGCCGCCGCCCTTCTCGATGTCCGAGAGCAGGTTGTTCAGGCCCTTGAGCAGGTTCTGGCCGCCGCTCGAGACCGTTTCGCGCAGCACCTGCGGGTTGGTGAGCGCGAAATTGGACGGCGAGAGCGCGTCCACATACTGGCGGGTGAAGAACGCGACCTTCTTCTCCGACTCGGCGGGCATGCCTTCGACGCTCGCCACCGCGTGCTGGATCTGGCGCGAGGCGATCAGGTAGGTCTGCTTGATGTAGTCGAACAGGAAGTTGGAACTCCAGTCGTCGTCCTTGAAGCGGCCGTCGCCTGTCGCAGGCGTCGCCGTGGGGAGCGCCTGCATGCCCATCATCTTCATCCAGCTCGATTGCCAGAGATGCATGTAGTCGGCCATCAGGTTGGCGGAGAACGCGGTGAGCACCGCCGGATTCGCCAGCATCCTCGAGTAAAGGTCCATGTAGGCCTTGGCGATGCCGAGCTCGTCGCCCGCCGCGGACGCGACGCTCGAGGCGAAGTCCTTCTTCGCGAACTCGCCAAGGAGCTTCGCCGAACGCTCGGCAACCTCGTGCAGTACGCGTGCGGTTTCCTCGGTACCGGGGGAATTCTTGTTCACCTCCATTGCCTCTCCTCTAAGCGGGCGCGAACCGGGCCACACCGTCGCCGCCCACGGTACGCGCGAGCCGCCCTGCGTAGTATAGATAGTGCAGGTGCGCGATCGCCTCGCCCATGGCGAAGAAAATCTGGTTGTTGTCGAGCTTGCGCCGGAACAGCACTTCCAGCACCTCGGCCGCGCTGCGCGGCGCGGCGGCGCAGGCCGCTTGCAGTTCCGCCAGGCGATCTTCGTGGTGCGCCTCGAGCTGCGCGATGCGTGCATGCGCGCCGCGGAAAGGCAGTCCATGCGAAGGCAGCACCAGCAGGTCGGCCGGCAGCGCGCGGTAGCGCCGGATCGAATCCAGGAACAGGCGCAGCGGGTCGGACCAGGGATCGACCGGCCTCACCGAGACGTTGGTCGAGATACGCGGCAGCAGCATATCGCCCGAGATCAGGATGTTCAGCGCCTCGCAATGCAGCGACGCATGCTCCGGCGCGTGCCCGTAGCCGACAATGACCCGCCAGCTGCGGCCGCCGATGGAGATCTGCTCGCCCTCGAACAGGCGCCGGTGCGAAAACGGGAAGTCAGGCACCAGCGCGCGGTACAGATCGCCGCGCTTCAGCAGCGAGTTGCCGCGCGCCTCATCCAGCCCGTTGGCGCGAAACAGCGCGATCTGCGACGCCGTGGAGTAACCGGCGGCGCCGTGCCGCGCGGCATGCGCCGTGAGGTACTCGCCGCGCGTCATCCACAGATCGGCGCCGAAGCGTTGGCAGAGCCAGGCCGCGTTGCCCGCGTGATCCGGGTGGTAATGCGTGACCAGCACGCGCCGCACCGGCCTGCCGGCAATTTTCTCGACGAAGATTTTTTCCCACAACGCGCGCGTGGCTTCGTTTCCGAGGCCGGTATCAATCAGCGTCCAGCCAGCTTGCTGCGGCGGGCCGTCCTCGAGCAGCCAGAGGTTGATGTGGTCGAGCTGAAACGGCAGCGCCATGCGCACCCAGTGCACGCCGGGCGCAACCTCGATCGCGCCTGCGGGCGCGGGGGGGCTGGCGTATGGATAGTCGGGCGTGGACATGAGACCAAGATGCGTGCGAAGCCGAGTGCGAAGATGAGGGAGAAGCTGGGCTAGAATCGTTACACCCTATCATGCAGCAAAGCGAAAAGGAACGCGCCGAGTTTTCGATCGGCGAGCTGGCCGTCGAATTCGACGTCACGCCGCGCGCGATCCGCTTCTACGAGGACCATGGACTGCTTGCGCCCAAGCGCGCCGGCCAGCGCCGCATCTATTCGCCGCGCGACCGCACGCGCCTGAAGCTCACGCTGCGCGGCAAGCGTCTCGGCCTGACGCTATCCGAGATCCGGGAACTGATCGACATGTACGAGCCCGGCCGCGACGAACGGCCGCAGCTCGCGCGCTTTCTCGCGGTGCTCGAAGCGCACAAGGCGAACCTGCTGCAGCAGCGGGCCGACATCGAAGCGCAGCTCTCCGAGCTGCAGGCTTTCGAGAAGCGGATCCGGCGCCAGTTGAAGCACAATTGACGTTTACGTAAACGTCAAGTAGGGTCACGCTTTATATGGAGTTCCCCTTTCTCAGGTTCGGGCACGGCGAGACCATCGAGATGCTGCGCGCCTCGGTGCGTGATTTCGCCGCCAAGGAGATCGCGCCGCGCGCCGCCGAGATCGACAGCAGCAACCAGTTCCCGGCGGACTTGTGGCGCAAGCTCGGCGACCTCGGCCTGCTCGGCATCACGGTGGAGGAGGAACTGGGCGGCGCCGGCATGGGCTATCTCGCCCACATCGTGGCGATGGAGGAGATCAGCCGGGCATCGGCCTCGGTGGGCCTATCCTACGGCGCGCATTCCAATCTCTGCGTCAATCAGCTGCGCCGCAATGGCAGCGATGCGCAGCGCAGAAAGTACCTGCCGAAACTGATCTCCGGCGAGCACGTGGGTGCGCTCGCCATGTCCGAGCCCGGCGCGGGTTCGGATGTGGTCGGCATGCGGCTGCGCGCCGAGTCGCGCGGCGGGCACTACCTGCTCAACGGCAACAAGATGTGGATCACCAACGGCCCGGACGCCGACGTGCTGGTGGTCTACGCAAAGACTGATGCGAACGCCGGACCCCGCGGCATCACCGCGTTCGTGATCGAGAAGGGAATGAAGGGCTTTTCCACCGCGCAGAAACTCGACAAGCTCGGCATGCGCGGCTCGAACACCTGTGAGCTCGTGTTTCGGGATTGCGAAGTTCCGCAAGAAAATATTTTGAAAAAAGAGGGTGGAGGCGCTGCAGTTCTCATGTCCGGTCTGGATTACGAGCGCGCGGTGCTCGCGGGCGGGCCCCTGGGCGTCATGGCCGCCTGCCTCGACGTGGTGCTGCCCTACGTGCACCAGCGCAAGCAGTTCGGCCAGCCGATCGGCGAATTCCAGCTGATGCAGGGAAAGCTCGCCGACATGTACGCCACCTTTTCGGCCTGCCGTGCGTACGTCTATGCGGTCGGCCAGGCGCTGGACCGGGGTGAAACCACGAGGAAGGACGCGGCGGGCGCAATTCTCTACGCCGCAGAAAAGGCGACCTGGATGGCGGGCGAGGCGATTCAGGCCATGGGCGGCATGGGCTACATCAACGAGACGCCCACCGGGCGGTTGTGGCGCGACGCCAAACTCTACGAGATCGGCGCCGGCACCTCCGAAATCCGGCGTTGGCTGATCGGCCGCGAACTGTTCGCCGAGACGCAATGAACGGCATGATAGAAACATACCGGGGTGTGGTGTATCCCTGGCACTGCGACCACATGGGGCATATGAACGTCATGTGGTACGTGGGCAAGTTCGATGAGGCGACCTGGAACCTGTTCGCGGGAATCGGCATCACGTCCGCGTTCCTGCGCGAAACGCATCGCGCCATGGCCGCGGTACAGCAGGACATCACCTACCGCCGCGAGCTGCTCTCCGGCGACGTGGTCGCGGTGCGCTCGGGGATGCTCGAGATGCGGGACAAGGCCGCGAAGTTCGTGCACGAGATGCGCGATGCGCAGAGCGGCGAGATCGCGGCGGTGTGCGTGCTCACCGCGGTTCACATCGACAGCAAGACCCGCAAATCGACCGCGTTTCCGCCGGATTTCATCGCCCGCGGCCGCGACCGGCTCTGCAGCTACGAGTTCGCGCGATGAAGCTCGCAACACAGAAGAAGGAGTAAGCCATGGCATCCGATCCGATTGTCATCGTTTCCTGCGCCCGTACGCCGATGGGCGCCTTCCAGGGCGAATTGAAGGGCTTTGCGGCGCCCGAACTGGGCGCCGCCGCGATCCGCGCCGCGGTGGAGCGCGCCAAGCTCAAGCCCGAGGAGGTGCAGGAAGTCCTGATGGGCTGCGTGCTGCCCGCCGGCCAGGGCCAGGCGCCCGCGCGCCAGGCGGCGCTTGGCGCCGGGCTTGCGCTCTCTGCCGGCTGCACTACGGTCAACAAGATGTGCGGTTCCGGAATGAAAGCCGCGATGATTGCGCACGACGCGCTGCTCGCCGGATCCGCGGACGTGGTCGTCGCGGGCGGCATGGAGTCGATGACCAACGCCCCTTACCTGCTTCCCAAGGCGCGCGCGGGCTTGCGCATGGGCCATGGCCAGGTGATCGACCACATGTTCTACGACGGCCTCGAGGACGCCTACGAAAAAGGCCGCCTGATGGGCACTTTCGCCGAGGAGTGTGCCGGGAAATATCAATTCTCCCGGGAACAGCAGGACGAATTCGCCATTACCTCCCTGAAGCGCGCACGGAAGGCGAACAAGGAAGGCTGGTTCGCCTGGGAAATCACCCCGATCGCGATCAAATCCGGGAAAGAACAGAAATTCGTGGAGATGGACGAGCAGCCGTTCAAGGCCAACCTCGACAAGATTGCCACGCTCAAGCCCGCGTTCCGCAAGGACGGTACGGTCACGGCGGCAAATTCGTCATCCATCTCGGACGGCGCCGCGGCGCTGGTCATGATGCGGCGCTCGACCGCGGACAAGCGCGGCCTCGCACCGATCGCCGTCGTCGCGGGCCATGCGACCCACGCGCAGGAACCGGGCCTGTTCACCACCGCGCCAGTAGCTGCGATCGCGAAGCTCTTCGAGCGCACCGGCTGGAGCGCCGACAAGGTCGACCTCTACGAGATCAATGAGGCATTCGCAGTGGTCACCATGGCGGCGATGAAGGACCACCGCCTGCCGCATGACAAGGTGAACGTGCACGGTGGCGCCTGCGCGCTCGGGCACCCGATCGGTGCCTCGGGCGCGAGGATTCTGGTCACGCTCATCGGCGCGCTGCGCAAATACGGCGGCAGGCGCGGCGCGGCCTCGCTGTGCATCGGCGGCGGCGAAGCAACTGCCATGGCGATCGAACTTGCATGAGCGGCAAGCCTTCGAAACGCGCGCTGGCCCAGTTGCTGGGCCGTTCGCGCTTCATGCGCGCATACGGATTTCAACTGGTATCCGCGGACGACGACAGCTGCACCATCTCGATGCCTTTTCGCCGCGCGCTGGAGCGGCCCGGCGGGACGGTAAACGGCCCCGCCTTGATGGCGGCGGCCGATTGCGCCATGTGGATGGCGATCAAGCGCCACATCGGCATCGAACACGACGCGGTGACCGCCGAATTGAACACCGCGTTCCTCAATGCGGCGCGCCGCGAGACGGTGTACTGCACCGCCCGCATCCTGAAGCTCGGCAAGCGCATGATCTACGGCACCGCCGAATGCCATGACCGCCGCGGCAAGCTGTTCACGCATCACAGCGTGACTTACGCGCGCATTTGAACGCTCCCTTGAGATGATACTCGCCGACCATCACGAGCAGCTTCGCGACGCGGTGCGGCGCTTTGCGCGCGAGCGCTTGGCGCCGAACGCGGCGCGCTGGGACCGCGACAAACACTTCCCGCGCGAGGAAATCGCTGCGCTTGCCGCGATGGGATTGTGCGGCGTGACGATCGCGGAACAACACGGCGGCGCGGGAATGGACAGCACCGCGCTCGCACTCGCCTGCGAGGAGATCTCGGCAGGCGACGGCGCGACCTGCACCATCGTGATGGTGAACAACCTGGTCGCCAACATCCTCCAGGGCTATGGCAGCGAGGCGCAGAAAAGGGAGTTCCTCGCGCCGCTGGCCAAAGGCGACCGGCTCTGCGCGTTTTGCCTGACCGAGCCGCACGCCGGGTCGGATGCGTCCGCGATCACCACGCGCGCCGAGAAATCGGGCGGGCACTACCTGCTGAACGGCGTCAAGCAGTTCATCACATCGGGGAAAAATGCGGACCTCGCGGTGGTGTTCGCGGTGACCGACCGGGCCGCTGGCAAGAAAGGCATCAGCGCCTTCGTCGTTCCGACCTCGACGCCGGGCTACACGGTCGCCCGGATCGAGGACAAGACCGGGCAGCGCGCCTCGGATACCGCGCAGATCGTGCTCGATAATTGCAGGATTCCCGCGGCCAACCTTCTGTCCACGGAAGGCATCGGCTACCGCATCGCGCTCGCCAACCTCGAATCGGGCCGCATCAATGTCGCGGCACAGGCCACCGGCATGGCGCGCGCCGCGCTCGAAGCCGCGCTCGCCTACGCGGCGGAGCGAAAGAGCATGGGCAAGACCCTGCTCCAGCACCAGGCGGTGAATTTCCGGCTCGCCGACATGGCGACCGGCGTCGAGGCCTCGCGCCAGCTCTACCTGCACGCCGCGCAGCTGCGCGACACCGGCGCGCCGTGCCTGAAGGAAGCATCGATGGCGAAGCTGTTCGCGTCCGAAACCGCGGAAAAGGTCTGCTCGGACGCGATCCAGATCCACGGCGGCTACGGCTACGTATCGGACTTTCCCGTCGAGCGCATCTGGCGCGACGTGCGCGTGTGCCAGATTTATGAAGGCGCGAGCGACATCCAGCGCCTGGTGATAGGACGCGCTCTTGAAGGCGCGTGACGGACGCGCCCGTGAAGGCGCGTAGCGGACGCGCAGCGCAGACCCCGGATTGTCGGTGATCACGAGCCAGCTAGACTAGGGGTGCCGCGATGGCAGAGTACAAAGCAACGATCGAATGGCAACTCGCCGGCGAGTTCCGGTACGAAACCTATTCGAGGTCTCACAGCATCGATTTCGGCCGCGGGATCCGGCTGGCGGGCAACGCCGCGGCCGACAACATTCCGAAGACCGTGGCGGCCGCGGCCGGCGTGGATCCCGAGCAGCAGTTCGTCGCTTCGCTGTCTTCCTGCCACATGCTCTGGTTCCTGCATCTCGCGAACCGGAAGAAATTCGTCGTCCAGCACTACCTCGACGAGGCCTCGGGCGTGCTGGGCAAGAGCGCCGACGGCAGGGAGGCGATGACGCGCGTCACGCTGCGCCCGATGGTCACGTTCTCGGGCGCGCCGCCGACTCCCGAGCAGTTCGCGCAACTGCACGAGATGACGCACCAGCGCTGCTTCATCGCCAACTCCGTCAAGACCGAAATCGTCCTTGAGCCCCGCATCGCCTGAGGTCCCATGTCCGACAACCTGATCGTAGAGAAACGCAATATGGTCGCCATCGTGACGCTCAACCGTCCCGAGGTGCGCAACGCTTTCGACGATGTCTTGATTTCGAATTTGACCAAGACATTCTTGGAATTGGAGAAAGACGAAACAGTCAGGGCCGTGGTGCTGGCCGGCGCGGGCTCGGCGTTCTGCGCCGGTGCGGATCTCAACTGGATGAAGCGCATGGCCGGCTACGGCTACGAGCAGAACCTCGCGGACGCAAGCGCGCTCGCCGGAATGCTGCGTACCCTCGACCGGATGTCCAAACCCACCATCGCGCGCGTACACGGGCCGGCATACGCGGGCGGCGTCGGTCTGGTCGCCGCCTGCGACATCGCGATCGGCTCGCATGAGGCGGAGTTCTGCCTCAGCGAGGTGAAGCTCGGCCTTTCCCCGGCCACCATCAGCCCCTATGTGGTGCGCGCGATGGGCGCGCGCCTCGCGCGGCGTTACTTCCTCACCGGGGAAGTCATCGACGCGGGCGAAGCCCGCCGTCTGCGGCTGCTCTCGGATGTCGTGCCGAAAGAAGAACTCGCCGGTGCGGTCAACGCGCTGCTCGGCCATCTGGTCGCCGGCGGACGCGAGGCGCATGCCAGGATCAAGGACCTGATCCGGGCCGTAGCCGCCGGACCGGCCGACGATGCAATGATCGCCGACACCGCCAAACGCATCGCGGAGATCCGCGTCTCGCCCGAAGGCAGGGAAGGCATCGCCTCGTTCCTCGAGAAGAGGAAGCCCAACTGGGTGAAGCAGTTCGAAGCGGTTGGCGTGAAGCCGTCGAAACCGAAGAACTAGCTTGTGCCGCAAGATCCCGAGGCGCCATGAACCTGCCGAAGCAAGTCCGCATCGTCGAGGTCGGCCCGCGCGACGGGCTGCAGAACGAGAAAGCCGAAGTGCCGACCGCGGTAAAGCTCGAACTCATCGAGCGGCTCGCCGACGCCGGGCTGCGCGCGATCGAGGCGACCGCGTTCGTCTCGCCGAAGTGGATTCCGCAGATGGCGGACCACGGCGAAGTGCTGGAGCGCATCCGCCGCAAGCCCGGTGTCTCGTATCCGGTGCTGACGCCCAACCTGAAGGGCTTCGAGGCGGCGCGCGCCGCGGGCGCGACCGAGGTGGCGATTTTCGGCGCCGCGTCGGAAGCGTTTTCGAAGAACAACATCAATTGCTCGATCGCCGAATCGCTGGAACGCTTCCGTCCCGTCGTGGATGCCGCGATTGCGGCGAACATCAGGGTCCGAGGCTACATATCCTGCGTGGTCGGCTGCCCCTACGAAGGCGATGTCAAGCCGCAAAAGGTGGCCGAGGTGGCGCGCGCGCTCTTCGACATGGGCTGCTACGAGATCTCGCTGGGCGACACCATCGGCGTCGGCACACCCGGAAAAATCCAGGCGATGATCGAAGCCTGCGCAACGCGTGTCCCGGCGGACAAGCTCGCCGGGCACTACCACGACACCTACGGCCAGGCGCTCGCCAACATCTACGCCTCGATGGAGCTCGGCGTCGCGACCTTCGATGCATCGGTCGCTGGACTGGGCGGCTGCCCCTACGCAGCCGGCGCCTCGGGCAATGTCGCTACCGAGGACGTCGTCTACATGCTTAACGGCCTCGGCATCGAGACCGGGATTGATCTGGACAAGCTGGTCGATACCGCGATCTGGATATCTTCCCTATTGAAAAGAGATTCAGCATCAAGAGTCGGGCGTGCCGTCGCAGCAAAAAGATCGAAATGAAGATTACGGATACGAAAAATACTATTCCTCAGGCCGCGCGGCGCGTCCGCTGCTGGTTCGCGACCAGCAGCGCGAGCACGCAGGAAGCAATGCGGCTCTCGACCGAGTCGCCCCGATTGGCGAGCACGATCGGCACGTGCCCGCCGAGCACGACGCCGCCGGAAATCGCGTCCGACAGGTGCTCGAGCTGCTTGGCGAGCATGTTGCCGGACTCCAGGTCGGGCGCGAGCAGGATGTCGGCGTAGCCCGCGACCGCGGACTTCAGCCCGGCAGTGCGCGCGGCGATCAGCGACACCGCGTTGTCGAAGCCGAGCGGGCCGTCCAGGATGCCGCCGGTGATCTGGCCCCGCTCGGCCATCTTGCATAGTGCCGCGGCATCGAGCGTCGCGCGCATGCGCGGGGTGACAGTCTCCAGGCCCGCGAGCACCGCGACCTTGGGCTCGGGCACGCCCATCAGGTGCGCGAAATCGATGGCGTTCTGCACGATGTCGACCTTGTGCGCCAGCGTCGGCTCGATGTTCACCATCATGTCGGTGATGAAAAGCGGCCGCGGGTAGCTTGGCACGTCGATGTAGAGCACGTGCGACAGCCGCCGCGCGGTGCGCAGGCCCTGCGGCGCGATGACCGCGCGCAACAGTTCCTCGGTCGTCAGGCTGCCCTGCACCAGCGCCTCCACATCTTCGTCGCGCGCCATCTCGACCGCGTGCGCCGCAGCGGCATGGCTGTGCGGCAGGTTGACGATGCGCGTCGCGCCGAGCTTGAACCTGTGCTGCTCGATCAGAGCGCGCAGGCGCGCTTCGGGGCCGATCAGCACCGGCTCCAGGAAGCCCGTGTCACGTACCGAGAAGGCCGCCTGCAGGGAGCTGACGTCGCACGGGTGCACGAACGCAGCCCGCACCGGCCTCAGCCCCCGCGCCCGGCCGAACAGGCGCCGGTAGCGCGCGTCGCGGTCGGAGATGGTGATCTCGGGCATCGCCATGCGCGCGCGCTTGATCTTCTCGGTCGGCGCCAGCACCTCGGCCTCGCCGCCGATCACCTTCAGGCCATCCTGGTTGGTGCAGAGGCAGTCGAAGATCATGTGCTTGTTGTGCGCGAACTTCTGCGTGCAGGTAAGCGTGATGGTGATGGTGTCACCGACCTTCACCGGGCGCGAGAAATTGAGCGTCTGGCTGACGTAGATGGTGCCGGGGCCGGGGAACTCGGTGCCGAGCACCGTGGAAATCAGCGCCCCGCCCCACATGCCGTGGGCGATCACCTCGTGGAACATCGACGAGCGGGCGTACTCGGGATCGACGTGCGCCGGGTTGACGTCGCCCGACATGATCGCGAACAGCTGGATGTCTTCCGGGCGCAGGGTGCGCGTCAGCACCGCCTGGTCGCCGACCCGGATCTCCTCGTAGGTGCGGTTCTCGATGAATTCGGACAGTTCTTCGACTACGGGCGCTGCGGTGGGGTCGTTCATGGCGATCGCAAGGTCGTTTCCGCCCAGTATAGACGTCACGACTCTAGTCTTTTTTGCGCTGCAGCACCACCCCCCTTGCACAACCCTTCGGGGCAATATCGGCGGCGCCTCTCAGAGGTTGCCGAAGTCCCCATGCCGCCCCTTGCCTGAAGCAAAGCGCGCCGCGCCTGCGGCGCCGTCGGCGTGGAACGCGGGGACGCCGTTGTACCACTCCTTGCGCATCGCCTCGCGCAGCGACAGCCCCTGCTGCATGTAGACCGAGCGCCGGTCGGCGCGGGTGCAGGCTTGCGGAAATCTTGCGATTTCTTTCGCCATGGCTTCCGCGTTCTCGCGCGACCTGCCCTCCGGCACGACCTGCTCGCACAGGTTGATCCGCAGCGCCTCTTCGGCCGGGACCTTTCGTCCTGTGAGAATGATCTCCAGAGCGCGTCCCGTGCCGACGATGCGCGGCAGGCGCACGGTGCCGCCGTCGATCAGCGGCACGCCCCAGCGCCGGCAGTAGACGCCGAAGTACGCGGATTCCTCCATGACACGCACATCGCACCAGAGAGCCAGTTCGAAACCTCCGGCCACCGCCGGCCCGGCGATCGCCGCGATGACGGGCTTGTCGAGCTCGAGCCGCGTCGGCCCCATGGGCCCGCGCGGCAGCTGCCCGTTGGGCGCGGCGCGCTCATCGAGCGGATAGGCGATGTCGTCGAGCGCGCTGCTGTTGTTGGCGGCGTGCTTGAGATCGAAGCCCGCGCAGAATGCACCGCCCTCGCCCCAGAGCACCGCCACCGCAGCTTGCGGATCCCGATCGAAGGCGACGAAAGCCGCCACCAGCGCTTCGGCGCTGGCCGGGTCCATGGCGTTGCGCGCCTGCGCGCGCGAATGTATGACGGTCCAGACATGGCCATTTTTCTCGACCCGCACGCTCATTTGCGCCTCCGCCCCGAAGTCTTCGCTGCGGGAATCGGCCTGCCGCCATCGCGCCATTGCACCGCCTTGTGAAAACCATGCCGCTCGGCATATTCCTTGAACCAGACGCCTTCGGGCGAATGGCGCGTGATGCCGTCGAACAGCGTCGCGATCATCTGAGTGCTGGCAAGCCCCATGTTCTCGTATGCTTGGTTGATCATGAGCTTCTGCATCATCAGCTGGTTCTTCGGCACGCCCGCCATGCGCCTGGCGAGCGCATTCACCGCCGCGTCAAGGTCCTTCGCGGGCACCGCGTCGTACACCAGGCCCATCGCCTTGGCCGCCCTGCCATCGACCGTGTCGCCGGTGAGCAGCATGCGCTTCGCCTTCTCCGCGCCGAGCCGGTACACCCACATCGCGGTGGTCGGACAACCCCAGACCCGTGCCGGCATGTAGCCGATCTTCGCGTCCTCGGCCATGATCACGATGTCGGCGCACAGCGCGATATCGCTGCCGCCGGCCACCGCGTAGCCGTGCACCTTGCAGATCACCGGCTTATAGCTGCGCCAGAGGGAGAAGAAATCGTCGGTGTTTGCCTTCATGCCGCGGTAATCGCGCATCGGGTCCCAGGGCATGCCCTGGGTCCAGCGATTGGTGCGATCACCCTCGGCGAACTGCTTCAGATCGTAGCCGGCGCAAAAAGCGCGCCCGGCACCCGCCAGCACGATGACATGGGCTCGGTCGTCGTCATTGGCCGCCTCCACCGCGCGCCGGATTTCGCGCGGCATCCG
>MEQQ01000077.1:0-15983 GCA_001770285.1 Betaproteobacteria bacterium RBG_16_66_20
ACCCAGCGTTCGCAGCGCGCGCCGTCCACTTCGACGTCGTGGCGCGCCGGGCGGTGGGTGTGGCCGTGAATCAGGCGGCGCACGCCGTGCTGCCGGAACGCGTCGCGCACCGCGTCCGCGTTCACGTCCATGATTTCGGCGGGCTTGGCGGCAATGACTTCCTTGCTCTTTGCGCGCAGGCCCAGGATGGCCTCGTGGCGCGCGCCGAGCGGCCTGGCGAGAAACTCCCGCTGCCAGGCTGCGGAGCGCGCCGTGCGGCGCCAGGCCTGGTAGTCGCGGTCGTCGGTGCACAGCGTATCGCCGTGCATCAGCGCCACCGGCTGGCCCGCAAACCGGATCACGCTGGGATCGTCCAGAAACCGGGCGCCGCTGGCGGCGAAAAATCCTTCGCCGATCAGAAAATCGCGGTTGCCGTGCATGACGTGGACCGTGACCCCCGCATCGGCCAGCCGGCGGAACCCCTGCGCGACTTCGGCCGCGAGCGGGTCGCCGGTAGTGTCCTGCAGCTCGTCGTCGCCGGCCCAGTATTCGAACAGGTCGCCGAGGACGTAGAGCGCCTGCGCGCGGCTCGCCTCGCCGCGGAGGAAGCTGAAGAACTGCTGGTTGGCGTCCGGGCGCTCCCCCGAGAGATGCAGGTCGGAGATGAACAGCGCCTGGCTCACATCATTTCTTGTCGGCCACCAAGATGACGGACTCGATCACCACCATCTCGCGCGGAACGTCGGCAGGGAACGGGCCGCCCGATCCGGTGGGCGACTTGGAGATCTTCATCACCACATCCATGCCCGAGACGACCTTGCCGAACACCGCATAGCCCCAGCCGTCCTGCGCGTTGGCGGCGTTCAGGAAATCGTTGTTCTTGCCGTTGATGAAGAACTGGGACGACGCCGAATGCGGCGCGCTGGTGCGCGCCATGGCGATGGTGCCGAGGTCGTTCTTGAGGCCGTTCTTGGCCTCGTTTTGGATCGGGTCCCGGCTCTTCTTCTCGCGAAAGGTCTTGTCGTAGCCGCCGCCCTGGATCATGAAATTGTCGATTACGCGGTGGAAAATGGTGCCGTTGAAGTGGCCGTCCTTCGCGTATTGCAGGAAATTCTCGACCGTCTTCGGCGCCTTCGCCGGGTAGAGCTCCAGCCGGATGGTGCCGACATTGGTCTTCAGGTCCACTTGCGGGTCGGCGGCCAGCGCGCCGGGGGCCGCAGCGGCCGCCGAGAGCATCACCAGGGGCTTCCAGAAATCGATCAGCTTCATTCTCCACCCTCATAGAGGATCTGCCAGCGCCCGTCTTCCTTGATCCAGTACTGGCGCTTGCGCATCACGTTGGAAAGATTGCTCGAGCGGTAGTCCTGGTCGAAACTGACCACGACGAAGCTCTCGCGCGGGTACTGCAGCATTGCAAGCCGTGAAACCGCGACCTTGATCCAGCTCTTGGCGCCGTTCACCTTACGCTTGTGCTCGGACCAGGCCGCGAGGTCCTGCTCGCCGGAATTGAAGCGCGCGGCGTAGTGTGTGAGGTATTTCCCGGTGTCGCGGCTCTCCCAGTCGGCGCGCCAGGCGTCGAAGGCGCCGGCGAGGCCCTTGCGCTCGGATTCGAGCGCGGTCGCGTCGGTCCACTCGATTTCATCGGCGATGATCACCGGGGTGAGGCCGATCTGCACCGTCCTGCCGACCGCTTCCAGATCCGCGTTGGCGAGCACGATGCAGCCATCGCTCGCCCGCGGCGGGCGGCTGTAGGTATCCGACGGCGTGCCATGCAGCCAGATGCCGTGGCCGTTGCGGCCCAGGCGCTTGTCCCAGGCATTCGGATAGTTGATCGGGTAGGCGCCGGCGCCGTAGAAATCGCTGAGCTTCTGCCGCGGCAGGTTGGCGGTGACGTGGTAGACGCCGATCGGCGTCTTTTGGTCGCCTTCGCGCGTCTTCTCGATGCCATTCTTGCCCAGGGTCACGTAGTAGTCGGCGATGAACTGCGGGCGCCCGCCGACGTTCTCGAACACGTAGAGCCGCGAGCGGCGCGAGTCCACCACCAGCGCGTGCTTCTGGTCCGAATGCAGCTGCAGCATGTAGCGCGGCACCCGGTCGGCGTTCGGACGGTCGCGCAGCGCGCGCAGCCGCGACAGCGCCTCGGCGCGCAGGTCTTCCACCTTCTCGCGCGGCACGGTCTTCGGCACGTTGCCGAAGGTCTCGAGCGGGCGGCCGCGCGCGAACAGCAGGTCGCCGCGGATCAGGTGCGCAAGGCGGAAATTCGGATGCGCCGCGATCAATGCCTCGACCCGTTGCATCGCGAGATCAAGCCGGTTGACCTCGATCGCCTCAAGGACGCCCGAGAGCGCTTTCTCCGGCCCGGCGGCGAAGCCGGCGGAAGCGAAAATGAGCAGGGCGGCGGCGGCCAGCTGCGACCAGGCACGACGCAGGGTGATCAATTGCCGACCCTCTCCTGCTGGATCAGCCAGCGCCCGTCGAGCTTTGCGAGCACCAGCGTCTTGGTGGTGGTGCTCGATTTGAGCACGTCGGAGCGGTAGCCCTGGCGGAAGGTCACCCGGGCCTGGCCGTCGGCTGCGAGGCTTACCTTGGGACCCTCGACGGTGACCACGATGCTCTTGGGTGCGCTGATTCGCTGCCGGCGCGCTTTCTCCCAATCGGCGCGCGCTTCTCCGCCCGGGGTCTTGAAGTCCTTGGCGTAGAACGCGAGGTAGCCCTCGACATTCTTGGAGGACCAGGCTTTCGCCCAGGCGTTGACGGTCTCGATCACGTCGGCGCTGCCGGACTTGGCGCCGGGTTTGTCCGCGGCGGTTTTCTCAGGCGCGGGCCTGGCAGGCTCCGCGGACGGCACCGCTGCGGCGAGGACGGTCGGCTTGGCCGGCTCCTTCGGGGTCGTTACCGCGGCCACCGCCACCGGCTTGACAGGTGAGGTGCCGCCCACCAGTTCCCGCACCAGCGCGAGCTTGTTCTTGGCTCCCGGATTGGCCGAGTCGATCTGCAGCGCCTTGTCGTAGGCCTGGCTCGCGAGCTTGGCGTAGACGTCGCCCAGGTTCTCGTAGGCGGTGGCGTAGCTCGGATGCGTGCGGATCGACTGCTCAAGCGCGCCGCGCGCCTTGTCGTACTGGCCCTGCGAGGCGTAGATGACCGCGAGGTTGTTGTAGGGCTCGGGAAGGTCGGGATAGTCCTTCGTCAGCCCGAGGAAAATCTCGGTCGCTTCCTTGGTGTTGCCCTGCTCGGCGAAAATCAGTCCCTTGAGAAAGCGCGCCTGCGCATCCTTGGGCTTGGCGGCGAGCACCTTGTTCACGCGCTCGAGCGCCTGCTGATGCTGGCCGGATTTCAGCAGCTTGCTCGCGTCCTGCACCTCATCGGCGAGCGCCGGCGCGGCGGCGAGCAGCAGCGCGACAAGCAGTGCGGCCGGCGCGTGGGGCGGGGCGGGGTAAGTGATCATTGTGTTATAGTTTTCAAGGCCCTACGGAATTTTGTTCATTCTAGACTAAGCCCTGCCGCTTAACAACTCGGTTCGGCGCAGGACAGGGACCCCGCATGCTCCGCATCTACAACTCGCTCGCCAGGGACAAGCAGGACTTCGTGCCGATCCGCCCGGGCGAGGTACGCATGTACGTCTGCGGCATGACGGTCTACGACTATTGCCATCTCGGCCACGCGCGCGTGATGGTGGTGTTCGACCTGGTGCAGCGCTGGCTGCGCGCAAGCGGCTATCGCGTTACCTATGTGCGCAATATCACCGACATTGACGACAAGATCATCAAGCGCGCGCTCGAGAACCGGGAAACCATCGCGGACCTGACCGGGCGCTTCATCCGCGAGATGGACCAGGACGCCGACGCACTGGGCGTCGAGCGGCCCGACCACGAGCCGCGGGCGACGGATTTCGTGGCGCAGATGGTGGAGATGATTGCGCTGCTGGAGAAAAACGGCCTTGCCTACCAGGCCGCCGGCGGCGACGTCAATTTCGCGGTGCGCAAGTTTCCGGGCTACGGCAAACTCTCCGGGAAATCGCTCGACGACCTGCGCGCCGGGGAGCGCGTGGAGGTCGACGCCGCCAAGCAGGACCCGCTCGATTTCGTCCTCTGGAAGCATTCCAAGCCGGAAGAACCGAAATGGCCCTCGCCGTGGGGCGAGGGGCGCCCCGGCTGGCACATCGAATGCTCGGCGATGGGCTGCACGCTGCTCGGCAGGCAGTTCGACATCCACGGCGGCGGCCAGGACCTGCAGTTTCCGCACCACGAGAACGAGATCGCGCAGTCCGAGGGCGCGTACCGGACCCCGTTCGTGAACTACTGGATGCACAACGGCTTCGTGCGGATCGACAACACCAAGATGTCGAAATCGCTCGGCAACTTCTTCACCGTGCGCGAGATCCTCAAGGTGTTCGACGCGGAGGTGGTGCGTTTCTTCATCCTGCGGGCCCACTATCGCAGCCCGCTGAACTATTCCGACGCGCACATGGAAGATGCGAAGGCTGCTTTGACGCGCCTTTACACGGCGCTTAGAAACTGTCCCTTCGAAGAATACAAAATAGACTGGTCCGATTCGCATGCCAAGCGTTTCAAGGATGCGATGGACGACGATTTCAACACTTCCGAGGCAGTCGCCGAATTGCAAAGGTTGGCGAATCTGGCGTTCGCCGGCGATGTAAGAGCCGCGGTCCAGCTCAAGACATTGGGCGGAATTCTCGGCATCCTGCAGCGCGACCCGCAGGCCTTCCTGCAGGCCGGTACCGGCAGCGGGCCTTCGGACCGCGAAATCCAGGAAAAAATCGAAGCTCGCCTGGCAGCTCGGAAGAGTAAGAACTACGCCGACGCCGACCGCATCCGCAAGGAACTCGAGGCCGCGGGCGTAATCCTCGAGGACGGCCCCGCGGGCACGACTTGGCGCCGGGCGTAAGGCCCCCTCAACCCGCGGGATCGGCTAGCGCCAGTCCCGGCACAGCGGCGAAATGGCTGTCGAAACTGAACAGCGGCAGGCGATGCTGGCGCGCCAGCGCGGCAATCCACAAGTCGTTGGTGGGAATCGGTGTGCCGTTCTTGCGCAAGGCGGCGAACACGTCCGCGTAATGATGCGCCGTTTTTTCGTCGGGTTCCAGCAAGTGCACCCGCGGCGAGGCCATGAAATGCCGCAGTTCGTCGCGGTTCTTCTGCGCGCGCGTGCCGGCGGCAAATCCGGCGAGCAATTCCCCCAGCACGATCAGGGGCAGGTGGATCTCGTGCGCGGCGCGCAACGTTTCCACCGCCTTGGGAACGCCGCGTAAGAAGCCACTGTACACATTGGTGTCGATGGCGAGCGTGCTCACTTCCGGGCCTTGCGCGCCACGGGCTTGACGCGGTAGGCGGCCTTCGGCTCGGCGGTCCAAAGGCCTGGGTCGATTTCGGCAAACGGCGCGACGGCGGCGGCAAAAGCTGCGCCCTCTGCCGTCGACCAGGCGCCTGCCAGTCGGTCCAGATCGTCGAATGTCTGGCCGGCGTCCGTGTATTGCTGGCGCAAGGTCTCGACGATCAGCCGATTGACGCTGATCCCGCGGCGCCGCGCGTTCGATTTGAGCCGCGACAGGGTCGGTTGATCCAATCCCCGAAGGCTGAGGTTCGCCATGGCATGTCCCTACTGATAGCAATACAGGAAATGCTATCACATAGGCTTCCAGATCCCGGTTAACCCTCGAAGAACTCCTTGACCTTGTCGAACCAGCCCTTGGCGCGCGGGTTGTGGCGCGCCGTGTCCTTCTGGCTGATCGCTTCGAACTCCTCCAGCAGTTCGCGCTGGCGCGAGGTGAGCTTGACCGGGGTTTCGACCACTACGTGGCAGAACAGGTCGCCGGGCGTATGGCTGCGCACGCCCTTGATGCCCTTGCCGCGCAGCCGGAAGGTCTTGCCGCTCTGGGTTTCGTTCGGCACCTTGATGCGCGCACTGCCGTCCAGCGTCGGGATCTCGATTTCACCGCCAAGCGCCGCGGTCGCGAACGACACCGGCATCTCGCAATGCAGGTCATCGTGGTCGCGCTGGAACACCGCGTGCGGTTTGAGGTGCACCTGAACGTAGAGGTCTCCCGGCGGGCCGCCGTTGACGCCGGCTTCGCCTTCGCCTGACAGCCGCACGCGGTCGCCTTCGTCGACCCCGGCCGGAATTTTCACCGAGAGCGTTTTCTGGTGCTTGATGCGTCCGGCGCCGCTGCAGGCGGGGCAGGGATGCGCGACCATCTTGCCGCTGCCATGGCAGCGCGGGCAGGTCTGCGCGATCGAAAACGGGCCCTGCGAGACGCGCACCTGGCCCGCGCCGCGGCAGGTGGTGCAGGTCTGCGGCTGGGTGCCCGGCTTGGCGCCCGAACCGTGGCAGCTCGCGCACGCCGCAAGCGTCGGGATGCGGATCTTGGTCTCGAAGCCGTGCGCCGCCTGCTCGAGCGCAATTTCGAGGTTGTAGCGCAGGTCGGCGCCCCGGAAGACATTGGAGCGGCCGCCGCGCGCGCCGCCGAATATCTCGCCGAAAATGTCGCTGAACATGTCGCCGAAGCCGGCGCCCGCCCCGGCGCCTGCAGCCGCCGAGGGGTCGACGCCGGCGTGGCCGTACTGGTCGTAAGCCGGACGCTTTTGCGCGTCGGTCAGGACTTCGTAGGCCTCCTTCGCTTCCTTGAAGTGCTCCTCGGCCTTCGGGTTATCCGGATTGCGGTCCGGATGCCACTTCATGGCGAGTTTCCGGTACGCCTTCTTGATGTCTTCCTCGGAGGCGTCCCGGTTAACCCCTAGCACTTCATAGTAATCGCGCTTTGCCACGCGAAGTCTTTCTCCGACTTAGCCGGTTTTCTTGTCTTTGACTTCCGTGTATTCCGCGTCGACCACGTTGCCGTCGTCCTTCTTCGGCTCGGCAGAGGCTGGGGCTTCGCCGCCCGCCGCCTGCTGCTGCTTTGCCTGCGCCTCGGCATACACCTTCTCGCCGAGCTTCTGCGAGGCCTGCGCCAGCGCCTGCGCCTTGGCGTCGATCTGCGCCTTGTCGTCGGACTTGAGCGCGCCCTCGGCGTCCTTCACCGCCGCTTCGATCTTGTCTTTCTCGCCCGCCTCGAGCTTGTCGCCGTGCTCGGTGAGCGATTTCCTGATCGAATGAACCAGCGCCTCGCACTGGTTGCGCGCGTTCACCAGCTCGAGCGCCTTGCGGTCTTCCTCGGCGTGCGCCTCGGCGTCCGACACCATGCGCTTGATCTCCTCCTCCGAGAGGCCGGAGCCCGCCTGGATCTTGATTTTCGCCTCCTTGCCGGTCGCCTTGTCCTTGGCGGTGACGTGCAGGATGCCGTTGGCGTCGATGTCGAACATGACTTCGATCTGCGGCATGCCGCGCGGCGAGGGCGGAATGTCGGTGAGGTTGAACTGGCCGAGCGACTTGTTGCCCGAGGCGATGTCGCGCTCGCCCTGCAGCACGTGGATGGTCACCGCGGTCTGGTTGTCTTCCGCGGTCGAGAACACCTGCTGCGCCTTGGTCGGGATGGTGGTGTTCTTCTGGATCAGCTTGGTCATCACGCCGCCCAGGGTTTCGATTCCCAGGGAAAGCGGCGTCACGTCCAGCAGCAGCACGTCCTTGACGTCGCCCTTGAGCACGCCGGCCTGGATCGCCGCGCCGACGGCAACCGCCTCATCGGGATTGACGTCCTTCCTCGGCTCCTTGCCGAAGAACTCGCGCACCTTGTCCACGACCTTGGGCATGCGCGTCATGCCGCCCACCAGGATCACGTCCTGGATGTCGGTCACCTTGACGCCCGCGTCCTTGATCGCGACGCGGCAGGGCTCGATGGTCCTTGCGATCAGTTCATCCACCAGCGACTCGAACTTGGCGCGCGTGATCTTCATCGCCAGGTGCTGCGGGGCGCCGTTCGACATCGCGATGTAGGGCTCGTTGATCTCGGTCTGCTGGCTCGAGGACAGTTCGATCTTGGCGCGCTCGGCTGCGGACTTGACCCGCTGCAGCGCGATCGCATCCTTGGCGAGGTCGACGCCGCTCTTGGCCTTGAATTCCTCGACGATGTGGTCGATCAGGCGCTGGTCGAAGTCCTCGCCGCCGAGGAAGGTGTCGCCGTTGGTGGACAGCACCTCGAACTGGTGCTCGCCCTCGACCGCGGCGATGTCGATGATGGAAATGTCGAAGGTGCCGCCGCCGAGGTCGTAGACGGCGATTTTGCGGTCCTTGCCTTCCTTCTTGTCCATGCCGAAGGCGAGCGCGGCCGCAGTCGGCTCGTTGATGATCCGCTTGACTTCCAGCCCCGCGATGCGGCCCGCGTCCTTGGTCGCCTGGCGCTGCGAATCGTTGAAGTAGGCGGGAACCGTGATCACGGCCTCGGTCACTTCCTCGCCGAGATAGTCCTCCGCCGTCTTCTTCATCTTGCGCAGGACTTCGGCCGAGACCTGCTGCGACGCGATCTTCTTGCCGCGCACCTCGACCCAGGCGTCGCCGTTGTCGGCCTTGACGATCCTGTAGGGCATCAGCGCGATGTCCTTCTGGACTTCCTTCTCCTCGAACTTGCGTCCGATCAGCCGTTTCACGGCGAACAGGGTGTTCTTGGCGTTGGTGACCGCCTGGCGCTTGGCCGGGGCGCCGACCAGGATGTCGCTCTCTTCCGTGTAGGCGACGATGGAGGGCGTGGTGCGCGCGCCTTCGGAGTTTTCGATCACCTTGGGCTTGCCGCCCTCCATGATCGCGACGCAGGAATTGGTGGTACCGAGGTCGATGCCGATGATCTTGCCCATGTCAGGTCCTCAATTCGAATTCAAGTTAGCGTCAGAGATGGGGTCTCCGCCCTTGTTTTCAAGGGCTTTTGCGACCGTTACGAGGGTCGGGCGGATGATCCTGTCGTGCAGGCTGTAGCCCTTCTGCATCACGGATACGATCGAATTTGGCTCCGCGTTTTCCGATTCCACCGCAGCCATCGCCTGGTGCCGGTGCGGATCGAAGCGCTCGCCCGCCACCGGAATGATCTCGGCCAGGTTCGCTTTCTGAAATGCCGCTTTCAGCTGCCGGAGGGTGAGCTCCACGCCGTCGCGCAGCGCCTGCGGCGAACCTGCGGCGGCGCCGAGGGCGGCTTCCAGGCTGTCCATGACCGGGAGCAGGCTCTCGGCAAAGCGCTCGATGGCGAATTTGTGGGCCGCGGCGACATCGGCCTGGGCGCGTTTGCGGACATTTTCGGCCTCCGCCAGCGCCCGCATCCACGCGTCGCGCTGCTCGTCGATGCGCGCCTGCGCCTCGGCGAGCAGCTTGTCGAGCGTCTTGTCCTCGGCCGAGGCCGGGACGGTATCGTGTTGCGGGGCGGGGGTATCGGACATGCAGCTACTCGGAAATGGGGGCTGGCCAGGGGACTTCAAGGAGCTGTTTCGACTATTTTCGCGAGCGCCTCGATCCACTCGGGCGCCTCATTGAGGCAGGGCAGGGCGTGGAATTCGCTGCCGCCCGCGTCCAGAAAGGCCGCCCTGCCTTCAATCGCGATTTCTTCCAGCGTTTCAAGGCAGTCCGAGACGAATCCGGGGCAAGCCACGTCCACCCGCCGGATCCCGGCCTGCGCCAGGCGCCGCAGGCTCGGCTCGGTATAGGGCTGTAGCCACTCGGCGGCGCCGAAGCGCGACTGAAAAGTCAGCATCCAGTCCTTTTCTTCCAGTTGCAGCGCAGCGGCGAGCAGTTTCGCCGTCGCGGCGCACTGCGCCTGATAGGGATCGCCCTGCTCCACGGCGCGCTTGGGCAGCCCGTGGAAGCTCATCACGAGCTTGTCACCGCGGCCGCGCGCATCCCAGTGCCGCCGCACGCCCGCCGCGAGCGCGGCGATATAGGCCGGATGATCGTGAAAGCTTTCGACCATTGTGGCATCGGGCCCAACGACATCGCGGATGCTCTCCGTCGTGCTGCGGGAATACTGCGGATAGAGGGGAATAACGACAACTCTATTGCACTTTGAAAGGATTCTTAGTCGCTCTGCAATCGTGGGGCTGCCATAACGCATGGCAAATTCAATTTGAAAGTCCGGAAGCACGGAACGAAGCAGCTGCGTTTGGCGCATCGTATGGACTGCAAGCGGGGAGCCTTCGGGCATCCACACCGATGCATACTTCTTCGCGCTTTTCGCGGGCCGGGTGCGCAGAACGATCCCGTGCAGGATCGGCAGCCAGATCAGGCGCGGAAGCTGCACCACGCGCGGGTCCGACAGGAATTCGGCGAGATAGCGCCGCACCGCGGCGGGCGTGGGCGCCGCCGGCGTTCCGAGATTGACGAGAAGGATGCCGTTCAGGATTGCGACAGCGCGCTCGACAGCAGCTTGGCGGTGACGTCCACGATCGGCACCACGCGGTCGTAGGCCATGCGCGTCGGCCCGATCACGCCGACGGTGCCGACTACTTCGCCGCCCACCTTGTAGGGCGAGGTCACGACGCTCACCTCGTCGGGCGCGCTGACGCCGGACTCGCCGCCGATGAAGATCTGCACGCCTTCGCCGCGCAGCGACAGGTCGAGGATCTGCACCAGCGAGGTCTTGTGCTCGAACAGCTCGAACAGCTGGCGCATCCGGCCCATGTCCTGCGCCAGGTCGTGCACCGCGAGCAGGTTGCGCTCGCCCGAGATCACGTACTGCTCGCTGCCTTCGGCGACCGCCCGGTTGCTCGCCTCGAGCGCGGCGCTCATGAGGGACATCAGGTCCTGGCGGATTTCCCGCAGTTCCTCGTGCACGCGCTGCCGGATGTCCTCGAAGCTGTGGCCGGAATAATTCTGGTTGATGTAGTTCGCGGCCGAAACCAGTTCCGCGGGGCTGTAGTCGCGCTCGGTGAACAGGATCCGGTTCTGTACATCGCCATCCGGCGTGACCACGATCAGCAGGATGCGCTTCTCCGACAGCCTGAGGAATTCGATCTGGCGGAAGGTCAGGGCGCGGCGGCGCGGCGTCATCACGATGCCGGCGAAATTCGTGAGCTGAGACAGCAGCTGCGACGCGGCCTGGATCACGCGCTGCGGGTTGTCGGGGTGGAGCTGGTCCTCGAGCTGGTGCAGCTCGCCCGATTCGAGCTGCTTCACGACCAGCAGCGAGTCGACGAAGAAACGGTAGCCGAGCGGCGTCGGCACGCGGCCGGCCGAGGTATGGGGGCTTGCGATGAGCCCCATCTCCTCCAGGTCGGACATGACGTTGCGGATGGTGGCCGGGGAGAGGTCCAGCCCGGCGTAGCGCGACAGCGTGCGCGAGCCGACCGGCTGGCCCTCGGTGATATAGCGCTCGATCAGCGTTTTCAGCAGGATCTGGGAGCGCTTGTCGAGCATGCCGGGATTCTACACATGCCGGTCCGGGCCGAGCCCGGGTAGCGGTTAGAATTCGACGATGCAGCCCGCGTTTCGCCGCGTCGCTCTGGTCGGCAAGCAAACCCCGGAAATCGCCCAGTCGCTGCGCGCGCTGCGCGATTTCCTGCGCCAGCGCGGCTGCGAGGTGGTGCTGGAGCGGGAGACCGCGGCAGGCGTCGGCGAGGCCGGGACGCTGACGGCCGGCTTCGAGGAGATCGGCCGCGACGCCGATCTCGCGATCGTGGTGGGCGGCGACGGCACCATGCTGGCTGCGGCGCGCAACCTGGCGCACCACAAGGTGCCGCTCGCCGGCATCAACCTGGGGCGTCTCGGATTCATGACCGACATCGCGCTGCGGGACATGAGCCAGTCGGTGGGCGCGATCCTGGAGGGCCGGCATACCATCGAGGAACGCGCGTTGATCGAGGCCGAGATCCTGCGCGGCGGCAAACAGCTGTTGTGCACCGTGGCCCTGAACGAGGCGGTGGTGACCAAGGGATCGCAGGCGCGCCTGATCGAGTTCAAGCTGACGATCGACGGCCAGTACGTCTACCGGCTGCGCGCCGATGGCGTGATCGTCGCCACGCCGACCGGCTCAACCGCCTATGCGCTGTCCGCGCAGGGTCCGATACTTCAGCCCACGGTGCGGGCCTTCGCGCTGGTGCCGCTCAACCCGCACGTGCTCTCGGCGCGCCCGGTGAGCGTGAGCGATTCGAGTGTGATCGAGATCGAGCTGGTGCACGCCGTCGACGCGCGCGCCCATTTCGACGGCTTCGCCCTTACCGACCTGCACGACGGCGACCGCCTGGTGCTGAAGCGCTCGGCGGATTCAATCCGCTTCGTGCATCCGCCCGGCTACAGCTACTTCACGATGCTGCGCGAGAAGCTGCGCTGGAGCAATGCGGTGGGGAACCGGAACGAGGACTGAGCACGGCGCCGCCGGTGCAGGGCGCCTTCAGTTCGCCGTGATGCCCGCTTTCTTGATGAGCTGCGCGTTTTCCTCCAGCTCGCGCCGGATCATGGCGTCGAACTCGGCGAGCGTCAGGCTGAGCGGGTCGGCACCGAGCTTGCGGATACGGTCGTTGATCTCCGGCGACTGCACCAGCGCGTTGATCTCCTTGTGCAGGCGCTCGACGATCTCGCGCGGCGTCCTGGCGGACATCAGCGCGCCGACCCAGAAGTTGTAGTCCGAGTTCGGATAACCTGCCTCGACCGTGGTCGGCAGGTCGGGCATCAGCGAGGAGCGCTTGGGCGAACTCACCACGAGCGCGCCGACCTTGCCCGCGTCGCGCAGCTTCTGCGCCTGGAAGATGAGCGCGAAATAGCAATCGGCGCGCCCCGAGAGCACCTCGGTGAGCGCCTCGCCAGGGCCCTTGGTATGCACGTTCACGGCCTCGAAACCGGCGGCGAAGCGGAAGCGCTCGAACGCCATGTGGGTGGCGCTGCCGACGCCGGCGTCGGCGCAGACGAGTTTGCCGGGCTGCGCCTTCGCTGCGCCGACGAACTCGGCTACGGTCTTGTACTTCCCGGGCGGCGTGACCAGCACCGTCGGAATGGTCGCCACCGTCGCGACCGGCACCAGCTCCTTCGGATCGAGCCCGGGATTGAGCAGCGTCGAGACCGTGAATGCCGAGGCGTACATCATGATGGTGTGGCCGTCGGGGTCAGCCTGCTGCGCGACATAGCGCGCGCCCACCAGGCCGCCGGCGCCGAGGCGGTTCTCGACGATCACCGGCTGTCCGAGGATCGGCGAGAGCTTTTCGGCGAGGATGCGCGCCATCGTGTCGGAGGCGGCACCCGGCGTCACGCCGGAAACGAAGCGCACGGTCTTGGTCGGATAGCCCTGCGCGGCGGCCGCCGCGGAAAACAGGACCAGCAGCATACCGATGAGTCTGTTCACGGCATCCTCCTCTATAGTGTTGGCAATCCGAACTGCCCGGCCAGCCAGTCAGCGCTGCGGCTGCGATAACGGTAGGGACGGTTGTTGGCATTATGCCCGCCATCCTCCACAACCAGCAATTCGACCGGGCCCGACACGCTGCGCGCGAGTTCCTCGGCATGCGAGGCCGGCACCAGCCGGTCCTGGCGCCCCGCAACGATGAAGATTGGGCAGGTGATGTTTTTCGCCGCACCACGCAGAGTCAATGTTGCGGCGCACTTTTTGGCTGCTTCCTGATTTATTGAATGGCTGCGCGCCCTGAAAGTCTCGCGCGTGAGTTCTGGCAATTCATCCCAGATCTCCGCCCAGTCGAACGGGCCGGAGAGCGCGATGCAAGCCTTGAAGCGCTGCTCGTAGGCCGCGGCACGCGGGGCGTAATAGCCGCCCAGGCTCACGCCCCAGATGGCAATGCGTCCCGCGTCCAGATCCGGGCGAGTCTCGATCCAGTCCACCACCGCGCTTGCCGCGCGTTCGTAGTCGCCGCAAATCGGAATCTCGTACTCGGCCTCGCCCTGCCCCGGGCCGTCGATCGCGAGGGTCGCGATGCCGCGGGCGAGAAACGGCTCTTCGTAGGCGTGCAGCTCCTCTTTCGTGGAGTCAAGGCCGGGGGCCATGATCAACACCGGCCCCGATCCCCGCAGTACGCCATAGAGCGTGCGTCCCGCGAAGGGAATTTCGACCCGCTCGCCCGGAGGCCGGATCAGCGGCAACGCGTCGCGGTAGCACTGCACCGCCTTCGCGTGCGCAGCGCGCATCTGCGCCGGGTCGATGACGAAGACGAACTTGCCGAAGTGGTAATAGATCGCGGCGCGGACCAGGTGCTCTCCGGCGGTGAGCCGATGCCCCTCCCGCAGCGATTCGCGTCCGAGCGATTCGTGGATCGACGCGCGAGCGCACCAGGCGGCGCACCAGTCCTCCCAGCGCTCGAGCGAAGCCGTGACCTCCTCGAAATCGGCGAGCAGCACGCCGTTCGAGACGAACCGCGGCGCCCAGTGCGAGATCGCGCTCGCAACACGCGCATCGACCGCTTTGCCTTTAGCCGGTGACAATGGCCCCGTCCACAATGTCAGCCCGCGCGGTCCAGGTACGAAAGATCCATATATCGTTCCGGTTCGCCTTGCGGCGGGGCAAGGCCGTCTGCCTGCCACACCACGTCGATGACCTCGCGCAGGCCCGCCGGCGTGATCTGCGGCGGCGGGCGGTTCAGAAACTCCGCGACCGCCTCCTCGGCAGCCGCACGATCTGTCTTCAGTCGCGCGCAGGCGATGTCGGCAGCCGCGCCCGCGTTCGCGGGCGCGGCAAGCCAGCGGCACGCGTCTCGATAGGCGCGAATGAACGCGGCCAGCGTCGCGTGCTGTTCGCGTGCCCATGCGCGCCGCGCCGCGCCGATCGGGCCGGGATAGGTGGGAAACGCTTGCCGTGTGGAGGCCAGGCGTACGTAGCCCTTTGCCAGCAGCTGGCGATCGAACGGCGGATTGAGCAGGCTCGCCGCTGCCCGGCATTGCGCGAGCGCCTCCGCGCGTTCCTTGACACCGCCAATTTCGAGTAGCGGGCAATCGGCGCTGGACAGCCCCTGCGCAGCAAGCAGGCGTCGCAGCAGCAGCGCGTAACCGCTGCGCGCGCCGTCCACCGCAATGGAGTGTCCCCTGAGGGCGGCAATTTGCGTGAATTCCTGCCGCGCCACCAGGCTCACATCCGGTGCCTCCGCCTGTGCCATGAAGATGAACAGATCGCTGCCCCGTTCCACGGCGCGCACCACGTGGTCGGGCAACTGAAAACCCACATCGAAACTGCCGGCCTGCAAGGCATCGAGCTGCTTGACGGACGAGCCGGTCACCGTCAGGGACACCTCGAGGCCGTGCGCCGCGAACAACCCGCGTCCCTGCGCGACGTACAGCGGCCACGTCATGAAGCCTTCGGAGATCAGCGCCGCTCTGATAGTCACGCCCATGGATGAAGAAGAAGATAAGCGAGCCGGGAGGCGCTGGCAAGAAGACCTCCATTAGAATCGGAGTGTGAAGGTGGATCCGGCGGATTCTCGCGAGGCGCTTCCGGCGAAGCTGATCGCGGCTGTTTTCATTCCGTTCGCGAGCGGCTTCTTCCTTTCCATTCTGCTGCGATACGTCAACGCGGTCATCGCGCGCGACCTCGCGGCCGATTTCGCGCTGTCGCCCTCGGACCTGGGCCTGCTCACCAGCGTGTACTTTCTCGTCTTCGCGGTGTTCCAGATTCCGCTCGGCGTGCTGCTCGACCGTTTTGGTCCGCGGCGCGTGCTCGCCGCGCTGCTGGTCTTCGCCGCCGCGGGCGGGCTCGTCTTCGGCCTCGCGCAGGGCGTGGCCACGCTCGCGCTCGGGCGGGCGCTGCTCGGGCTCGGGGTATCGGGCTGCCTGATGGGAGCGATCAAGGCCTTCACGCTCTGGTTCCCGCTCTCGCGCCTGGCGACGCTGAACGGATGGATCCTCGCCGTCGGCGCGCTGGGGGCGATGGCGGCCACCGCGCCGGTGGAGGCGCTCGCAGGCGCCGCCGGCTGGCGCGTCGTGTTCTACGTGCTGGCCGCGGGTTGCGCCGCCGTCGCGGCGCTGATCTTCTTCGTCGTTCCGGAGCGTCCGATGCCCGGTGCCGGCGAGTCCTGGTCGCGCCAGTTCTCCGAGATCGGCGTGATCCTGTCGAGCCTGTTCTTCTGGCGCGTGGCGCTGCCGCTGATCGTGGTGCACGGCGCCTACCAGGCGCTGCAGGGGCTCTGGCTGGCGCCCTGGCTCGCCGA
>MEQQ01000077.1:16151-16384 GCA_001770285.1 Betaproteobacteria bacterium RBG_16_66_20
TCGCCGCCGGTGCGCGCGAGGGCGCGGTCACGATCGTCATGCTCTACGGATTTGGCGCCTGCGCCGCGGCGCTGCCCTACACCATCCTGTCGCGGCACTTTCCGCCCGGGCTCACCGGGCGCGTCATCACGGCGTCGAACATCTTCATGTTCCTCGCCTCGTTCGCCTTCCAGTGGGGCATCGGCGTGCTGCTGCGGCTCTGGCCGGCAATCGAGGGACGCTATCCCGCCGAG
>MEQQ01000077.1:16450-17629 GCA_001770285.1 Betaproteobacteria bacterium RBG_16_66_20
TACTGGATCACCTCGTCCACCCGCACGCGCACCGACTCCGGAATCTTCAAGCCGAGTGCGTTCGCCGCCTTGAGGTTGAGCACCAGCTTGAACGCCGAGGCCATCTCGAATGGCAGCTCGGAAGGCTTGGCACCCTGCAGAATTCTATGTGCGTAGTCCGCTGCGCGCGGAAAAAGTGCGTCGTAGTCCGCCGCGTAAGACATCAATCCGCCCGCCTCCGGATAATCCCGGCGCCCATATACCGCGGGGATGCGCTGGCGCGCGGCAGCTGCCACGATCTGATGCCGCTGTTCCAAGAGCACGCCGGAGGCAGTTACGATGAGCGCATCCACGCGTTCGCGCGCCATGGTGTCGAAGGCTCGCTCGACATTACTGTGGTTGCGCCCATCGAACACCCGCACCGCCAGGCCAAGCGGCTTCGCTTTCTCCTGCAGATCCCGAAATATTTGCATCGCTACCGGGTTGTCAGTGTGGGTCAGGAGCGTAATCGACTTCGCCTGCGGCGCGATTTCGCGCAGCAGCTCGAGCCATTTGCCCGCGATGTTTATTGCCACACTCGAAAACCCGGTCAGATTCCCCTCGGGCCGGGCAAAGCTCTTGACAGGGCCCGCCTTGACCGGATCTGAGGCTCCGATCGACACGATCGAGATGCTCGAGGTCGCTTGCTTCGCGGCGAGCGCCGAGGGAGTGCCGGCAGTCACGATTACGTCCGGTTTCAGCGCCACCAGCTCGGCGGCGAGCGCCGGCAGCCGCTCCGCCTGCCCGCTTGCCCAACGGTCCTCGATCACGTAGCCCTTGCCCGCGACATAGCCCAATTCCTCCAGCCGTTTTCGAAACGCAGCCCATCCGCGCGCGCGGCCGCGCTTATTGCTGTCATCGAGCGTCGCGATGCGGCGCGGAGGTTTTGCGGGCTGCGCTACCGCCGCCGCCGACCCGGCCGCTGCGCCGAGCGCGAGGAGTGCAAGAATCGTGTCGCGTCTTCTCATTCGAATCCGCTGATCGGGTATCGCCAGCAGGCAGTGTATGCCTGCTGTGACGCGCGCCGCAATGGCGCTCCGCATAGCCGCGGCCTGCTTGCAGGGGCTGACCGGAGGTAGTAGATTAGTGGTATGAAAATAAAGACTTCAGTGACGCTGTCCGACACGCTGCTCACCGAGATCGCTCGGCATGCGGGCAGAG
>MEQQ01000077.1:17716-18169 GCA_001770285.1 Betaproteobacteria bacterium RBG_16_66_20
CGCAAGCAGGAGAATCTGCGTGACCTCGCAATCATCAACCGGCGCGCCGCCAAGCTGAACCGTGAAGCCAAGGACGTGCTCGGTTACCAGAATCCGCTTTGAAGCGCGGCGAGCTGTATCGCGTCAGGCACCCCTCGCGCCGCGACCCGAGGCGATCCCGCGTATTCGTCGTGGTTAGCCGGCAAGTACTCATCGATTCGCGCTTTTCGACCGTCATGTGCGCGCCCGTCTACACGGCGTACGATGGTCTGGCAACGCAAGTGCCCGTGGGCGTCAGCCAGGGGCTTGCACACGAAAGCGCCATTCATTGCGATGAAGTGGTAAGCCTGCCCAAGCCGGCGCTTACCGATTACGTGGGTGCACTGTCTCCGCAGGAAATCGCGGCGGTCAACCGCGCATTGCGCGTCGCGTTGGACCTTCCAGACTGACTCATGCTGCGCGCGCTGGGAATCC
>MEQQ01000077.1:18179-27051 GCA_001770285.1 Betaproteobacteria bacterium RBG_16_66_20
GATTGTGGAGCGGGTCGAGCTTGAGACCGGCGCCGGATTCACCGTCCTCACCGGCGAAACCGGTGCCGGCAAGTCGATCCTGGTGGACGCGATCGAACTGCTGGTCGGCGGGCGCGCCGACGCGTCGCTGGTGCGCGAGGGCGCGGAGCGCGCCGAATTGTCGGCGGAGTTCGATTTCCCGGCGGGCGGCGCGCTCGAGAAATGCCTTGCCGAAGCCGGGCTGGAAGGCGATCCGGGCAATGTCATCCTGCGCCGCACGATAGACCGCTCCGGCCGCTCGCGCTGTTTCGTCAACGGGCATGCCGCGACGCTCGCGCAGCTGCGTGAAGCTGGCGAATACCTCGTTGACATCCACGGCCAGCACGAGCACCAGTCGCTGCTTCGCGCGGCGGCGCAACGCGAGCTGCTCGACACGCACGCCGGAGCGCAGGAACTGGCGCGCGCCTGCGCCGAGGCCTGGCGCGGCTGGCAGCGGCTCGAAGCGCTGGCCGCCGAGGCCGAGGAGCAATTCGCCAGGCGGGAATCGGAGCGGGCGGAACTGCAGGAGAAAATCGGCGAATTGAGAAAACTCGGCCTCAAGGACGACGAGTGGGACGGGCTTGCCGCGCAACACCAGCGTCTCGCGCACGGCTCCAGCCTGCTCGCGGGCGCGCAATCTTCGCTGGAAGCGCTGTCCGAGGCGGACGGCGCCTGCCTGCCGCAGCTCTCCGCGGTCGCCAGCCGGCTGCGTGCGTTGTCGGAGCACGATCTGCACCTGAAGGCGATCGTGGAGATGCTCGAGTCCGCCGAGGCGCAGGCGGCCGAGGCGGCGCGCGACCTGCGCGACTACGCCTCGCGCGTAGAGCTCGATCCGGAGGCGCTGCGCGAAGTCGAGCAGCGCATCGAGGTGCTGCATGCCGCCGGGCGCAGATACCGCATCAAGCCGGCGGACCTGCCGGCGCTGGAGAAGGAGTCGCTGGCGCGTTTCAGGGAACTGGAGCTCGCGTCGAGCCCGGAAGCGCTGCAGCGGGAGGTGGCGGCCGCCAGAGACCGCTACGCCGCCGCGGCGAAGAAACTGTCGGCCAAGCGCAAGAGCGCGTCGCAGGCGCTCGGGCGCGAAGTGTCGCAGGCGATGCAAGGGCTGGCGATGGCGGGCGGGCGGTTCACCGCGGTGCTGCGCCCGCTCGATGCACCCGGGGCAGGCGGTCTGGAGGAGGTCGCGTTCGAAGTGGCTTCGCACCCGAGCCTGCCGTTGCGGCCGCTCGCGAAGGTCGCTTCCGGCGGCGAGCTTTCACGCATCAGCCTCGCGATCCAGCTGGTCGCTTCAAAGGCGTCGCCGGTAGGCACGCTGGTATTCGACGAAGTGGACTCGGGAATCGGCGGTGCAGTGGCGGAAACGGTGGGGCGGTCGTTGCGAAAGCTCGGGCGCGAGCGCCAGGTGCTGTGCGTGACGCACCTTGCGCAGGTCGCGGCGCAGGGCGACGAGCAGTGGTCGGTGTCGAAATCGGGCGGGCGCGGAAAGATCAATTGTGCTGTCGCGCGCCTCGACCGCGCCGGGCGCGTCGAGGAGCTGGCCCGCATGCTGGGCGGCGCCGAAATCACCGCCACCACGCGCAAGCATGCCGCAGAACTACTTGGTAAATGACCTGCTAGGCAGGCTTGTTCGGGCAGTTCGTCTTGGTGCAATCGGCATAGAGCGCGAGCGAGTGGCCGCGCAGCTCGAAGCCGTTCTTGCGGGCGATTTCGCTCTGGCGCTTCTCGATCTCGCCGTCGAAGAACTCCTCGACCCGGCCGCACTGCAGGCATACCAGGTGATCGTGGTGCCCGCCCTGGTTGAGTTCGAAAACCGCCTTGCCGGTCTCGAAATGCTGCCGCGCCAGCAGCCCCGCCTGCTCGAATTGCGTGAGAACCCGGTAGACGGTTGCGAGTCCAACGTCCATGCCTTCGGCGATCAGCGCCTTGTACACGTCCTCGGCCGAGAGGTGGCGGACTTTACTCGTCTCGAACAGCTCTAGGATGCGGCGCCGCGGTTGCGTCGCCTTGAGGCCGATCTCTTTCAGACTCTGAGAGCTGGTCATCCGTTATCATTATATTCTCATGAATACGGCTTTCTATCGCGTTCCCGCCCGGGTTTTGCTGCTCGCGGGCGTCGCGCTGCTGCCCGCCTGCAAATCGGTCGACGTGCCCAAGGTGCCCGGCGTCACGCCCTACCGGATGGTGATCCAGCAGGGCAATTTCATCTCGCAGGAAATGGTAGCGCAGCTCAAGCCCGGCATGACCAAGGAACAGGTCCGTTTCGTTCTCGGCACGCCGCTGGTCACCGACATTTTCCACGCCGACCGCTGGGATTACGTGTTCTTCCGCGAGCTGGCCGACGGCAAGCGCGAGCAGCGCAACCTGGCGGTGGTCTTCGAGAAGGACAAGCTGGTGCGCGTGCTGGGCGACCTGCTGCCCGCGGAAGGCGCCGCTGCGCGATCGAGCGGCTTCGATCCGCTGACGCGACCCGATACCACGGCCAAACCGGCCGCCAAACCCGCGGCCGAAGCGCCGAAGCCCGCCGCGGAGTCGCCCAAGCCGCCCGAGAGCGGACCGAACTGGCGGGCCGCCAGCGACGAGCCCGAAAAAAAACCGGCGACAAAGCCGCAGGACGCGGCAGCGCCGAAAGAAGAGGCGCAACAACCCGCGGAGGAGAACAAGGAACGCGGTTTCTTCGGCCGGATGCTGGAGAAGCTCGGCCTGTGAAAAGCGCGAAGCTCAGGGTCGTGGTCGCCGGCGCGGGCGGCAAGATGGGGCGCACGCTCATCGAAAGCGTGCTCGCCGACAAGTCGCTTGCGCTCGCCGCGGCGCTCGATGCCAGGGGCAGTCCGGCGGTCGGCGCGAGCATCGGCGGCGTCAAGGTCGGAACGGATGTGCGCAAGGCGGTCGGCTCGGGCGACGTGCTGATCGATTTCACGCGCCCCGAGGGAACCATCGAGCACCTCGAAGCCTGCGCCCGGCTCGGCACGCCGATCGTGATCGGCACCACCGGATTTCCCGAGCCGCTGACCAAGGCAATCCTGCAGGCGGGGCGCCGGATCCCGATCGCGATGTCGCCGAACTTCGCGGTGGGTGTGAACGCCGTGTTCAAGCTCGCCGAGGTCGCCGCAAGAATCCTCGGCGACGATTTCGACATCGAGATCGTAGAGGCCCACCACCGGCACAAGGTGGACGCGCCCTCGGGCACGGCCTTGAAACTGGGCGAGATCGTGGCCAAGGCGCTCAAGCGCGACCTGGCGAAGAGCGCGATCTACGGCAGGCAAGGCGATACCGGCACCAGGCCCGCCAAGCAGATCGGCTTTCATGCCATCCGCGGCGGCGACATCGTGGGCGAGCACACCGTGATCTTCGCCGGCAACGGCGAGCGGGTGGAGGTAACCATCCGCTCGCAAAGCCGCATGACCTACGCCCTGGGCGCGCTGCGCGCCGCCAAGTTCCTGCGTGGCAAGCGGGCCGGACTCTACGACATGAACGACGTGCTTGGCCTGAAGTAGTCGGCGCGGTATAATTCGTCGCTCAAATGAGCGGGAGGGGCGCGAGCCTCTTCCGCTTTTTCGCATCTAATCTGGGAGCTTGCCGTGCCAGCGCTCGATTCCGCCGTTCTCGTCCTCGCCGACGGGACGGTGTTTCGGGGCCGCTCCATCGGCGCGCGCGGCCTCGCGGCGGGCGAAGTGGTGTTCAACACCGCCATGACCGGCTACCAGGAGATCCTCACCGATCCGTCGTACTGCCGCCAGATCGTCACGCTGACCTACCCGCACATCGGCAATACCGGGGTCAATGCGGAAGACGACGAGGCGCCCAGGGTGCATGTGGCCGGATTGGTGGTGCGCGACCTGCCGGCTACGCATTCGAGTTGGCGCGCCGAAACGGCTTTGGATTTTTATTTGAAGAAAAATAACGTAGTAGGGATTGCCGATATCGACACCCGCAAGCTCACGCGCCTGCTGCGGGAGAAGGGGGCTCAGAACGGCTGCCTCATGGCCGGCGATGTCAAACTCGAAATAGCCCTGAGCGAAGCGAAGGCCTTTCCCGGCCTGGCGGGCATGGATCTCGCCAAGGTGGTTACAGTCGCGAAGCCCTACGAATGGAACCAGGGCAAGTGGCAGCTCGGCAAGGGACACCAGAGCGGCGTCGACCTGAAATTCCACGTGGTCGCTTACGACTACGGCATCAAGCGCAACATCCTGCGCCTGATCGTCGAGCGCGGCGCGCGGGTGACGGTCGTTCCGGCGTCCTTTCCGGCGAAGGATATTCTCAGGATGAAGCCCGACGGCGTTTTCCTGTCCAACGGCCCGGGCGACCCCGAGCCCTGCGACTACGCCATCGAAGCGATCGGCGAAATCCTCGACAGCACGCGCATTCCGGTGTTCGGCATCTGCCTTGGACATCAGCTGATGGCGCTGGCATCGGGCGCGAAGACCCTGAAGATGAAATTCGGCCACCACGGCGCCAACCATCCGGTGAAGGACCTCGATACGGGGCAGGTCGTGATCACCAGCCAGAATCACGGGTTCGCCGTTGACCCTTCCAGTATTTCTTCGAATTTGAGAGCGACCCACATCTCATTGTTCGACGGCTCGTTGCAGGGTCTCGCGCGCACCGACCGGCCCGCGTTCTGCTTCCAGGGCCACCCCGAGGCGAGCCCGGGGCCGCACGACATCGGCTATCTGTTCGACCGGTTCGCAAAGCTGATGAAAGAAAAGAGCTAGAACCGCCGCATATGCCGAAGAGAACTGACCTCAGCAGCATCCTGATCATCGGCGCGGGGCCGATCGTGATCGGCCAGGCCTGCGAGTTCGACTATTCGGGGGCGCAGGCCTGCAAGGCGCTGCGGCAGGAGGGCTACCGGGTGGTGCTGGTGAACTCCAACCCGGCGACCATCATGACCGACCCGGAGATGGCGGATGCGACCTACATCGAGCCGATCACCTGGCAGACGGTGGCGCGCATCATCGAGAAGGAGCGCCCGGACGCGCTGCTGCCGACCATGGGAGGGCAGACCGCGCTCAACTGCGCGCTGGACCTGGCGAAGAACGGCGTGCTGGACAAACACGGGGTGGAGATGATCGGCGCCTCGCGCGATGCGATCGACATGGCCGAGGACCGCGAGAAATTCAAGCAGGCGATGACCCGGATCGGCCTCGCCTCGGCGCGCTCCTCGCTCGCCCATTCGATGGAAGAAGCACTGCAGGTGCAGGCGAGCCTCGGCTACCCGGTGGTGATCCGGCCCTCGTTCACGCTGGGCGGCACCGGCGGCGGCATCGCCTACAACCGCGAGGAATTCGTCGCCATCTGCGAGCGCGGGCTGGAAGCCTCGCCGACGCGAGAGCTGCTGATCGAGGAGTCGCTGATCGGCTGGAAGGAATTCGAGATGGAAGTGGTCCGCGACCGGGCGGACAACTGCATCATCATCTGCTCGATCGAGAACCTTGATCCGATGGGCGTGCATACCGGCGACTCGATCACGGTGGCGCCGTCGCAGACTTTGACCGACAAGGAATACCAGATCATGCGCGACGCCTCGATCGCGGTGTTGCGCGAGATCGGGGTCGATACCGGCGGCTCGAACGTGCAGTTCGCGATCAACCCGAAAGACGGGCGCATGGTGGTGATCGAGATGAACCCGCGCGTGTCGCGGTCCTCCGCGCTCGCTTCCAAGGCGACCGGCTTTCCGATTGCCAAGGTGGCAGCCAAGCTGGCCGTCGGCTATACGCTGGACGAGATCGCCAACGAGGTCACCGGCGGCGCCACGCCGGCGTCGTTCGAGCCGAGCATCGACTACGTGGTCACCAAGGTGCCGCGCTTCGCGTTCGAGAAGTTTCCGCAGGCCAACGACCGGCTGACCACGCAGATGAAGTCGGTGGGCGAGGTGATGGCGATCGGGCGGACCTTCCAGGAATCATTGCAGAAGGCGCTGCGCGGCCTGGAGGTGGGCGTCGACGGCCTCAACCAGAAGACGCGGGACCGCGAAACGCTCGAGATGGAGCTCGGCGAGCCCGGGCCCGAGCGCATCTGGTACGTGGGCGACGCGTTCGAGAGCGGCTTCACGCTCGAAGAGGTGCATCGCCTGACGCATATCGACCCGTGGTTCCTCGCCCAGATCAAGGAGATCGTCGACCTCGAAATGGAGCTGGACGACCAGCGGCTGGAAGAAATTGACGCCGCTAAGCTGAGATTGCTGAAACGGAAAGGTTTTTCCGACCGGCGCCTCGCCTACCTTTTCAATTCAAATGAAAAACTCATAAGAGAAAAAAGACATTCTCTCGGCATCCGCCCGGTCTACAAGCGGGTCGACACCTGCGCGGCCGAGTTCGCAACCGGGACCGCTTACATGTACTCCACCTACGAGGAAGAGTGCGAGGCGCAACCAACGGCGCGCAGCAAGGTCATCGTCCTGGGCGGCGGGCCGAACCGGATCGGGCAGGGCATCGAGTTCGACTACTGCTGCGTGCATGCGGCACTGGCGCTGCGCGAGGACGGTTTCGAGACCATCATGGTCAACTGCAACCCGGAGACCGTTTCGACCGATTACGACACCAGCGACCGGCTCTACTTCGAGCCGCTCACGCTGGAAGACGTGCTCGAGATCGTCGACAAGGAAAAGCCCTTCGGCGTGATCGTGCAGTACGGCGGGCAGACGCCGCTCAAGCTGGCGCGCGATCTCGCGGCCGCGGGCGTGCCGATCATCGGCACCAGCGCCGACATGATCGACGTCGCGGAGGACCGCGAGCGCTTCCAGAAGCTGCTGCACCGGATCAAGCTGCGCCAGCCGCCGAACCGCACCGCGCGCTCCGCGGCGCAGGCGGTCAAGCTCGCCGAGGAGATCGGCTACCCGGTGGTGGTGCGCCCGAGCTACGTGCTGGGCGGCCGCGCGATGGAGATCGTGCACCAGCGGTCCGATCTGGAGCGCTACATGGAAAACGCGGTGCGCGTCTCGAACGATTCCCCGGTGCTGCTCGACCGCTACCTGTCGGACGCGATCGAGGTCGACGTCGACGCGGTGGCGGACGGCGAGAACGTGCTGATCGCCGGGATCATGGAGCACATCGAGCAGGCGGGCGTGCATTCGGGCGATTCGGCCTGCTGCCTGCCGCCGCATTCGATCGGCGCCGATCTCGAGGACGAGCTGCGCCGGCAGACGGTGCTGATGGCCAAGGCGCTGAACGTGGTCGGACTGATGAACGTGCAGTTCGCGATCCAGAAGAAGGACGAGGGCGCGCTGGTCTACGTGCTGGAGGTCAATCCGCGCGCCTCGCGTACCGTGCCGTTCGTTTCCAAGGCGACCGGCATCGCCTGGGCCAAGGTCGCCGCGCGCTGCATGGCGGGCATCTCCCTGGCGAAGCAGGGCGTGACGCGGGAAGTCGTGCCGCCCTATTTCTCGGTCAAGGAGGCGGTGTTCCCGTTCGTCAAGTTCCCCGGCGTGGACACCATCCTTGGCCCGGAGATGAAATCCACCGGCGAGGTCATGGGCGTGGGCGAGACCTTCGGCGAGGCGTTCATCAAGTCGCAGCTCGCCGCCGGCGTCAGGCTGCCCAAGGGCGGGCGCGCCTTCGTCAGCGTGCGCGACGGCGACAAGCAGATCGCGGCCATGATCGCGCGCGACCTGGTGCAGCTAGGCTTCACGGTGCTCGCGACGCGCGGCACCGGGCAGGTGATCGCGGCGCAGGGGGTCGAGGTGACGCTGGTGAACAAGGTGGCCGAGGGACGGCCGCACATCGTCGACATGATCAAGAACGGCGACATCAGTTTCATCGTCAACACCGTCGAGGACACGCGCACCGCGATCTCCGACTCGCGTTCGATCCGCACCACGGCGCTCGCCCAGCGGGTGACCTACTACACGACCATCGCCGGGGCGCGGGCTGCGTGCACCGGAATGCAGGCGCTCGCCGCCCTGGAGCCCTACCGGCTGCAGGATCTGCACGCCAAGCTGAACTAGAATGAATCCGCCAACCTGTTCGCACTAGACTGAGATCATGGCCAAGACCCCGATGACCATTCGCGGCGCCGAACTGCTGCGCGCCGAACTGCAGCGCCTCAAGGCGGTAGCGCGCCCGACCGTGATCGCCGCGATTGCCGACGCGCGCGCGCACGGCGACCTGTCGGAGAACGCCGAGTACGACGCGGCGCGGGCACAGCAGGGCTTCATCGAGGGTCGCATCGCGGAACTCGAGGCCAAGCTCGGCAACGCGCAGATCATTGACCCGAAGCTGGTCGACTCCGACGGGCGCTGCGTCTTCGGCACCACCGTCGACCTGGAGGAAAAAGGCAAGCCGCCCACGACCTACCAGATCGTCGGCGACGACGAGGCCGACATCAAGGAGGGGCGCATCTCGATCAATTCGCCGATCGCGCGCGCCCTGATCGGCAAGGAGGCCGGCGACATCGTCGATGTGCAGACGCCGGGCGGCGTCAAGCGCTACGAGATCCTCGATGTCCGATTCGAGTAGTTGGCAGTCAGAATGCGCTTCGGTTGACCTGGATCAAGCCTAGGTCCCGGGCGGGACGCCTGTCGCATTGCCAACACATAGGCGCCTTGTTAGTCTGTCTTAGTCAGAGGATAACGATTCCTTTACGAAGGAGGATCCAGCTATGAAAAGCGAAACAGTCGGAACGAGGGGACGGTTCGGAGCCGTGATGAGCATTGCGTTGGCGGCGGCCTTCGCCGCGTCAGCGATCGCGCCGGCCAGCGCGCAGGAGCGCAAGTCGCTGCGCTGGGCGACCTCGGCCGTGGGCTCCTACGGCTACCAGATCGCCGCGCAGATGACCAAGATCGTCGAGGAAGCGCTCGGCGGCCAGTACACCGTCACGGTCCAGCCGTATGCCTCGCCCACGGTGGCGATGAAGGCGGTGA
>MEQQ01000077.1:27180-27356 GCA_001770285.1 Betaproteobacteria bacterium RBG_16_66_20
TGGAATCGATGATGGCCGTCTCGGCCAAGGAGGCCGACAAGTACAAGTGCTGGAAGGACTTCAGCGGCAAGCCGGTGTTCTACACCAACGCCGGCTTCATGAACTGGCTGAACTGGCAGCGCATCTACAAGGCGCTCGGCTACGAGTTCAAGCACGTCCAGATCGACCTCAAGTCG
>MEQQ01000078.1:0-3751 GCA_001770285.1 Betaproteobacteria bacterium RBG_16_66_20
CCAGAAGCGCAGGCGCTCGGCTTCGTCGCGTGACACCATCGTGCGCGTGGCGCCCGCCCGTGCGAACACATCCTGGGTTCTCGCGATCTCGTCTTCGACCTCCGCGGCGGTGCCGTCGGATTCGCACAGCAGGATGGCCGCGGCCTCGAGATCGTAGCCGGCATGCACGAACTGCTCGACCGCGAGGGTGGCCGGCTTGTCCATCATTTCAAGGCCGGCGGGTACGATGCCGGCGGCGATCACCGCGGCGACCGCGGCGCCCGCCTTGTCCAGGTTGTCGAACGAAGCCATGACCACGCGGGCGGTCTCGGGCCTGGCCAGAAGCTTGACCGTGACCTCGGTCGTCACTGCGAGCAATCCCTCGGAGCCGATGGCGAGCGCGAGCAGGTCGTAACCCGGCGCATCGAGCGCCTCGGAGCCGAAATCCACCGCCTCGCCCTCGATGGTGTAGCCCCTCACCCGCAGCACGTTGTGCACCGTAAGGCCGTATTTCAGGCAATGCACGCCGCCCGAATTTTCGGCGACGTTGCCGCCGATCGAGCAGGCGATCTGGCTGGAAGGATCCGGCGCGTAGTACAGGCCGAAGGGCGCCACCACGTCGGAAATCGCCGCGTTGCGCACCCCGGGCTGCACCACCGCGACGCGCGCCAGCGGGTCGATGCGCAGCACGCGCATGAATTTGGCGAGCGACAGCAGCACGCCGTCCCCCGGCGGCAGCGCGCCGCCCGAGAGGCCGGTGCCGGCGCCGCGCGGCACCACCGGCACGCCGAGCGCGTTGCAGGTCTTCAGGATCCGCTGCACCTCGGCTTCGGTTTCGGGCAATGCGACCACCATCGGCACGCGCCGGTACGCGGTCAGGCCGTCGCACTCGTAGGGCCGCGTGTCCTCCTCCTCCCAGAGCACCGCGCGTTCCGGCATGAACGCGCGCAGCGCCTGCGCGACCTTCCTTTGCCGTTGCAAATCTACTTGAGGAAGGGCATCGCCCACGACAATCCCTGATCGGTATCACCTTTCGGAATGTATTCGCATCCGATCCAGCCCTTGTAGCCGAGCCGATCGATGTGCGGCAGCAGCCAGCCGAAGTTGATCTCGCCGGTGCCGGGCTCGTTGCGGTCCGGCACGTCGGCGATCTGGACATGGCCGATCCGCGGCAGCAGCCGCTCGATGGTCCGCGCGAGGTCGCCCTCGACGATCTGCATGTGGAAGACGTCGTACTGCAGCAGCAGGTTGTCGGCGCCCGCGGCATCGAGCACTTCGATGCCTTCCTTGGACGTGTTCAGGAAGAACCCCGGGATGGTGCGGGGGTTGCACGGTTCGGTGAGCAGCGTCAGGCCCGCCGCCTTGAGCTTGCCCGCTGCAAAACGCAGGTTCTCGATCAGGGTTTCGTTCACCTTCTGGCGCGGCACGCCGGCCGGCGCAATGCCGGCGAGGGTGTTCAGCCTAGGGCAGCCGGCCGCTTTCGCATATTCGATCGCGCGCTCGACGCCCTCGCGGAACTCGTTTGACCGTCCGGGCTGGCAGGTGATGCCGCGGTCGCCTTTGGACGCATCACCGGCGGGCAGGTTATGCAGCACCACCTCGACGCCGGCGTCCCTCGCGTAGCCGCCAATTTCCCGCGCGCTGCCGAAAGGATACGGAAACTGGTATTCGACGCCGCGGAACCCCGCTTTCGCCGCGGCGGCAAAGCGCTCCGGGAATGGCAACTGCGGATAGAGCAGCGAGAGGTTCGCAGCGAGCTTGGGCATGCGGGACATTCTACAATTGCGGATGGGCGCTTTGCCGGACTGGCTTGCACGTATGTTCCCGGCGCTGCGCTGGTGGCCCCGGGTGACCCGGCAAAGCCTGCCGGCGGACCTCGCCGCAGGGGCGATCGGCGCGGTCGTCGTGCTGCCGCAAGGGATTGCGTTCGCGACGCTGGCGGGCCTGCCGCCGCAGTATGGGCTCTACGCCGCCATGGTGCCGGCAATCGTGGCCGCTCTGTGGGGCTCGAGCTGGCATTTGGTATCCGGGCCGACGAACGCGATATCGCTGGTCGTGTTCGCCACCATGAGCCAGATCGCCGAGCCCGGAAGCGCGCACTACGTGAGCCTGGTGATCACGCTCAGCTTCATCGTCGGCCTGGTCCAGCTCGCGATGGGTCTGGCGCGGCTCGGCGTGCTGGTGAACTTCATCTCCCACACCGTGGTGGTCGGCTTCACGGCCGGTGCGGCGATGCTGATCGTCGCGAGCCAGATCCGCAATTTCTCCGGCGTCGCGATCCCTGCGGGAGCGTCGTTCTTCCAGACCTTGCACGCCTTCGCCCTCGGGGCGGACGAGATCGCACCCTACGCGGTGCTCGTCGGGGCGGTAACGCTGGCTGCGGGCATCGCGGCGCGGCGCTGGCTGCCGCGGCTTCCCTACATGATCGTGGCGATGATCGCGGGCAGCGTGCTCGGCTACGCCCTGAACCGCTGGCTCGGGCAACAGCACACGGGAATCCGCACGCTGGGCGCACTGCCCGGCGCGCTGCCCGCGCTTTCGGCGCCGCAATTGTCGCTCGAGGGGCTGCGCAACCTCACCGGTGCGGCGATCGCCGTCTCGGTGCTGGGGCTGGTGGAAGCGGTATCGATCGCGCGCTCGATCGCGGTCAAGTCCGGGCAGCGCATCGACGGCAACCAGGAGTTCATCGGCCAGGGCCTGTCGAATCTCATCGGCAGCTTCTTTTCCGCCTACCCGTCGAGCGGCTCGTTCAACCGCTCGGGCGCCAACTTCGAGGCCGGTGCGCGGACCCCGCTTGCGGCAGTCCTCGCGGCGGCTTGCCTCGTGCTCATTGTGCTCGCCGTCGCGCCGCTTGCCGCATTCATTCCGGTCGCTTCCATGGCCGGAATCCTGTTCCTCGTGGCCTGGGGCCTGCTGGACTTCCAGCACATCGCGACCATCGTGCGCGCCAGCCGCGCCGAGAGCAGCGTGCTCGCGGCGACATTCGTCGCCACACTGGTGATGCACCTCGAAATCGCGGTCCTGCTCGGCATCGTGCTCTCGTTGCTGCTGTACCTCCACCGTACCTCTCGCCCGGCGCTGCGTTCGATCATTCCGGACCGGGAATCGCCGCTGCGAAAGTTCCGCGAGCGCCGGCCGGGCGAAGCGGAATGCCCGCAGTTGAGAATGCTGCGCATCGAGGGCTCGCTGTACTTCGGCGCCGTCGACCACGTGGGTGACTACATGCATCGCGCGGAGGAACAGCGCCCGGCGCAGAAGCACCTGCTGGTGCTTTCCAAGGGCATGAACTTCGTCGACGTGGCGGGGGCAGAACTGCTCGCGCGCGAAGCCGAGCGTCGGCGCTCGCGCGGCGGCGGCCTCTACTTTCACGGCTTGCGCGAGTCAGCGTCGAAGATGCTTCGCGGGCCCGCGTTCGCCGGGAAGTTCGGCGACGACGCGGTCTTCGCGACCAAGGGCCAGGCGATCGCTGCGATCTTCGGGCGGCTCGACCGCGGCGTGTGCACGACCTGCCAGGCGCGGATCTTCGAGGAGTGCCGATCACTTGCACCGCCGGTCGCCAGTGGCGCGAGCGCCCTCGATCCCCCTGAAACCGCGGAACGCACTCGCTGATTGATGCCGCGCACGAAATGCTTTATGGGGACCTTCGCATGTGTTATGCCTGCTTGCTCGCCAGAGTGCTAGCATTTTTTGAAGCGCCGCGATTGCGCGACGCAGGTTCTTCGCGGGCCGCCTCGGGTCGGGCTCGGAGTCAACATGGAGTTCGAGATGGCGC
>MEQQ01000078.1:3778-4141 GCA_001770285.1 Betaproteobacteria bacterium RBG_16_66_20
CGAGATGGCGCGTTTTTCGTCAACGGTTTCTGACCGGCAGATCACGAAAATGGTAGCGCTTGGGGCTGTCGCGTCGGTTCTCTACGCACTCCTCTTCCTGCTGGAGGGTCCGGTCCTCGAGCTATCGGCTCAAGGCGGCTGGTATTTTCTCATTCCAGTAGCGATCGCTTTCACCTTCTCGCTCGCGCACGGCGCATTCACCGGGAATTTCTGGGACGTGCTCGGCGTCAAGGCCAAGAAGTAGCCGGACCGATCCACGGTGGATGCCGCGGCGAGCTTCATTCAGCTCGATCCTCTCAACATTCTTTACCTGCTGGTGGTCGGCTTCATCGGCGGCCTGGTAAGCGGCTTCATCGGCTCCGG
>MEQQ01000078.1:4163-7315 GCA_001770285.1 Betaproteobacteria bacterium RBG_16_66_20
CCCGCCATGATGAGCATGGGCGTGCCGGCCGTCGTCGCGGTCGCTTCCAATATGTGCCATAAGTTCCCGAAGGCACTGGTCGGCGCAATCAAGCGGGCGCGCTACGGACAGGTGGACGTCAAGCTCGGACTCGTGATGGGAATCTCGGCGGAAGCCGGGGTGCTCTACGGTGCGCAGATACAGGAGGATGTCCGGCGCGCCTACGGCGACGCGGGATCCAATCTCTACGTCAGCGTGGCGTTCGTCATCGTGCTCGCCATCGTGGGCGGCTATGTCCTGTGGGATGCATGGAAAATCCACCGCAGCGGCACCGCGCACGCATCGGAGCAGGTGAGCAGGCTGGCGCGATGGGTGCAGGGCGTCCACATTCCGTACACCATGGTGCATTTCACGAGCCTCGGCACCCGGATATCGGTGCTATTCACCATCCCGCTCGGCTTCGCCACGGGCATGCTCGCCGCGACCATTGCTGTCGGAGGCTTCATCGGCGTGCCGGGCATGCATTACGTCCTCGGTGCCCCGAGCCTCATCGCCTCGGCCACCGAACTCGTCATCGCGTTCGTGATGGGCCTCGGCGGCACGATCAAGTATGCCTGGAGCGGTCTCGTGGACATCCGCCTCGCGATGATCATCCTTGCCGGGTCGCTCTTCGGAATCCAGCTCGGCGCGATTGGCACGACTTACGTCAAGCCGCACATGATCAAGGTGGTGATGGGCACGATCATGGTGCTCGTGCTCGTGAGCCGCGCGCTCGTGATCCCGGTCTATCTCTCGGAACTCGACATGATCGACAGGTTGGGCGAGCGCACGGCGAGCGCTCTGAAAGGCGCGAGCTTCGGCATCATGCTGTTTGCGCTCGCGAGCGGCGCCTTGATCATACTGTCGGCGCTGCGCAAGGGCATGCGGGCGCAGCGCGAGGCGGAGCTCGCCGTTGCAGCGGCGACCGGTGCTGCCAGGCCTACCATCGTGGTCGCAGCTGCGGCCGCGCAGCTCTCGCCGATCGGACGATTCGAACGCTTTCTCTTGGCGAGCGATGCTTCCGAGTTCAGCGCGGGAGCGGTGCGTGAAGCCCTGCGCCTGGCGAAGCGATGCGGCGCGCGCGTGCGCGTGGTCGCCGTGGTGGCCGGGGATCTCGAGCACGAAGAAATGGGCGAGCAGCTCCTCAAGCAGGAGTTCGACGGCGCGCGTGCGCATCTGGACGAAGTGGCGGCGCGGGCCGCCGCCGCCGGCATCGAATGCGAAACCGAGGTCGTACAGGGCGCCAGCGTGCACGAACGGATTGTGGAGGAAAGCGACCGCTTCGGCGCCGATCTCATCATTCTCGGCCGGCGTGGCCGTCGGGGACTCGCGCGTTTGATGGTGGGCGACGCGACGCTGAAGCTTATCGGGAGTTCGCATTGCAGTGTTCTGGTCGTGCCGCGCGCCGCCGAGCTCCATGGCCGGCGGTTCCTGGTGGCGACCGATGGTTCGCGTTTCAGCGACGCGGCTGCGGTGGCGACCGGCAGCCTCGCGAAACTATGCGAAACGCCGGTGACCGTGGTATCTGTAGTCGTGCCCGCACACGCCGAAGCGCGCCGTAGGGAAGCGCCCGCTGTCGTCGAGCGCATCGTCGGATTGCTACGCAAAGACGGCATTGAAGCGCACGGCGAAGTACCGGAAGGACCCGCGGCTGAAATGATCGTGGCCGCGGCAGCAAGGACGAGCGCGGACCTGATCGTCATGGGCAGCCACGGCCGCGGCGGGTTCGAGCGCCTGCTTGTGGGCAGCAATTCCGAAAAGGTCCTGAACCGTACGCCGTGCGCCGTGCTGGTCGTAAAGGCAACCTGAGACTGCGTCCGCCAGATGCGGCCCGCCCGGATCCTACCGTTTCTCGCATGGTTCCCGATGTCCCGGGCGACGCTGCGCAACGATATCGTCGCGGGTATCACGGTCGCGCTGGTACTCGTGCCCCAGTCGATGGCGTATGCGCAGATCGCGGGCCTGCCAGCGCACTACGGCCTGTACACCGCTTTTCTCCCGGTGCTGGTGGCCGGCCTGTGGGGCTCCTCGGGGCAGCTCGCCACCGGGCCGGTCGCCGTGGTGTCGCTGCTCACCGCCGCGGCGCTCACGCCGATCGCCGCCCAGGGCTCGGCCCAGTATGTCGCGCTTGCGATTGCGCTTGCGTTCATGGTTGGCTGCATGCAACTCGCGCTGGGCGCGTTCCGGCTCGGCTTCGTGGTCAATTTCCTCTCGCACCCCGTGATCGCGGGGTTCACGAGCGCCGCGGCGATCATCATTGCGCTCTCGCAAGCGAGCAAGGTGCTCGGCGTGCCGATGCCGCGCAGCGATGTGTTCCTGCTCGATGTCTGGGGCGTGCTGCAGCAACTGCCGGAGAGTCATTTCCCGACGCTCGCGTTCGGCGTCGGCGCATTCGTCGCCATGTACGCATTTCGCCGCTTTCTGCCGAAGTGGCCGGGCGTGCTGATTGCGGTCACGTTCGCGACTGCGATCAGCGCCGCGATCGGCTTCGAGCGCTCCGCGACCGGCACAGTCGGGCAGCTCGCCGATTCCGAGGCCCGCGCGCTCGCGACCGAATATCTGGTTACGCGCGAAAGGACCCATGCAATCGAATCGGAACAACGCGCGAAACAAGCCGATCTCGCTCGGACCGACCGCCGCCAGCCCGCGGGCAGCCAGCATGCGGCGGCACTCAACTACGAGATCGAGCTGCTTGGGCTGCGCATCGAGGACCGCAACGCCGAGAACCGGCGGCGCCTGCGCCTGCTGCGCAAGCTTGTTTTCGAGCAGGCGCGCGACGCCTCGGGGAAGGTGCGCTTCCATCCTCAGGGATCGGCGATCGCAGGAGACGCCATCCGCTGGCGCATCCAGTCTCTCGACGAGAGCGGCATTCGCTTTCAGGGCGGCGGCGAGGTGGTCGGGCGAATTCCCGCGGGGCTGCCGGACATCAAGTTGCCGCAACTCGATTTCGGGACCGTCGCCGGCCTGCTGGCGACCGCCCTTGTCATCTCCCTGGTCGGCTTCATGGAAGCGATTTCGATCGCCAAGGCGATCGCGGCGCGCACGCGCCAGCGTCTCGATCCGAATCAGGAGCTGATCGGCCAGGGACTGGCCAACCTTGCCGGCAGCGTCACGCAGTGGTTTCTCGCCAGTGG
>MEQQ01000078.1:7341-15644 GCA_001770285.1 Betaproteobacteria bacterium RBG_16_66_20
TCCAGGCCGGAGCGCAGACCGGGCTTGCTTCGGCGGTGACCGCGGGCATCGTGATGCTGACGCTGCTGTTCCTTACGCCGTTCCTCTATCATCTGCCGCAGGCGGTACTCGCGGCGGTCATCATGCTGGCGGTAATTTCACTGGTGCACTTCGACGGCATCCGGCGCGCCTGGAAGGCGCAACCTCACGACGGTATCGCCGGCGCGCTCACATTCGCGGCCGCGCTCGCGTTTGCGCCGCACCTGGACATCGCGATTCTCGTCGGCGCGGGGCTGTCGCTTCTGCTTTTCCTGTATCGCTCCATGCGGCCGCGCGTCGCGATTCTCGGCCGCCATCCGGACGGAACGCTGCGCGACGCGGCGCTGCACGCGCTGCCGCTCAGCGAGCACATTGTCGCGGTGCGCTTCGACGGGCAGCTGTATTTCGCGAACGTACCGTACTTCGAGGACACGCTGCTCGACATCTCGGCGCGCTTTCCCAAGGCGCGCAACATCCTCGTCGTAGCTGACGGCATCAACCAGATCGACGCCTCGGGCGAGGAGACGATCCGCCTGCTGGCGCAGCGGCTTGGCGAGAACCGCGTCGGCCTCGCCTTCAGCGGACTGAAGAAGCAGGTGCTGGACGTGCTGCGCGCGACCGGCACGCTCGAGATCATCGGCGCGGACAACGTGTTCGTGCACGAGGACCACGCGCTCGCCGCGCTCGCCGGCCGCGTCACCGACCCGGCGTTCGACCGCGCCGCGTTCCCGCTGCTTCCCCAGCCGCAGGCGCCGGTTGCGCCTGGCTAAGCTTTCAGGCCACAGGCTCTTCGCGCGCTATTTCGGCTATTCTCCTGCTCGCGCCGTACAGGAGGAACCTCATGAAAAACCCGGTCGGATGGGCGGGCGCATTCGCGCTCGCGTTGCTCGGCATCAGCGATCTCCACGCCCAGGGCACGCTGGACGCGGTACAGAAGAAGGGTTTCGTGCAATGCGGGGTCAATACCGGCCTCGCCGGCTTCTCCCAGCCCGATTCGAAAGGCGTGTGGAAGGGCCTGGACGTGGATGTCTGCCGCGCAGTCGCCGCCGCCGTGTTCGGCGACGCCAGCAAGGTAAGGTACACGCCATTGACTGCGCAGCAGCGCTTCACCGCGCTGCAGTCGGGCGAGGTGGACGTGCTCGCGCGCAATACCACCTGGACCATCACGCGTGATACCAGCCTTGGCCTGAACTTCGTCGGCGTGAATTTCTACGACGGCCAGGGTTTCATGGTGCCCAGAAAACTGAACGTCAAGAGCGCCAAGCAGCTCAACGGGGCGACGGTCTGCGTGCAGCCGGGCACCACGACCGAGCTCAATCTCGCGGACTACTTCCGCGCCAACCGCATGACTTTCAAACCGGTGGTAATCGAGAAGCTGGAGGAGGTTTTGAACGCCTACTTCGCGGGCCGCTGCGACGTGTTCACCACGGACGTATCGGGTCTGGTGTCGGTGCGCGGATCGCGCGCGCCCAAGCCCGAGGAGCACATCATCCTGCCCGAGGTGATCTCCAAGGAACCGCTCGGGCCGGCGGTGCGCCACGGTGATGACCGCTGGTTCGACGTCGTCAAGTGGTCGCTGTTCGCGATGATCGAGGCCGAGGAAATGCGCCTCAGCTCGAAAACCATAGACCAGGCCGCGGCCAGCAAGGACCCGGCCGTGCAGCGCTTCATCGGCGCGACCGGCGACATCGGAAAGATGCTGGCCCTGGACAACCGCTGGGCGCTGAACATCGTGAAACAGGTCGGCAACTACGGCGAGAGCTTCGATGCCAATCTGAAGCCGCTCGGCTTCGAACGCGGCATCAACGCGCTCTGGACCCAGGGCGGCCTGATGTACGCGCCGCCGATCCGCTAGCTTGACCCGGCCGGCGTGATCGGGCGGGCGTGACTGCGCGCGCGCGGCAGCTGCTGGTCCAGGCGGCGCTCGCCGCGGCGCTCGCGCTCGCCGCCTGGTATTTCGTTTCCAATACCGCGGCGAACCTCGAAGCGCGCCGGATCGCGAGCGGCTTCGCGTTTCTCTGGCGGGAGGCCGGATTCGAGATCGGCGAGACCGCAGGCCTCGCCTACAGCGCTGCCGACAGCTATCTGCGCGCGCTCGCAATCGGACTCGCGAACACCTTCCGCATTGCGCTCATCGGCATCGTCTTCGCCACCGCGCTCGGTGCGCTGCTCGGGCTGGCGCGCCTGTCGCCGAACTGGCTGCTCGCAAAACTGGCCGGAGCCTACGTCGAGGTGATCCGCAACGTGCCGCTGCTGGTGCAGCTGTTCTTCTGGTACGCGCTGATCTCGGAGAACCTTCCCGGGCCGGCCGAGGCGCTCAACCCGCTGCCGGGCGTATTTCTCTCGAACCGCGGCATCTTCTTTCCGCTTCCCGGCGACTCTCCGGTTCTCTCGGGCTTCAACTTCGCGGGCGGCGCCACGCTCAGTCCGGAGTTCGCGGCGCTGCTCGTGGGCCTCGTGACCTATACCGCCGCGTTCATCGGCGAGATCGTGCGCGCGGGGATCCTGTCGGTGGACCGCGGCCAGATCGAGGCGGCCTACTCGCTCGGCCTCGCGCGCCGCGCCGCGATGCGCTTCGTGGTCCTGCCGCAGGCGCTGCGCCTGATCGTGCCGCCGATGACCAGCCAGTACCTGAACCTCACCAAGAACAGTTCGCTCGCGGTGGCGATCGGCTACCCGGACCTGGTCTCGATCGCCAACACCACCATGAACCAGACCGGGCAGGCGATCGAGGGAATCGCGATCATCATGGGCGTCTATCTCACCATCAGCCTCTCGATCTCGGCGTTCATGAACTGGTACAACCGGCGCGTGGCGCTGCGGGGAATGCTGCGGTGAAGTGGTTCAGGGACAATCTGTTTTCGAGCTGGCCGAGCGCCATCGCCACGATCGCGATCCTGTGGCTGGCGTGGAAGCTCGCGCCGCCGTTCGTCGACTGGGCGTTGATCGACGCCGTCTGGCGCTCGCCCGACCCGCGCGCCTGCCGGCAACCCGGGGGCGGCGGCGCGTGTTGGGCATTCATCGCCGAGAAGCACCGCTTCATCCTGTTCGGCACCTACCCCTTCGAGCAGCACTGGCGCCCCGCGCTCGCCACCGCAATCCTCATTTTTCTCTGGATTTTCAGTTCGATGAGGAAATTCTGGAACTGGTGGCTCGCGGCGGTCTGGGGTTCGGGTCTGGCGCTGATCGCGACGCTCATGTGGGGCGGCGCCTTCGGTCTCGCCTACGTCGAGAACGAACGCTGGGGCGGGCTGATCCTCACGCTGCTGCTCGCCAGCTTCGGCGTCGCGTTCGCGTTTCCGCTCTCGATCCTGCTCGCGCTCGGCCGCCGTTCGGAGATGCCGCTGCTGCGCACCGCCTGCATCGCCTATATCGAGCTGATCCGCGGCGTGCCGCTGATCAGCGTGCTGTTCATGGCATCGGTCATGCTGCCGCTGTTCCTGCCTGCGGGCGTCTCCATCGACAAGCTGCTGCGCGCGCAGCTCGCGCTGATCCTGTTCGCCGCGGCCTACCTCGCCGAGGCGGTACGCGGCGGGCTGCAGGCGATTCCGCGACATCAGGAGGAAACCGCCGACGCACTCGGCCTTTCCTGGTGGGGCAAGACGCGGCTGGTGATCCTGCCGCAGGCGCTGCGCATCTCCATCCCGCCGCTGGTGAACACCTTCATCGGCTTTTTCAAGGACACCTCGCTGGTGCTGATCATCGGCCTGTTCGATCTCCTCAGCACCATCAAGGTCTCTCTGCAGGACCCGGCCTGGTCGGGCTTCGGCGTGGAGGCCTACCTGTTCGTGTCCGCGGTCTACTTCGCGTTCTGCTTTGCGATGTCGGCCTACAGCCGTCGCCTGGAGCGCAGTCCCGCGCACGCCGGCGCGCCGCGCCCGCTCGTTGACTCATGATAAAATTTTTGCGTTTTCCACAGAACCTCAACAGGAGGCATCCATGGGCGCGATCTTCCAGTCCCTCGGCCGCACCGTCATCGCAGGGATCGTCCTCGTCGTCGTCATGCTCGGCATCGCCGGCACCTTCGGCACGATGGCGGGCCACGGCTATTGGACGTTCTTCATGCGCTGGCTCCACATTCTCGCGGGCGTGATGTGGATCGGACTGCTCTGGTATTTCAATTTCGTGCAGATCCCGTCCATGCCGAAGATCCCGGACGAGCAGAAACCGGCGATCGGCAAGGTGATTGCGCCGGAGGCGCTGTTCTGGTTCCGCTGGGCTGCGCTGGCCACGGTCGTAACCGGATTGCTGCTGGCCTGGATGCTGGGCTTTTTCGTGGCCGCGTTTACCCTTCAACCGGGCGCGCGCGCGATCGGCGTCGGCATGTGGCTTGCGCTGGTGATGGCGTTCAACGTCTGGTTCATCATCTGGCCGAACCAGAAGAAAGCGCTTGGCATCGTTCAGGTCGAGGCGGCTGAAAAGGCCGCCGCCGCGCGCATGGCGATGCTCACCTCGCGCTTCAACACCATGCTCTCGCTCCCGATGCTGTACTGCATGGCCGCGCAGTCGCATGGCGGATTCTGAGCCAAGGCTTCGTTGGTCCATGGAACGCGGCTTCGGCCGCGTTTCTTTTTTGAATTAGCCGTGCCGCCGAAGCGCGCCGTCGCATACGCGCTTGCAGCAGCTGCCCTGTTCGGCGCGAGCACTCCTGCAGCAAAAATCCTGGCCGGTGAAATGCCGGCGTTCCTGCTCGCCGGCCTGCTCTATGCCGGAAGCGGAATCGGGCTGTCGCTCTGGATCGCACTGCGTTCCACCGCTACGACCTCGCCGACCGGCCCCGCGTCGCTCACGCAGGCCGACTTGCCGTGGCTCGCGGGCGCCGTACTTTCGGGCGGCATCGCGGCCCCGGTGCTGCTGATGCAGGGTCTCAGCGTCGTTCCCGGTGCGACGCCCGCATCGACCGCATCGCTGCTCCTCAACCTCGAAGGCGCGTTCACGGCGCTGATCGCATGGTTCGTGTTCCGGGAGAATTTCGACCGCCGCATCGCGCTCGGCATGGCGCTGATCGTAGCGGCAGCCGCACTCGCCTCGCTCGAGCCCGGCGCATTGGGCGGCGTCAGCACCGGCGCGCTGTTTGTCGCCGCCGCCTGCCTGGCGTGGGCGATCGACAACAACCTTACGCGCAGAATTTCGGCCGGCGACCCGGTGACCATCGCTGCGATCAAAGGCATCGCTGCGGGCGCGGTGAACATCACGATTGCGCTTTCCATGGGAGGTGCCCGGCCTTCGGCGATCGAAGTCGCGGCCTCGGGGCTGGTCGGCTTTTTCGGCTACGGCGTGAGCCTGGCGCTGTTCGTCGTCGCCCTGCGCGAGTTGGGCACCGCGCGGACCAGCGCGTATTTTTCGATCGCACCTTTTGCCGGGGTTGTGCTGGCGCTCGCCGCGCTCGGGGAGGTTCCCGGCTTATGGTTCTGGCTGGCGCTGCCGCTGGCGGCCGCGGGCGTCTGGCTGCATGTCACCGAAAGACATGTGCACGAACATCTGCATGAGCCGCTCGAGCACGCGCACGGCCACGTGCACGACGAACACCATCGGCATCGGCACGATTTCGACTGGGACGGATCGGAACCCCACACGCATGCGCATAGGCACGCGCGCATGCTGCACAGCCATCCGCACTACCCGGACATCCACCACCGCCACCCGCACTAGCGCGGCGCGAGCTTGTCGAGGCCGCGCAATTTCGTGCCGGGCTTGATGCCGCGCTGCGCGAACCAGCCCCTGTTCATCTCGAGCGCGTAGCGCGCCGGACGCGCCGCGCAGTGCGACTGCTCGCTGTGCGGCTGCATGTCGGCAATGTTGATGATCGCGCCGGCCTCGTCGATGAACGCGACCGAGAGCGGAATCAGGGTGTTTTTCATCCACATGCAGTGGGTGGCGTTTTCATCGAACACGAACACCATGCCCGAGTTCTGCGGCATCGACTTGCGGTGCATCAGGCCTTCCATGCGCGTGCCCATGCTGTCTGCGACCTCGGCGCGGATAAGATGCATCCCCGCGGCAAGCTCCACGGCGGGAAGCTGCGCGTGCGCGCCGGCCGAAAACCATGTTGCCAACAGGAATAGAAATGTTCTCAGAGTCATGGAAAAGAAAAAGGCAGGGTCGCGCCCTGCCTTCTTGCCGTCCGTTGCGAGACGATTACTTCCCCTTCTTGTCTTCCTTCTTGGCCTCTTTCTTGGCCTCTTTCTTGGCTTCTTCCTTCTTGCCCTCGCCCTTCTTCATCTCTTTCTTCGCCTCTTTCTTCGGCGCTTCCTTCTTCTTGTCCTGGGCGATCGCGGACACGCTCACGGCCGCGAACATGGCGGCGACAATCATCGACAGCAACTTGGTCATTTCAATCTCCTGGTATAGGTATAGGTAATTTTCCCCGGGGTGACGCAACGAGTTGCCGCCCTGCCCCGTTGCGAAATACGCGCCACGGCCCAAGCGGTTGACTGACCTTGCGGGCCTCCCCCGTATTGCCTCCCTGCCGTGGGTTGCCCCACGCAAACCATTGTAAACAAAAGGGGATTTTCCATCAAATGGAAACAAGTCCTTGTTTACGCAAGAATTTCCTAATCACCTGATGGATAAGGTCATTCTCTTATAATCCGCGCTTCCCCAATTTCCCCATCCCCTGTTTCAGGAGCATTCATGGCGTACAAGCACATCAAGGTCCCCTCGGACGGCGAGAAGATCAGGGTCAACAAGGACTTCTCGCTCACGGTTCCGGACAACCCGATCATTCCCTACATCGTCGGCGACGGCACCGGCATCGACATCACCCCGGTGATGCTCAAGGTCGTGGACGCCGCGGTGAACAAGGCCTACGGCGGCAAGAAGAGGATCGTCTGGATGGAGATGTACGCCGGCGAGAAATCCTGCAGGGTCTACGGCGAGAACGTGTGGCTGCCCGAGGAGACGCTGCAAGCCGCGCGGGAATTCGTGGTTTCGATCAAGGGTCCGCTCACCACCCCGGTCGGCGGCGGCATCCGTTCGATCAACGTCGCGCTGCGCCAGGAACTCGACCTCTACGTATGCCTCAGGCCGGTGCGCTGGTTCAAGGGCGTGCCGAGCCCGGTGAAGGAACCGCACAATGTCGACATGGTGATCTTCCGCGAAAACGCGGAGGACATCTACGCGGGCATCGAATGGCCGGCCAAATCGGCCGAGGCGAAGAAGGTGATCGACTTCCTGATCAAGGAAATGAAGGTCACCAAGATCCGCTTCCCGGATTCATCGGCCATCGGTATCAAGCCGGTGTCGATCGAGGGCTCCGAGCGGCTGATCCGGCGCGCATACCAGTACGCGATCGACAACAGGAGAAAGTCGGTGACCCTGGTGCACAAGGGCAACATCCAGAAGTTCACCGAAGGCGGCTTCCGCGACTGGGGCTACGCACTCGCGCAGAAGGAATTCGGCGCCAAGCCGATCGACGGCGGTCCCTGGTGCAGCTTCAACAACCCCAAGGGCGGGCCGGACATCGTGGTCAAGGATGTGATCACCGACGCCATGCTGCAGCAGATCCTGCTGCGCCCGGCGGAGTACGACGTGCTGGCGACCACCAACCTGAACGGCGACTACCTGTCCGACGCGCTCGCCGCGGAGGTCGGCGGCATCGGCATCGCGCCGGGCGCCAACCTGTCGGACACGGTGGCGATGTTCGAGGCGACGCACGGCACCGCGCCCAAGTACGCCGGCAAGGACCAGGTGAATCCCGGATCGGAGATCCTGTCGGCCGAGATGATGCTGCGGCACATGGGCTGGTTCGAAGCCGCCGACGCGATCATCAATTCGATCGAGAAGGCGATCGGCGACCGCGTCGTCACCTACGACTTCGCGCGCCAGATGGAAGGTGCGAAGAAAGTCTCCTGCTCGGGCTTCGGGCAGGCCATGATTGAAAGAATGTAGCGGCAGGGGTCGGAACGACAAAAAAGCCGCCCTCGGGCGGCTTTTTTGTTGCCTCAGGATGCGAGGACGCGGGCTGCTAGCTTTTCTGGATGTTCGAGGCCTGCTTGCCCTTGGGCCCCTGCACGACGTCGAAACTGACCTTCTGGCCTTCCTTCAGGCTCTTGAAGCCCTGCATGTTGATCGCCGAGAAATGCGCGAACAGGTCCTCGCTGCCGTCATCCGGCGTGATGAACCCGTAGCCTTTCGCGTCGTTGAACCACTTCACCGTGCCGGTAGCCATCGAACCATCCCTCTCCATGATTGACATTCGGCGGCTTTTACCCGCCTTCCGAACCCCCGTCAAGGGGCAGCGCGGTGGCGTTTGCGCTCCCCCCTTGCATTGATTAGGATAGAAA
>MEQQ01000079.1:0-5383 GCA_001770285.1 Betaproteobacteria bacterium RBG_16_66_20
CATCCAAGAGCTGGGGGTCGAAGTGGTGCGCGACGCGTGGCAGCCCGACGCGGCGCTGCTGGCCCGGGTCGACGCCTGCTTCGTGAGCTTCTACGACTGCCTCAAGCGCCCGCTCGAGGTCTGGCGTCTCAAGCGCGCGCTCGCGCGCCGCGCCGCGCCGCTGGTGGTGTGGAACCGCGACGCTCCCGGCTACATGAACAAGGCGCCGTGGCGCCTCGCGCTGCTCGAACGCGCGAAGCTGATCGACATCTACGCCTCGCATGCGCTCGCCGACGGGCGGCGTTTCGCGCACACGCAGCTGCTGTTGCAGAATGCGGCGCAGACCGATGTCTACAACCTTGGGGGCCTGCGCCTGGAGGATCTCGACGACCCCGCGCGCTACCGCTACGAGGTCGGCTTCTTCGGCCTGCTCGATGGCGAGGCCTACAAGGAGTACCGCGCGCGCGCGCAGTTCTTCGACGCCCTGGCGCAGCGGCTCGCCGGCCGCGGCATCGTCCATTCGTTCATCGATACCCGGCGCACGGCGCTTTCGCCGGCAGAGCAGCGCGAGCTGATCCAGCGCACGCGCATCAATCTCAGCTTCGGCGCGGGATGCGAGTACGGCTACGCGGTGGGCCATGGGCTGCCCGAGCGCTGCTTCGGCATACCTGCCTGCGGCGGATTTCTGTTGTCGGACCGCAGGCTGCATGCCGCCGACGCTTTCGAGCCGGGCAGCGAATGGATCGAGTTCCAGGGGCTGGACGAAGCCGACGCGCGCATCGCGCACTTTCTCGCGCACTTCGGCGAGGCGCGCGCCGTCGCCGCCCGGGCACACGCGCGCGTGATGCGCGAGCACACATTCCGCCACCGCGCCGGCGAGATGCTCTCGGCAATCAACGCGTGGCGCGCGGCGCGCCGGAGGGCGGCGTGAGCGCAACGAAGGGCGGCAGCCGCGCGCTCTACTTCCGGCTGCTGTCGTACGTCCGGCCCTACGCCAAGGCATTCGGCCTGGCGGTGGCGGGGATGGTGGCGGCCGCCGCGACCGAGCCGCTGTTCCCCGCGCTGATCAAGCCGCTGCTCGATCGCGGCTTCGGCGCCGACAAGCAGCTCGCGCTGCCGCCGCTCCTGTTCGCCGCGGCCATCGTGGGCATCTTCCTGCTGCGCGGCGTGCTGACCTTCAGTTCGTCCTATTTCCTCGCCTGGGTGGGCAGCCGCGTGGTGCTCGACCTGCGCGCGGCGATGTTCGCGCGGCTGGTGCGCCTGCCGGCGCGATTTTTCGACGACCACAGCTCGGGCGCGGTGCTCTCGAAGGTCGCCTACGACGTGGGCGGGGTGACCTCCGCGGCGACCACGGTTCTGACCGCCGCGGTGCAGGATTCGATCCGGGTGATCGGGCTGCTCGGCTGGCTGCTGTACCTGAACTGGAAGCTGACGCTGATCGCGCTCGCGGTGGGTCCGCCGATCGCGCTGTTCGTGCGGCTGCTGTCGGGGCGCTTGCGCAGCATGGCGCGCGAAGCGCAGCACGCCATGGGCGACCTGGTGCACGTGCTCGAGGAGACGATCGAGTGCCACAAGGTGGTCAAGGTTTTCGGCGGGCAGGAATACGAAGCGCGGCGCTTCGAGCGCGCCAACCAGCGCCTGCGCGGTTTCGCCATGCGCCAGACGGTGCCGGCGGCGCTCACCACGCCGGTCACGCATTTCCTGGCAGCGCTCGCGCTCGCGATCATCGTCTACATCGCGCTGGAGGAATCGCTCGCCGCGCGCGCGACGCTGGGAGAGTTCGCCTCGTTCATGACGGCGATGCTGATGCTGCTCTCGCCCCTGAAGCACCTCACCGAGATCAACGCCCCGCTGCAGCGCGGCCTCGCCGCCGCCGAAAGCGTGTTCGAGCTGATCGACACGCCGGCGGAGGAGGACAAAGGGGCCGGGCAGCTCGCGCGCGCCCGCGGCGAGATCGAATTCCAGAGCGTCAGCCTCACCTATCCGACGCGTACCGAACCGGCGCTGAGCTCGGTGAGCTTCGCGCTCCGGCCGGGTGAAACGGTGGCGCTGGTCGGCGGCTCGGGCGGGGGCAAGACCACGCTCGCGAACCTTCTGCCGCGCTTCTATGCGCCGGATTCCGGCCGGATCCTGCTCGACGGCCACGACCTGCAGACGCTCAAGCTCGAAAGCCTGCGCGCCAATCTCGCGCTGGTGTCGCAGGACGTGGTGCTGTTCAACGACAGCATCCGCGCCAACATCGCCTATGGCCGGATGGGCGCGGCGAGCGACCGGGAAGTGACCGCCGCGGCCGAAGCGGCGCACGCGATGGAGTTCATCCGCGAGACGCCGCAGGGCCTCGAGACGCTGATCGGCGAGAACGGCATGCGGCTCTCGGGCGGCCAGCGCCAGCGCCTCGCGATCGCGCGCGCCCTGCTGAAGAACGCGCCGGTGCTGATCCTGGACGAGGCCACCTCGGCGCTCGACTCCGAGTCCGAGCGCCTGGTGCAGCAGGCGCTGGAGACGCTGATGCGCGGGCGCACCACGCTCGTGATCGCGCACCGCCTGTCGACCATCGAGCGCGCCGACCGCATCGTGGTGCTCGAGCGCGGGCGGATCGCGGAAACCGGGACCCATGTGGAACTGATCGCGCGTGGCGGGGTTTATGCAAGGTTGTATCAAATGCAATTCGCCACCGAAAACGCGAAGACATGAAATCGCTCCGGATCGTCCACACCGAGTCCTCGCTCGGCTGGGGCGGACAGGAGATCCGGACTCTTTCCGAGGCGCAGGGCCTGATCCGGCGCGGCCACGACGTGAAACTCCTGTGTCCGCCGCAGGCGCGCATCTGCGCGGAAAGCGCAAGCTGGGGCGTTCCGGTGGCGGCGCTGCCGATCGAAAAAAAGCGTCCCCGGGGGTTGCGCGCCCTGGTCGCATGGCTGCGCGCCAACCCGAGCGACGTCGTGTGCACGCACAGCTCCACCGATTCCTGGCTCGCGGCGCTCGCGATGCCGATCCTCGGCCGCCCGGTGCCGATCGTGCGCATGCGCCACATTTCGGCGCCGGTGCCGCGCGGGCCGCTTTCGCGCTGGCTCTACATGCGCGCCGCCGCGCGCGTCGTCACCACGGGCGAGGCGTTGAAGCGCCAGCTGGTGGAGCACAACCGCTTCGCCGAATCGCGGATCGAGTCGGTGCCCACCGGCATCGACGCGGGGCGCTTCCGGCCCGGCGAGCGCAAAGCGTCCCGCGCCAGGTTCGGCCTGCCCGAGGACAAGACGCTGGTCGGTATCGTCGCGACGCTGCGCAGCTGGAAAGGCCATGCCGTGCTGTTGGAAGCCATGACGCGTCTTCCTTCCGGCATCGAGCTGGTGATCGTAGGCGACGGTCCGCAGCGCGAGGCGCTCGAGCAGAAGATCGCAAAGCTCGGCCTGCGGGGGCGGGTGCGCATGCAGGGCCAGCAGGCCGACGTGCTGCCCTGGCTGCGCGCGCTCGACATCTTCGCGCTGCCCTCGTTCGCCAACGAAGGCGTGCCGCAGGCGCTGGTGCAGGCGATGCTGACGGAGCTGCCATGCGTGACCACGCCGGTAGGCGGCATTCCCGAGCTTGCCGAGCATGACCGCACCGCGCTGCTGGTGCCGCCTCGCGACGCGAGCGCGCTCGCGGCGGCGATCGAACGCCTCGCGGGCGACGCGGGCTTGCGGCGCGAGCTGGGCGAAGCGGCCCGCAAGCACTGCGTAGAGGGCTACTCCTACGAGCGCATGCTCGACCGGATGGAAGCGGTCTACCGCAAGGCGGCGGGTGGCTAGCCGTCTCGGCGCGCGGCTGCAGATCGTCCCGCGCGCGCTCCTCGCGCGCTTTGCGGGCAGGCGCGAGCGCCCCGGAGACCCACGCAGCATCCTGATCGCGCACCATCTGCTTCTCGGCGACACCCTGATGCTGACCCCGTTGCTCGCGAAGCTGCGCGAACGGCATCCGCAGGCGCGCATCGCGATGACGGTGCGGCGCACCTATGCACCGCTTTATGCGGCGCGTCCCTACGGCGTCGAGCCGGTCGTCTTCGATCCGCGCGACGCGGCGACGCTCGATCCGCTTTTCGCGCCCGGCGGCTTCGATCTCGCCTGCGTGCCGGGAGACAACCGCCACGCCTGGCTCGCCGCGGCCGCCGGCGCGCGCTGGATCGTCGCGCATGCGGGCGACCGGCCCGCGTACAAGAGCTGGCCCGTCGACGAGCTGCGGCCGTATCCGGATGCGCCCGCTTCCTGGGCGGACATGGCCGCGATGCTTGCCGAGGGCCCGGCACCGCGCCCCTACCGGCCGGAGGCTTGGCCCGCGCCCCCTTGCGCGCCGTTCGACAGGCCAAGCCGGGAATACTGCGTGCTTCACGTCGGCGCCGGCAGCAAGCTGCGGCTCTGGAACCGCGAGCGGTGGCTCGCGGTCGCCGGGGAACTGGAGCGCCGGGATCTTCAGGTCGTCTGGAGCGGCGGGCGCGGCGAAGAGAGTGAGGTCGCGGGCATCGATCCCGGGCGCCGCTTTTCCTCCTGTGCCGGAGCGCTCGACCTGGCGCAACTGTGGCATCTCGTAAAAGGTGCGCGCCTTCTGCTTTGCCCCGACACGGGCATTGCGCATCTCGGTCGCCTTGCAGGCACGCCCACGGTCGCGCTCTATGGCCCGGGATCCGCAACGCTCTTCGGCCCGGGCGAGTTCTGGCGCCAGGTCCCTGGCCGCGCGGTGACGGTGGATCCGTTTCCCTGCCGCGACCAGCGCACGCTCTTCAAGCGCGAGATCGCCTGGGTGCGGCGCTGCCAGCGCACGCTCGCCGAGTGTCCCGCGCCGCGCTGCATGCACGCCATCGGCGTCGATGAGGTGCTGAAGGCTGCGCTAGACTGCGCGCGCCATGCTGGCTGAACTGAAGAAAGTCCGCTTTCCGATCGAAACGGGCCTGCTGATCGCGTTCTGCGTCTTCCTGCCCTTGTTCGAGGCGCCGAAGAACTTCGCGTGGCTGGGTTACGTCGCGGCCTGGTTGTTGAATCGGACGCGGGCGCGCGATTTCGGCGGCCGCTGGAACCTGTGGGACACGCTGTTCGCGCTCTGGATCGCTTCGGGCTACCTGGTTGCCGCGTTCTCGGGTCTGAAGGGCAGCGAGCTTGGCGGCGCGCACGAGCTGGCCCGCTACGCGGTGCTCGGCTGGATGGTGAAGCGGGGCGGCTACAGCGGGAAGGAAATCCGCTGGATGCTCGGCGCGCTGGTCGCCTCGACCGTCGCCGGGCTGGCGTACGGCTACTGGCGCCTCTGGAGCGGCGCCGGCAGGAGCGGCACGTTGCAGCTGCATTCGGTAGGCCACGTCAATCACACCGCGATCTACCTCGCGATCATGCTCGGGGTTTGCACGAGCTGGCTGTTCGCGCGCTGGCGCGCCTGGCCGGCG
>MEQQ01000079.1:5404-6977 GCA_001770285.1 Betaproteobacteria bacterium RBG_16_66_20
GCGCTCGCGGTCTGCGCGCTGGTTCTGGTTTCGCTCGTCGTGACCGCGAGCCGCGGCGCGATCAGCGTCGGCCTCGCGATGGTTGCGGTCATCGCCGCCGCCTGGTGGCCGCGCTGGCGTGCGCCCCTCGTCGCGAGCCTTGCCGCGATTGCGCTGGTCGTGGCCGCGCTGGTTCAATTCAACGCCGAAGTGATCCGCAAGCAGGAGGACAATGTCGCCGCGCAAAACGTGCTTTCTCATCGCGGCGGCATCTGGCGCATGGCGCTCGCGGCCTGGGAGCGCTACCCGTGGTTCGGCGTCGGCATCGATAACTACAGCCTGATCTCCCATGAACTGGTGCGGACCTGGCGCAGCGAAGCGGGAAAGGACTACGACCCGGCGCGCTACGTGCGCTTTCCGCACGCCCACAACCTGTTCGTCAACGCGCTCGCCGAGCGCGGCGCCGTGGGATTCGCGGCGCTCGCGGCGGTGCTGTTCGCCTGGCTCGCGGCGCTGGTCCGCGAGCGCCCGCGCCCGCAGGACGGCGATCCCGCCTGGCTCGCCTGGGGCGGCGCCGCCAGCGCCTGGATCGTTACCGTGATGGCCGGCATGGTGAATACGACGCTGCATCACGAGCACGGCCTGCTCGCCGCGCTCCTCCTGGGGCTATGGCTGTCGACGCTGCCCATACGTTGCGCGCGCCGCGCATCCTGATCCTCCGCCGCGACAATATCGGCGATTTGGCGTGCACCACGCCGTTGGTGGAGGCGCTGCGCGCGCATTTGCCGCGCGCCTGGCTCGCGGCGCTGGTGACGACCTATAACGCGGAGGTGCTGGCGCGCAATCCGGCGCTGGACGAGGTCTTCGTTTACGAGAAACTGAAGCACCGCAGCGGCGGCCTGATCGCGCATCTCAGGAGCCGCATCGGCCAGATCTCCCGGCTGCGCCGCGAGAAGCTCGACTGCGTGCTGGTGCCCGCGCCCGCGCCGCAGTCGCTGAAGATCGCGCGCAGCCTGAAGCCGGTGCAGGTCATCGCCTCGCCGGCCGCCTTTGGTCCCGGGACGCACGAGGTCGAGCGCACGTTCGAACTGGGCAGGTCGCTGGGCGTGGCCGGCGTGCCCGGGCCGCTGCGGATTTTCCCCGACAAGGATAAAGCTCTGGCGCTGGAGAGAGATTTCGGCGCCGGCCCGTTCACCGCGGTGCATATCAGCGCGCGCCGGCCGGCACAACGGTGGCCCCTGCAGCGCTATGCGGAACTGATACGGCGGCTTTCAAGAGAAACCAAAGTGCTCCTGCTCTGGGCGCCCGGCCGCAGGGACAACCCGAGGCATCCGGGCGATGACCAAGCGGCTGCCGAGGTTCTGCTCACCGCGGGGGGGGCGAAGGTCGTTGCAGTCGAAACCCCGGACCTGAAGACGCTGATCGCCGCGCTGTCGCTCGCCGATCGCGTCGTGTGCCCCGATGGCGGCGCGATGCATCTTGCCGCCGCGCTCGGCAAGCCGGTGGTGGCGCTGTTCGGCGATTCGCCCGTGGCGCGCTGGCGGCCCTGGGGCGTTGCGCACCGCGTGGTGCGGCCTGCGTCCGGAAATCTCGC
>MEQQ01000079.1:7010-8120 GCA_001770285.1 Betaproteobacteria bacterium RBG_16_66_20
CCGGGCGCTGTCGTGAGCGCCATGCGCGTCGTCGTCACCGGCGCATCGGGATTCATCGGCCAGGCCGTGGCTCCGGCGCTGCGCGCGCGCGGCCACGAGGTAGTTGCGCTCGACCGTGCCGCTACCGGAGATCTCGCCGGGTTCGCGGGTTGGCCGGCGCATCTCGCCGGCGCCGACGCCGTGGTGCACCTCGCCGCGCTCGCGCATTCGCGGGATGTGGACGAATCGCGCCTGCGCGCGGTCAACGTGGATGCGGTGCTCGCGCTCGGCAGGGCGGCCGCGGCGGCCGGCGCGAAGTTGCTGTTCATGAGTTCGGTGAAGGTGCTGGGTGAGGAAACGCCGATTGCGGCGTTTGGCGAAGAAACGCCGGGCGCGGCGTTCGACGACGCGAGCCCGCCCGCGCCGCAAGACGCCTACGGGCGCGCCAAGGCCGCGGCGGAAAGCGCGCTGCGCGCGGTCCCGGGCCTCGCGCTCACGGTGCTGCGGCCGCCGCTCGCCTACAGCCCGGGCGTGAAGGCGAATTTCCTCGCGCTGCTCGGCGCTGTCGCGCGCGGCTGGCCGCTTCCGCTGGCGAGCATCGACAACCGCCGCAGCCTGGTGTTCGCCGGCAATCTCGCCGACGCCGTGGTGCGCTGCCTCGAAGCGCCCGCGGCCGCGGGGAAGACCTATTGCGTAAGCGACGGGGCTGCACTATCGACGCCGGCACTGTGCCGCGCGCTCGGCGCCGCGCTCGGGCGGCCGGCCCGGCTCTTTGCCTGTCCCGCGGCGCTGCTCGAGATCGCGCCCGCCGCGAGGAAACTCACGCGTTCGCTGGTGGTCGACGACAGCGCGATCCGGCGCGAGCTCGGCTGGGCGCCGCCATACACGTTCGAGGAAGGACTGCGCCTCACGGCCGGGTGGTTCCAAACGCAAGGCAGATAGAATGCAGGCCATGCAATTTCAGGCCGCGCTCGCGGCGCTCGTGGTTACGCACGCCAGCCTGTGGGTCCTGCTCTCGCCGCCCGGCCGGCGGCTGCTGCTCGATCAGCCGAACGCGCGTTCGCTGCACCAGCGGCCGGTGCCGCGCAGCGGCGGCATCGCGATCGCGGCGGGGGTCGCGGCGGGCGTTGC